>JBILQT010000119.1:0-20376 GCA_044373065.1 Sandaracinaceae bacterium
TTGCGCTTGGCCTTGGCCTTCGCCGCATTCGCTGGCTTCGCGCGCGACGCTGCCGAGAAGGCCATGCGCAGCTGTGGCTCGAAATCCTTCGCCAGCATCTCGCAGCAGAGAACCGCGTTCTCAAGCTCGTAGGCCTCGGCGAGGAACATGAAGAACGACTGCATCGCGATGAGCGCAGGGCCTGCCTGCGAGGCGGGCGGCTTCACCTCGCGGGGGATGACCTCAAGGAGGATCGTCCGCAGCTCATCGGGCCCCACCGAGACCGCCGTCAGCTCGAACTCGCGCGCACAGGCACCGAGCATCAAGCCGAGCCAGTCGAGGTCGACCTCCTTGGCGATATCCTCCTCGGCGAACTCCTCAATCAGCGCATCATGAAGCGCATCGGCGCGCTCGATGTCGAGTTCCTCGCCGGACTCTTCCTCGAAGTCGATCAACGCATCGATCGCGCTGCCATCGAAGGTGAGCTCGACGGGATGCGGCGCAGTGACGGTGACCTGCGTGCCGTTCACCTCGTAGGTGCGTGCGAGCACGACAGGCTCCTCGTCGCGCAGCGATGCGGCAAGGTCGGCGGCGCTCTCCTGCGCGAACTTCGCGAGCGCGTGTGCAGCCAGCGCGAGCTTCTTGTAGTCGCCTGCGCTCGCGACGTAGCGCGCATCCTCGCTGTTGATGCAGAGCACCGAGGCGAGCGCATCGGGCCCCGCGACCTCCCAGCCATGCCGCGTGATCTCGCCATGCAGCGCCTCACCCAGCTCGCTCGCGCTCTCAAAGCCGAACGAGAGATGCGAGGGGATCTGCTCCTCGAGCCCACGTGCCGCTTGAAGGTAAAGGCCGAAGTCCTCCATCGAGGCGAAGAGCAGAAGCCCAGGCACACCCTGATCGCCAATCGCGTGTGCGACCAAGTTCGCATGGCCTTCGAAGTCGATCGCGATGAGCGACTTCGGCGGGAAGGCCTTCCATGGGGCTGCGCGATGAAACGCCGCGGCGGCCACGAAGAAGGCGCGCACCGCGGGCTCGTCCTCGGGGCGTGCGAGGTAGGTCGTCGGTGCGGCTTCGGTCTCTTCGATCACTTCGGTCTCTTCGTTCACGTCGTTCACTCTTCAAGTTCAGGGGTCATCGGGCCAAGCCCGCCGTAGGTCGTGCGCTGTGCTGGGGTGAGCGAGCGCGACATCGCAATCTCGCCGAGCACAGTCGCGCCCAGCGTGGGTGTGCGCGTGAACTCCGAGGACATGCGGTCGACGCTGTAGAGGCCGAAGTGCGGCCCATAGCCTTCGGCCCACTCGAAGTTGTCCGTGAGCGACCAGTGGTAGTAGCCACGGAAGTCGACGCCCGCCTCACGCAAGCGCGCAATCTGCTCGAGGATGCGCACGACGTTCTCCGCGCGACGCGCCCCGACGTTCGTCGCAATGCCCATCTCGGTGGCGACGATGGGCAGGTTGCGCATCCCGAAGCGCTCCTGAAAGCCCATCACGACGTCGTAGAAGCCCGGCGCATAAAACTCGTAGCGCATCTCGGGGACGTAGAAGGTTGGCTCCGCGAGCACATCCAAGCAGGCGCCGTTGTCGAGCGGTGGGATGCACGGCGTCAGGTTGAGCAGCGAGAGAACTGCCGGGCGCGCCGTCACACCCGCGCGGAAGTAGTACTGCACGCCGAGCCAATCGATCGTGCCCGCCCATGCAGGGCGCATCACCGCATTGTCGGTCGCGGGGTCGAGGTCTGGGTCCCAGGTGCCATCGAGCAGCGATTGCGGAAGGAGGTAGTGATAGACGTAGGTCAGCCGCTCGGTCGCGCGAATGTCCTGCGGGTTGGTGGAGGGCGCGCCATCACGCGCAGGCACCCAGTTCGCGACGCTGAGCGGAAGGCCCACCGCGGCGTTCACACCATCGGCGTCATCCGCATCCACGGTGTCGTTCGTCTTGATCGCGCGGTACATCGCGACGTGCGCCTCGACGAAGGTCTCGACGGTCGTGCGAAAGAGCGGCTGATCGGTCAACGCCCACGTGCGGCCGGGCGGAAACTGCCCCGCGCCATAGGCCGCGAAGATGTAGTTCACCGGCTCGTTGATCGTGCCCCACTCATCGACAAGGCCTCCGAACTGCGTCGCCAAGAAGGCCGCGTGCTCGCCCATCTCCGCCACGATGGCAGGGCCCGAGTGGCCCCAGCCGCAGAGCTGCGTCGCCGTCTCCACGCAGGTCGCCGGGTCGATGCGCGGGTCGTCCACCCAGAGCGGATTGGAGAAGTGATGGACCGTGACCATCGGCCGAATGCCACGCATCCGGAGCGTCTGGAGGAGCATGCGGTAGTGCTCGACCGCAGCCATGTCGATCACGTCGCGCTGGGGCTCGATGCGGGCCCACTCGATGCTGAATCGGTAGGCGTCGAGGTTCGCCCTTTCGAGCAGCGCAACGTCGTTCTGCGCGTTGGCAAAGCCGCGCACAGCCTCACCGACATACTCGCCGCGTCCAAGGCCACCGGAGGCGGTCGGCGCCGTCCAAGCCCACCAATCGGTGCGCTCGTTGGTCTCCTCGATCTGCGTCGCCGCCGTCGATGCACCGAAGCGAAAGGATCCGCGCCCCGCGGCACCCGTGATGGGCCCAAACGCACCAAAGGTTTGCGCTGTCGCGGGCCCACCATCGGGCCTTGGCGCATCGCTGCCCGCATCGACCGGCTCCACAAACGCATCGTTCGAAGCATCCTCCGGAACGCGCGCGTCGGGGGTTGGGTCTGGGTTTGGGCATGCGCTCACAAGGAGGCAGAGCGGGATCAAAAGGGAAGGGCGCATCGTATCTCCTCGGAGCGTGAAGGGTTCAGTTCAGCTGCATTCAACCAAGTGTGTTGCGGAAGGTCGCGAGCTCGCTTGCAGCGTGCCCATCGCCCTTCTTCTGCGCGATCACAAGCCCGCGATCGGCCCAGCTACGGGCCTCCTCGCGCTTGCCCAGTTCATCGGCGACCTGCGCCGCCATCAGATACGTCGGGACGTAGTCAGTGAACTGCACAGCGAGCTTGTCGAAGGCCAGGAGCGCATCGTCTTTGCGCCCGACCGAGCGCAACTCCATCGCATACGCGTAGTGATGAAAGGGGTCGGTTGAGCCCTTGGCCAGCACCGTCTCAAACATCTGAAGGCGCTTGCTCGTCACGACCTCGCTCATGGCTGAAGCACTCCGAGGAAGGGCACGTTGCGAAGCTTCTCGCCGTAGTCGAGGCCGTAGCCGATGACGAACACGTCTTCGATGGTGAAGCCGAGGTAGTCGATGTTCACCGGCACACGCGTGCGCGCAGGCTTGTGCAAGAGCGAGCAGAGCTTGAGCGAGGCGGGCTTACGCGTCGTCAGGTTCTCCAGCAGGTACTTCATCGTGAGGCCCGTATCGACGATGTCCTCGATGATGATCACGTGCTTGTTCTCGATGGGCTTGGTGAGGTCGTAGGTGATCTGCACGACACCGCTCGACTCGGTCCCGTCGCCGTAGCTACGGCAGCCGAAGAAGTCGATCGAGACGGGGAGGTCGATCGCGCGGGCGAGGTCTGCGGCGAAGATGAAGCTGCCCTTGAGCACGGGGACTAGGACGACTTCCTTGCCTTGATAGTCCTCGGTGATCTTGGCGCCGAGCTCCCGCACGCGCGCTTGGATGGTGGCCTCGTCGATCAGGGTCTTGATATTGGCGTTCTGCATGTCTCGTCGTGGGTTTTGGGAATCTGCTGCACTGGGTTCGTTGGGAAGCGAACGAAAGCGATGGGCGCTCAGCCAAGCCCGCCAAAGCGGCGTCGAATGTCGACGGCTTGCTCCGAGCAATGAAAGCGCATGAGGTCCTGCGCCGACTGCGAGGCGCGAAGGAATGTGCCGAAGTCCTGGCCTTGTCCCTCGCGTTCAATGCGCCGCATCGCATCGATGCTGGAGGCGAGGTCATCTGAGAGCAGGAGGCCGACGCGGCCCGCAGCGCGCTGCACTTTGGCGACGAGGGCGGGGTAGTCCGTCACGGGCTGCGCGGCGTAGCGCGGTGCCAACTCCTCCAGCGTCCGCCGGGCCTTGCGCGAGAGAAGACGTGCGATGCGCTTGGATTGATCGTCGATGACGTCTTCCGAGGTCAGGCCCGTGCCGAAGCCAGGCACCACGATGCGCACTGCGGAGGCCACCAGAATTTCAAGCTCGCGCGGCGTGAGCTTGTCGACAATCGAGAGGCGTGCGGACTGAAGCGCGAGGCTGCGCGCAGCGAGGAAGATTTGTCCCGCCTCGGGCAGGTCTGCGGCTACCGCAGGCATGAGGAAGTAGGTGGGCTCGGCCAGCTCGACGGCCGCACCACGGCCACGCACACGATGCAGAAAGAGCTCAAACGCGGGTGCACCGAAGACGACGGCGACTCGGTCAAAGAGCCCACGCAGAGGATGCCCCGAGCGCGTTGAGAGCTTCTCTCGCGTGCTCGTCCCAAAGCCCTCCAGGTCGGCCGGATAGAGCTTGGGAAGCGACTCAAGCAGCGCGCTCAAGATCCCCACAAGCGGTCCCTCCGGATCCTGATCCGTCATCGCGACACAGAGCTCCGCGGGAAAGCTCGTCCAGCGTGCGCGTGGCGCAGGGGCCGTGCGTGTGTCCACGCCGAGCAAGGCAAGCGAGGTATTCACCCAGGCCAGGCGCTCCGAGCGCGTGAGTGAGATGGCCAAGTCTGACCAGGCCTCGACCGCGAGCGGCGCCTCTGCAATGCGCCTTTCCGCAAAGGTCACGGCATCCCGATCGCGCCCCGCCTCAATCGCGCGCTTCACGTATTCATGTCGCAGCACGAGGTCTGTCGGATAGCCACGCAGGCCCTCCATAACCACATCGGCAGCATCGCTTGGCTTCTGCAGATCCTTGCCGAGAAGCTGCGCGAGATCGAGGTAGGTCGCGACCTCGCCACGACGCGTGCGCAGGTGGTCACGAAGGGCTTGCGCAAGGGCGTTGAGGCGAGGCAGCCGGTCGTCCGTCGACTGCGCAATCACCTTCGCGAAGGCCTGTCGCGCGGGGCCCGTTGAGCCCTCCACAACGACGGCACGGACGGCCGCGCGCACGGTGCCCTCACGGTCTCCCATCGCGAGGCTGGAGCGCATCGCGACGACCCAGGCGACGCCTTCTTCCGGTGTGCCCGCCGCCTGATTGGCCCACTGCGCGGCGTGATCGCGCGCCTCCTCAAAGTTCTCCAAGACGAAGGCAGACTCGGCCAGAAGCGGAGTTGCGCGCGCATCGTGCAGCGCGTGAAGCGCTTGCAGCAGCGGCTCCGCGCGGGCTGCGTCCTTCATCTTGTGCAGCGCCAGTGAACCTGCGCGGAAGAGCGCCTCGGCCCGCTCGGCCGGTGTGCCAGCAATCTTCGCGAGCCGCTCCGCATGATCGATCGCGGCGGCGTACTGCCCATCACGCTCGAGGTACTCAACCTGAAGCGCGAGCAACTCCACGCCCTCGCCGAAGATCGACGCCGCTCGTGAGAGCGTGGCCGTCGCTGCGGGGAGATCCTTGAGCACCTCGGCTTGAAGCCGCGCAACGCGCGCGTGATGTCCAAGCACATGCGCACTGTGTGCAGCCCGCCGGAGACGATCCACCGCACGCTCCGGGTCGCCCAGGCGCACGAGCAGATGTGCGAGCGCGTCGGCAACGTCTTCGCGCTCCGGAGCAAGTCGAAGCGCATGCTCAAGGTCGTTGGCCGCCGCTGCCGGGTCGGCATGCTCCAGCACTTGCGCGGTTCGATAGTGAAGCGCAGCGCGCGCAGCATTCTCGGGTTCAAGTGCGGCATTGCGACGAAGCGCACGCGCAAACGCATCCACGGGTCCGCCCTCAAGCGCACGCACCAGACCACGCGCATACGTGAGGTTGTCCGGGTCGAGCCTGAACGCCTCCTCCCAGAGCGCAGTCGCCTCCTCGCCGCGTTCGACGGCGCGCCGTGCGAGATGAGCGAGATGCGCCGCCTTAGAGGCCGGGTCTTGCGCGAGCACTGCCATCGTCTGCTCGACGCGCTCTCGGAGCAGTGGGTCATTGGTGCGCGTCGCAAGGTCGAGCAGCGCACCGAGCGCAACCGCATCCTCGGGCTGAAGGGAGAGCATCATCTCCAGGGCACCGCGCGCCTCTTGCGGTGAGGCGCCCTGCGCCTGAATCCGACTCAACGCAAAGAGCGCTGCAGACCGCGCGTGGGCGTCGCGAAGTGCACCGGCTTGTCCTGAGAGCGCTCGGGCCAAGGCCTCGCTCTGCGGCGGCTTCATGCGTCGCTGCGCATCCTCAAGGCCCGTCCAGGCGTTGAGCGCAGCCGGGTCCTGCTGAATCGCAGACTCGAAGAGCGCAGTCGCGCGCTTGGTGTCGGCAAGCTCCTCCGAGGTGAGCCGAGCAGCCTCCGCATAGAGCGCTGTGGCGCGGGCTGGCGTGCTCGCCGCAGCCTCTGCCTCGTGCTCCGCAACCAGCTCGCCCGTGCGCTGTGAACGCGCAAGCAGACGTACGATCGCATCGCGCGCATCCGGTCGAAGTTGTCCGCCGGCCTTGGCCTTTCGATACGCCGCAAGTGCCTTGTCGGCCTCATTGCCAAACGCCTCGTAGAACTCCCCAAGCGCGAAGGCTGTGCGCGCGGCACGCGCCTCCAGACCCGCACTCGGCGGTGCGCTCGTGAGCGCCTGAAGCTCCGCCTCCAGCACCGATCGCAGATCACTCGTTGCACCACGCGCGCGTAGCAAGCGCTCCAGCGAGCGGGCGACCGACATATTCGTCGCATCGAGCTCAAACGAGCGACGCAGCCACCCAAGCGCCTCCTCTGCGCGCCCGAGTTTCTTCTCGGCGATTGCAGCCAAGGTCGAGGCGATCAGGCTCTTCGCGAGCGGCGTCTCCGCAAGCTCGAGCTCACGTCGATGGATCTCCAAGAGGTCATCCCAAAGACCGAGTTCGTGAAAGAGCCGACCCAGGCTCGCGAGCGCGGGTCGATGCGTCCCTTCCACTTCGAGCACACGTCGGTAGCGCACCACCGCGGCTTGCGGGTCGACCTTCGCGAGCAACTCACCAGCCTTGTGAAGGAGGCTCACCTTGCGGCTCGGGTCAGCCTCCAATGCGGCTTCTTGATCGAGCGCACTGACGACGACGTGCACCTTGCCCGCGCGCTCACCCGCACGCTCCAATGCTGCAATCGCGACCCGACTCCTGGGGTCGATCTCAAGCACGCGCTCGTAACACTCGATCGCGCGATCCGCTTCGTTCAGAAGGTCTTCGTGCACGCCCCCCATCGTGAGCAAGAGCGCGATGCGACGCGCGGGGTCGGTCGTCCCGTCGAGCGCGCGACGGTGCAACTCAAGCAACTCACGATGCTGACCGCGTACGCGATAGAGACGTGAGAGCGCGTGAAACGAGGGCACGTGATCGGGGTGCGCAGAGAGCGCCCGGAGGTGATGCGCCACGGCCTCCGCTGGTTGATTGAGCTGGTGCTCGAAGAGGTCGGCCACACGCGCATGTGCCGCGGCGCGACGCGCGCCATCCCGCGTCGCCTCGGCCTCCGCGAGATGCATTCGGATGAGCGCATCCCAACGCTGCTCACTCGTGTAGAGCGCGCCAAGCCCTTGCAATGTCGGCACATGCGTCGCGTCGAAAGACTGCGCGCGCTCCAGCGCCCTCAGCGCGTGCACCTTCCCGTTCGGCGTACCGAGATGGGCCTCCGCCATGCGCAGATAGAGCGCGATCCGCGTCCCCGTTCCATCCGCGCGGTCCGCCCAGCGTTCGAGAATCGCAGCGAGGCTTTGCACATCGCGCGCTCGCTCATGGCCTTCCGCGAGTGCGGAGAGAACCTCTTCGAGCAAGTCCGCAGGCGCATCATCGAGTGCCTCTTCGAGCACGCGGAGCGCATCCTCGTTGCGGTCGAGATCACGCGCGAGCAGGTCCGCAAGACGCAGCCGAAGACGCGTCCGACGCGCCGCAGCCTGCTCAATCGCAATCTCATGCGCGAGCACATCGATGAGCCAGGCGGCCCGCTGTTCAGGCGCGATGGCCCCGGAGAGCGTGCGCGCAGAGACCTCACCCTTCGCCGCACTCTTGGCGAGCAGCCGCTTCAGCGCCTCAAGCGCAACAACGTTGTGTGCGTCTAGCTCCAGCGCCCTGCGATACGACTCGACCGCAGCATCAAGACGCCCATCTTTCTCAAGCGTTCGCGCACGTCGCGCGTGCAACTCGGAAGCGTAGTTGGCGTCATCCTTCGAGAGCGCCGCAAGCTCTTCCAGCCACTGCGCGCGGTCGATCCCCGCCGTGCCCTCCCAATCGGGGCGCAGCAACTCACGCAGCGCAATCGCGTTCCGACGATCCAACTCACGCGCTTGCAGGTACACGGCACGCGCCTCAGCGCCGCGTCGCAGTCGGTCTTCAAGATGCGCAGCCTTTCGCACCAACACGGCCGCGCGGCGCGTCGGGTCTGCGGTCAGTCGCGCCTCTGCCTCGAAGAGAGGCAACGCATCCTCGTATGCGCCAGTCGCGATCAACAAGCGCCGCACGTTCTGAACGGCAGGCAGGTACGTCGGTGCCGCAGCCATCGACTGCCGACTGAGATCCAGCGCCCACGCCATGTCGCCCAAGCGCTCTTCGGCAAGTGTTGCCGCCTCGTAAAATGCGCGCGATTGGGCGAGCGGATCCGTCGGCGAGGTCGCGCGACGCAGCGCTTCTTCGACCGCTTCCACCTTCCGCGCAGCAGACACCGGCGTCGGGGCAGGAATCGACTTTGGCGGCGAGAGTGGCGGAGGCCCGGAGAGCCGCGGCGGCGCAACGCTGGCCCGGACCTGTGTCGGCGACGGCGCAATCGCACCCGTCGCAGGCCGCGCCGGACGCGTGAGCTCGATGGCGACGGACTTGGTCGCCTCCCGTGGTTTCGGCGGCAGAATGCTCGGCGGCACGCTCGGCTTCGCGGCGCCCGGCGCAACAGGAGGCTTCTTTGGCGCACGCGGAGCACGGTCCTCGAAGTCATCGAGGAGCACTTCCATGGTCGGTTCTTTGCGGCCGTCTTCCGCGCTCATCCCGGGATGATGCCCGCTTCGCACCGCCCGGCGAAACGACAATCCACGCGATCTTCGCGTTCAGCGCGCCTCAGGCGACGCGATCAAACGCAAGGTCGTGAAGCCCTTCGCGAAGCTTCTGCTTCGCACGCGCCTCAAGCTGCCGCGCGCGCTCACGAGAGACACCCAGCGTGCGACCGATATCGGCCAGCGAGGCCTCCTCGTCCTGCATGTAGCGCTGCTCCACAATGAAGCGCTCACGCGGGTCGAGCTTCTTCAGCGCATCCGCCAAGCGGGCCTTCTCACGACCCTCCGTGCGGGTCGTCATCAGCTGCTCTTCGGGGTGAACCTCGTCGGACTCGATCGTCTCGATCATCGTCACACCCGACTCGTCAAACACCGTCTGGTCGAGCGACACGTCGCGCGCATCGAGCCGACGCAGCATCTCTTCCATGCGCTCTTCGGTGGTGTTGAACTTCTCGGCGAGCATCACGTTTCGCTCGCTCGTGTCCTGCGTGAGGTTGCCCGCACGCGCGCGCTCACGGCGAAGTCGGAAGTAGAGCTTCGAGCGCAGCGGACCCGAGCCACCGCCGACCATGCTTGAGGCCCGAACCACGAGGTCCAAGATCAGGGCACGAATCCAGTAACCAGCGTACGTTACGAAACGTGTTCCGCGGTCTGGGTCAAACTTGTTCGCAGCAACCATCAGACCGAGATTTCCCTCGGCGATGAGGTCGGCGAGGCGGATTCCGTAGCGGCGGTATTGCAGCGCGACCGAGACGACGAAGCGCAAATTCGCTTCAATCAAGGCCTTTCGCGCAACCTCGCTGCCTTCTTTGGCGCGGACCGCGATGTCGTGTTCCGTCTCACGGTCGAGGAGGGGGATGGAGCGCACGCGCTCGATGTATCCAGAGAGTCCAGCGTCAGCAGAGTCGTATCGCATGAACATTACGTAACGTAAGCTTTGAGAGGGGTCAACGTGCGAGGACAGCCAAGGCAGGGACGGAACGAAAAAACCCCGCGATTGCGGGGCTTTGGCGTTTGTAGCGAAGTGTAACGCTGAGGAATTCGCGATCAGGCCGAGAAGCTTGAGCCGCAACCGCAGGTGCTCTTGGCACTCGGGTTGAGGAACTTGAAGCCAGCGCCATGAAGGCTCTCGACGTAGTCGATCTCCACGCCGTCCAAGTACTGGAAGCTCATCATGTCGACATAGAGGGGAATGCCATGCGACTCGAAGTGCTGGTCGAGGTCCGTCGTCTCGTCCTCGAAGAAGAGGTCGTAGCTGAAGCCTGAGCAACCGCCGCCGATCACGCGTACACGAAGCCCTTGCGATCCAAGGCCCTCCGCTTCCCGAATCTCGCGCACCTTCTCTGCCGCTTTGTCGGTCAGGAAGATGCCCGAGCGCTCCGGCTGCGCCGAGATGTGATTCTTGTGCTCCCCGTGGTCGTGGCCGTGATCATGTGCGTGTTCGTGCGTGTCGGTCATTTGAGTCCTCGAGTAAGCCGGTGGATGTGAGTGGTTTCCTTGTCAGGAAATCATTGTCGGTTCACCTGACGGTGAAGTCGCGGCCCTGAGCGTGAGTATAGTCTCCAACCCGGCCGCGCCAACCCCCCGAAAGGACGACATGCCAGCTTCAGCTCCCAACCTGTCCGAGGAAGGCGATGCTCCGGCGTCGCGCATCGTGCTCGTCACCGGCGCCGGTCGACGTGTTGGTGCGGCCATCGCGATAGCGTTTGCCAAGCCAGGCACGACGGTCGTGTTGCACCACCACAGCGCAACGTCCGGCGTGGAAGAGGTGGCAAGAGAGATCGTGCGCCGCGGTGGCGAGGCCGTCCCGATGCGCGCGGACCTCACCGACTCCGCGAGCTGCCGTGCGTTGATTCAGCGTGTCGTCGAAGCACTCGGCGGCATCGATGTGCTTGTCTCGAGTGCTGCGAATTTCGAGCGCATCCCCTTCGATGCGCTGGATGAGTCCGCGATGGAGCGTGCGCTCACGCTCAACGTTCGCGCCTCGTTCTCACTCGCGCACGAGGCCGCGACGACGCTGCGAGAGCGTCAAGGAAACATCGTGCTCATCACGTGCACGAGCGCGACATTGCCCTACGCGAACTTCCTCCCGTACGTCGTCTCGAAGGGCGCCGCGAAGCAGTTGATGCGCGCCTTGGCGATCGAACTTGCGCCGCAGGTGCGTGTGAATGCGGTTGCGCCGGGCACCGTCCTGCCGCCAGAGGAGATGAGCGTGGAGCAACGCGAGAAGCTTGCACACAAGACGCTCTTGAGACGCGTCGGGAGCGCGGAGGATGTCGCGGAAGCCGTCGTCTACCTGGCGAACGCGCGCTTTGTGACGGGACAGGAAATCCTCGTCGACGGTGGTGTTGTGCTTGCCGGGAGAGACTCGGGCGAAGGTTGACTGGCGAGGTCAGTCAACGCGTGCAGCTCAGCGGGCCCACGCACCGAGGCGTACTGAGAGCGCCCGACACAACGCCTCAAGCGCCTCCTGATCGACCTCGTCGAACGCACTCTCGATGTTGGAATCGACATCCAGCACCGCGATGACTTCGCCCTCGAACATCAGCGGGACGACGATCTCCGAGCGCGTTGTGGAGCTACAGGCGATGTGACCCGGGAAGGCCTCGACGTCGGGCACCAGTTGCGTCGTCTTGGTCCGTGCTGCCGCGCCACAGACACCCTTCGAGAACGGAATGCGCAGGCAACCGTGCGTGCCTTGATAGGGGCCGATGGTGAGCATCTCGGGCGCGGTCACGCGGTAGAAGCCCGTCCAATCGTAGGCTTCGAACGCGTGGTGCAGTTCGCATGCGACTGTCGCGAGGGCGGCAATCCAATCGTCCTCCCCATCGAGAAGCGATTCGATCGACGCTGCAACCTCGCGGTAGCGCACTCGCTTCTCTGTCGTGCTCGCGTGCAGGGGAAGTGGCTCGTTCATCGCTTCTCACTTGGCTTCGAGGTGGTCTGGAGGCCGCTCGCGATCAGCACCTCACGGGTGAAGCTCGCTCGCATGTAGAAGGCGCGCTTCATCACGCGAGAAGGTGCGCCCTCGACGTCGTGGCGTCGCGTTGTGTCCAGCGCATTGCGGCCCTTGGGGCGGATCTGAAGGGCGCGTCCAACACGCGCGTCGATGTCGCCGTGAAGCAGCGTCTGCTCGGCGAGCTCATTCCAGTCATGTTGCAATATGAGCTCTTCGCCTGCGCTTGGCGACCACATGAATGCGAGGCCAATACGACGGTCGGGAAAGGGGCGCGTCTCGGTCGCCTCGACGGGCACAAAGAGCACGCGACGTAGCTTTGCGTAGACGTTGCTTTCCTCCCAGGGGCGCTCAAGGTCGACCGTTGAGACCATCGCCACGAAGGTGCTCTCACGTGGCGTTCCGTTCGCTTGAATCGGGATCGTCTTGAGCTCCACACCACAGGGAAAATCAGGCCCGCGCTGCGTGCTTCTCGGGGCGTCGAGCGCGCGCTCCACAAGCTCGCCGATGACGCCCTTCTGTCGCGCACCGTGCGCTGGCATCGCAAAGCCGACGCGTGTTGCAACCTCGCTGAGCGTCATGCCGGCCAACGTCTGCGCCATCGCGAGCAGCTGTGCTTCGTCTTGCGGCGAGCCGGTCATCGAGTTCAGTGCCCTGCGGCGGTGCCTGTCGTGCCCTCAGGAACTGAGCCTCGCTCCATTGGGTAGCCCTGCGTTTGCCACCAGCCGATGCCCTCATCGAGGATCGCGGCGCGCTCGTGACCTGCCTGCCGAACAGCATCCACCACGTGACCCGAGGCCGCGTGCGGACACGCGCAGTACGCAATGACCCAGGTCTCCTCGTTGGGGATGTGCTCGATGAGCGCGGGTGCCTCGTAGAATGGAAACGGTATCGAGCCCGGGATGTGCCCCTCGGCCCAGGCGGAGGGCGCGCGTGCGTCGATCAGGATGATGCGTTGATGCGCCTCCAGCGCGGCACGGACTGCATCGCCGGAGACGAAGCGATCCTCGCGCGCAGTGAAGTTCGGTGACTCACCCGTCGGATTGATCACGATGTCGGTGAGCGCTGGTGGTGGTGGGCCCATTGGCAGGGGTGCGGCTTCCGCACGGGGCGTGAGGCCACGAACAAACGCCGTCAGATCATCGATGTCCTGCGAGGAGAGCTGCGGGCCGAACGCGACCATCGGCGTGCCTTCTCGGCCGTGGGCGATCGTCTCGCGCACAAAGCCATCCGTCGCTGTGCGTTGGAAGATCGGACTGTTGAGCGTCACAGCCGTTGCCCCCTCGCCCGCGGGGCCGTGGCAGCTCGCGCAGTGCTCCGCGAAGAGCGTCCCACCGTGGCCTCGATCACCGGCTACGCGCGCGGCGCTGACGTCCGTGGTGGTGCCGTCGCCCAGGCTGCGGAGGTAGGTGACGATGTCGCTGACGTTGTCGTCGTTGAGGGGGCCGCCGTAGCGTCGGTGCCAGCGCGCCATAGGCGTTCCGGGGTGGCCTTCTTCGATCGCGGTGCGCAGGAATGCGTCGCTCGCGATGCGCAGGAAGTCGTCATTGCCGAGCGCGTTCGCGTGGTCGGCGGCGTAGCCCTCTGCCTCAGCGCCGTGACAGAGCGCGCAGTAGCGGGCGTAGTCTGCCTGTCCGCGTGCAACGGCGGCCGAGTCGAGTTGGGGACGCTCCGCAGGAGGCGGCGCGCCATCGGCGGGTGGGTCTGAACACCCAGCGAGGGAGACGAAGGAAAGGGTCGTGGCGAGCACGAGTGACGGGCTGGTCGAGCGCACGGTTTGTTTCTACCTCGGAACGCCGCGTGAGTTCGAGCGAGCGAACCAATGTGTGGGCGACGGAGCACAAAAAGAAACCAGCGCGGGCCGCCTTCGAACGCACCCAGAGGTGAATCAGAAAGAGAGCCGCGCTGGCTTTGGGGACTGGAGGTGGCGGGAGTCGAACCCGCGTCCGAAGACGCTCTGCGCCGACATCTACGTGTGTATTCCGTGTGTTATTTCACGCCTGGGAGCGCCCACGAACAAACTATCCCAAGCGCAATCGACCTAAATTTTGCTTCGCTTACGGTCGCGTCAAGCGTCGCTAGCCAGTTCGGTTACGCCTAGGCGGAAGCACTGGCAGGCTTCTCGCTTCGACGGTTGTTTTGGTCTTATTCAGGCCGCAACAGCGTAGGTGCTGTCGTTCGCACTTATGGTTTCCAAACTATTTTTAACGCCGTTATTTGGTCCAGCGACACGCCATCATTGCTTCACTGCCCTCGTCGAAACCGTGACACCCCCGAGGTGAGGTGATGAGCAGCTTTCCCGCGAGGTTCCGCGAGTGAAGCCGCATCAACGACAAAGATAAGATTGGGATTGGCAAAGATGCTCTCCGGAGAAAGCAGAGGGAGCCTAGTCGTCTGCGCTGCGGGCGCAATGGTCGAACGCGTCGACGTCACTCGTCGGGCAGGTTGAGTACCGAGTCGCCCGGCCTACGTGTGACGGTGTTGGAGCCATCCAGGCTTGTCGCATCCGCCTCGGTGAGGTCGACGCGTGGCGCAAATGCCTGTCGATGAAACTCACGTGATGCGCGCGCGATGAACACGTCTTCTTCCTCCGTTGCCTCACGCTGCACATCGACGCAGGCGTATTGCGCGCTGGTGCGTGGCGATTGCGAGGAGAGGCAGGTGCGCACGTGCGAGGAGTCGCCGTCGATGTCGATGCGAAAGCCGATGTCGGCCTGATCAAATCGCGGGCTCCACGCGAGCAGCGAAGAGACGGCTTCGGGGACGCTGCCGCCACGAGCGTGGATCGAAACAGGAAGGGTTCGCGCGAGGCGCACGAAGAGGCCTGGGTCGATCTGCAGCGTTTGATCGTACGCAGCGACGGCTTGCGCATTGTCGCCCAGCGCAAGGGCAGCTTCGGCTTGAACGAGCGAGGCACGCGAACGGACCAGAAGCTCTGCCTGTGGCAGGCGCTCAAGGGCGCGTGTTGCAAGCTCAAGCGCGCGATCCGCATCACCGCCAGCAAGTGCGGCTTCGCATTCAAACGCGTCGTAGTAGCCGGGCGCGAACTCGCGCGGATCATTTGCCCGTGCGCGTCGAACAGCGCTCGCGACCACGCCCGAACCGAGCACCTCGACGAGGTCGCCGATGAGCCAGGGCGGCGTCACTGCGGAGCGCGCGCGACCTATCTGGAATGTGCCAACGAGGCGCTCTTCATCCGAGAGTGCCCGCGCAGCCTGGCGCCCCGACGACCACGCCTGCGCGTCGAGCACCGCGATCTCCGCACGCGCTTGCAGCTGATCGAGAAAGGGTGCGCCAAGGCTGGCTTGATGAATCTCTTGCGCACGAAGTCGACGTGCCGCTCGGTCGAGGAGCGAAGAGAGCGCGAGGTCTTGAAAGGGGTCGCGGCTGTTGTGCCCGCGCCTGTCCGGGGCGACGACGGCCTTCGTGGAGATGCGCAAGGCATCCTCGCCGCGACCGAGGATCAAAAAGAGGCTGCTCAACGCGCGACGCGCCTCGTTGCGATCGGCATCCTGCACATGAGGCGGCCTTCGCATGCGGTACGGATTCACCTCGCGCATCATCGAGAGCGCTTCCGCGAAGCGCCCCTCGCGCAGGTAGAGTTCGGTCAACTCGATGTACGGATTGCCGTACCAAGAGAGCTGCGCCCGCGTCGCTTCGAGGCTGACTTCCTCGGCCTCTTCGAGATGAAAGACGGAGCGCGCGGCCTCGGCGAAGTTGGTGAAATCGACAGCGCTCTGGGCATCGGGGTTGCGACCGTGAAGCTCAAGTGCGGCGCGGCATGCGGCAAAGCTTCGCGTCTCATCACCGGCCTCGTACTCGATCGCGCAGCGCGCGTTGAGCGCGATCTCCTGCTGCATCGGGTCGCCGCTGGCCTCGGCCGCTTCTGCGAAACGACGCGCGTCCTCGAAGCGCCGCATCTTCATCATCGGCCATGCGGCTTCGGCGATCAGATGCGGTTGGTAGAGCTCGTTGTAGCGACCGATTGCACGGAGTTGCTCGGGGTACTGCTCAAGGTCGGCGTGCGTCCACACGAGCTCACGCAGGATGCTCGAATGCCAGCGCCAGGGATCACCGGGCTCGGGCGGGTCGGAGTGCTGTGCGCGATAGAGACGAAGCGCTTCATTCAGGTGGAAGAGCGCACGCGGAAAGTTCGCCTCTCCGTAGTGATGCACGTAGCCGAGGATGTAGTGCCCAGCGAACGAGTTTGGGTGCTCACGGATGATTGCCTCGGCGAGCTCGCGGGCGCGAATGAAGTGCCTTTGCTGCTCAGCCTCGCAGCGCGCGCGGACCTCCTCGGGCGTCCCTTCAAGACCATCCGGTGGGAAGTTCGCAACGACGCTGCATGCGTCATCGGCCATCCCTTGATCTTCAGGCAGCGGCTCAAGCTCTTCGAGGTGCTCTTCCTCGGGGGTCGGCGTCTCAGGGCTCGACTCTTGCGCTTGCGCACGCACAAACGAGAGTGCGCACAAGCTCGCGATCAGCACGAGTGTGAGCGCGTTGCGAACAGGGGATGTCGCGCGTGTTCGCATCAGCGAGTGAGCGCCTTGCGCGAGAGCTTCTCGACCTCGCGTGCAGTGTGTTCCGCGATGATTGCGGAGACGTCTTCGACGCCCGGCGCAACCTCGAGGCGATGCCCAAATACATAGGGCGCAAGCACTTCAAGATCATGTGGGCTCACGAAGTCGCGACCCGAGATCAGCGCACGCGCCTGCAGGGCGGGCATCATGAGAACGAGCGAGCGGGTTGATGCACCTTGAAGCACGCGCTTGTCGCTGCGGAGACCTCGCGCGAGGTCGACGAGCGCTTCGCGAAATGCAGGATGCAGCGCCACGGATTCACGCAGGGCTTTGCGTGCATCGACGAGTTCATCACGCGAGACGGGAAGCATCTCTTCGGCAAGTGCGAGATGCGGCTTCGGATAGGCCGCGAGCACTTCCAACTCTGCGTCACGTGCGATGTGCTTCATCGCGATCTTGAAGAGGAAGCGATCGAGTTGCGGCGTCGGCAGGGGATACGTGCCGGCGAGGTCGAGCGGGTTCTGCGTCGCGATCACGAAGAAGAGGTCGTCCAGCGGATAGGTCTCGTCATCGACGGTGACCTGCTTCTCCGCCATCGCCTCAAGCATCGCGGACTGCACCTTGGGTGAGGTGCGGTTGATCTCATCGGCAAGGACGATGTGCGCGAAGACGGGGCCGCGTCGGAAGACGAAGCTCGACGTCTCGATCTGGATCACGTTCGTGCCCGTGATGTCCGAGGGGAGCAGATCCGGCGTGAACTGGATGCGCCTGAAGGGCGCGATCTGCTTTCGCGAGTTCTCCGTCTCGCGGATGGCGTTGCCGAGCGCGCGGGCGAGCGTCGTTTTGCCGGACCCCGGGTAGTCCTCAAGCAAGACGTGGCCGTCGGCGAGGAGCGCGATGATCAAGAGATCGATGACGTCGTTGCGTCCCTTCACCGCGGCCGAGAGCCGGTTGCGAAGACGGGTGGCGACATCGTTGGCGCGATCGAGGGCGCTCTGCTCAGGATTCGTTTGTTCCATATTGAAATCAGATCTCTCTATGTGCGCTATCGGACGCGCATCCAGGAGGTTGGGTCGAGGAGGCCAAGGAGCCTTCGCCAAAACGGAATGCGTGCGCGGAGGTCACGCGTGAGTTGCTCGGAGGCGGCGCGTGTTTGCGCAGCGAGATCGCGGGGGAGGGCGCCGCCAAACGTCTTGGCCTCGGTGAATCGTGAGAGCTTGGTGAGCGCGCCGAATCGATCCCGGATGCGCTCTGCGAAGGCCTCGCGGCTCTCGCCTTCTTCACGCTGCACGCCGCCCTCCAAGAGCTTGTCGAGTGCGGCTCGGTAGGTGACGCGCGGAAGGTCGGGGCCCGAGACGAAGCTTGGTGCGAGACGTCGCCAAACCTTGATGGCGTAAGCCAATGCGAGGAGCGCGAAGACCAAGATGCCGAGGCCTGAGGTGACGAATCCGCGGAGGTTGGCGACGACTTCTTGAATCGGCTGAGGCGGCTCAGAGCCGTCATCCGGGATGATGCGGTTGCCACGCAGAAGCTCGGCGAGCAGTTGCTGCAACTCTTCGTCGGGGCTGCCTGGTGGCGGGTCGAGGGCTTGCTGCGGAGAGACGTCGACGACGACCCAACCCACGCCATCCACGTAGACCTCTGGCCATGCATGTGAGTTCGCGCCGGCGAGCAAGATGGCGGAGCCTCCTTGGCGACTCGACTCAGCATAGAGGTAGCCCGTGGCAACACGCGCAGGCAGGCCAATCGAGCGGAGCAAGTAGACGGTCGCGTGCGCGAAGTGAACGCAGTAGCCGGTGCGATCGCCGAAGAGGAAATCAGCCGTGGGATCGCTTGCGCCCGCATGGCGACTTTGAAGTGAGTAGATGCCGTGATCGCCAAGCCAGCGTGTGACCGCGAGGGCACGTGCGTAGGGGTCATCCCGATACTCTTCTCGGATGCCTTGGACGATCTCATTTGCGAGTGCCGCGTAGCGCGGGTCTTCGGGGCCGCGCGTGTAGTGCGCGATGATCTCGGGTGTCCAAAGTGGACTGCCCGCGCGCCTTCCAAGCAGCGAATACTCGTCGGCAGTGAGCGATGCGGAGCGCACGCGGTAGACGCGGCGAAAGCGGCTCGTGTCGGGGTTCGTCGCGGGGAAAAGCGTGATGGGAGACTCAAGGCCAAAGGGCCTTGGATGGTCGGCGAGAAGGCCGACGGTTGTCTCGACGGTGGAACGAAATTGCCCCGCGGGAGGTGCGCTTTCGATGTTCACGCTCTGCGAGGGAAAGGTCGGAGCGACGTCGTCATCCACGCCATCCATGTGCGCGCTCACGAGCCTTCGGCCGTTGTACTGGCTGAACGCGTCTTGGCGGAAATAGTAGACGCCGCTCGGAGGTGAATAGTCGTCGTGGAGGAGGATCACAGCGACGGGTGTTTGCGCGCCGGACTGGTCGTAGTTGTCCTGAAAGTCGGGGCCGCTCGGCTGGTTGTTCTGCCCGCCCTGGCCTTGCCCGCCTTGGGATTGATCGTCGCGGAGTGAGAGGCCGTCATTTGCGGGCGGCGGCGGCGGGAGGCCCGATGCGTGCGTGAAGTAGAGGACAAAGCCGAGCATCAAGAAGATGAACGCGACGTGCCAGATCGAGCGGATGAGGCTGCGCTCTGAGAGCAGCAGCATGCCGACCACGATGGCTGCGAGCGCACCGATGACGAGGATGGCGGTCGAGGGATCGAGACCGCGCTGGAGGAGCGGATCGGCAAGCTCGTAGGGGCGATGAATCGCGCCGTTGCGATGGGAGACGACGAGGCTCGCGAAGGCGAGCACGATGACCGCGACCTCGAGGCTCGCGAGGCTGCGTGTGCGGAAGCTGAGTGTGCGAAGCGCGGTGCTGACGGAGGCCGCGACGGAGAAGAACGCGAGCAGATCCCCAAGCCGCATCACAATGCTCGGGCCGATCGCGTCGGCGAGCGACTCGCTGCCGACGACGAATTCGGAGAGCCCGAGGCCGAGCAATCCGCCGCCAAGCGCAAGGCCAACGGCGACGTGCGTGCGAACGCGCGAAGCGCCAAGGACAAGACCGAGGATGGCGCCGGTGACCGCACCGAGGATGGCGCCGAAGACGCCCTCGGGAACGGCCAACGGGAATGCGAGTACGCCAGCTGTAATGACGTAGACGAGCGTGCGCGTGAACATCGCGAGCCAGGGCTCACGAGCGTTGGGGAAGGCGGCCTGAATGCGCTTGGAGAGGGTCTCGCTCATGCCGCGCGACCGCTTTCGTTCGTTGTGGCTTCGAGGGCGCCAAGGGCCCGCCTGTGTGCATCGCCAAGCTGTCTTCCACTCACGCGATCGAGCACGACGACCTCGGCGCGCACGCGGGCGAACGCGCGCACGACAGCATCGAGGTCACGCGCGAGCGTTCGCTCGACCACTTTCGGTTGGACGAAAAAGCGACGCCATGAAGGCGCGGGCTCGGTGCGATCGATGCCATCGGTGGCGACGACGATCCGGACACGCGTGGCGCGCCGTTCGACTTCGGCAAGGGTCTTTGCGAGCCACGGACCGGGCGTTGGGGGGACGAAGAGAACGACCGACGCAGGGCCTGTGCGCTCCGCATTCTCGAGGAAGGCGCGCAGGCCGTTGCCGCCGTCGTCTTTCGCCCGCGAGGAGTGAATCACCTTCGTGAGCGCCGCATCGATCTCGTCGGCGGCGCCGTGCGTGCCATCCGCGCCGAAGCTCCACTCTTGCCCAAGCGCGCCAGCTTCGATCGCGACGCGTGCTGCGCCTGCGCTCGCCTCATCGTTCTTTCCCGCGACGAGATACGAGACAGTTCGCCGTGCGCGTGTGAGCGCACGTTCGGGCATGCGCACCATCAGGCGCCTTGTTCGTGCGAAGACTTTCCAATGGATGAAGCGCGCCGGATCTCCAGGCGCGTAACG
>JBILQT010000120.1:0-20319 GCA_044373065.1 Sandaracinaceae bacterium
GCCCCATACGGTGGCGTATGCGCTCGCGGGAGAACCTCGCGCGGATGACAACCGCATGGTCGCGCTGCTGGAGCCGCTGCGGCCCCATCGCTACCGCGCGCTTCAATGGCTGATGCTGGCGGGTGCGAAGCCAGTTCGCTTCGGGCCGCGCATGCCGCCCGCTGGACCGCGGTAGGCAGTGGGAGCGCGAGCTACGGGCGCTGAAGCGTGAGCGCTTCGAGCATCAGCGCTTCGAGCTGCGCGACCAACTCACGCGGCCTGAAGGGCTTGCGCAACCAACCCAGGCGCAGCTCGGTGGGGAGCTTCCAGCCCAGCTCCTCGGCGGTGGCCGCGGAGAGGACGACAAAAAGCCGCGCCTTCTTCCCCTGCCCAGAGGCCACCACCGCCTCCAGGAACTCAAGGCCGTTCATCTCCGGCATCATCGCGTCCACGATCACCAGATCCACTGCGTCGCGCGCTTCGAGTGCGGCCAGGAGGCCATGACCACGGTCGAAGAGACTCGCCTCGCATTTGGCGACCTGACGCAGGGTGATCTCCAGGAGGCGTCGCGTGGCGTCGTCATCATCGGCGGCCAGCACGTTCAGCCCCAAGAGTGGGCTCGTGGAGGCGGCTGGTGCGGGCACGTTCGGAGGTGTGGCCTCGAGGGGCGTCGCTGTGATTGGAGGAGAAGTGGACTCGCTCGGAGGCGCCGCCTGAATCGCGACGTGAATCGCTTGAAGGAGCGCCTCGATCGCCGCGACAAGCGCCTCATCGGAGCCCTCGCGGGCCGCGTGCTCACCCTCTGCCGCACGCTCCGTGAGCGTTTGGAAACCGTACGTCCCCGCGACGCCGCGAAGCTTGTGTGAGAAGCGCTTCAGCGCCTCGCGCGCGGAGGGGTCTCTGGCCCGCAGCTGCGTGAGCGCGCCCTCAAGCTCGCGTACACGATCGGGGAGACCGCGCACCATCTTCGCTTTGAGCCCAGCAAGACGGGCTTCAAGAAGGTCGAAAGGGCTCGCACTCTCTGGTGCATTCGTCGGGTCAGAAGGATCCTTCACCATCACGTGTGCTGAGTGTTGCATGTCTTCACGCAAACAGGCACCGTCACAATCGTCTCGGACTTCAACGAATTCACCGCGAGGTGAAGCAGCAACGAATTATGGCCTCTGACGACATCCCGCCCGAAGCCCCGCGCTCACGACAACCGCATGAAAGCGTGCGTACGCAGGCGCTGCCGATGCGTCCTCGCAACGAGCCGCAAGAGTCCTTCCCTCCGGCGGAATTGGCGCCCGTGAAGGGCATCGAATCACCCGGGTGGATTCCGAACATCGGCGATCTCTTCGCCGGCACGTACCGCATCCTGCGCCAGCTCGGCGAGGGCGCGATGGGCGTGGTGCTGCTCGGACGCGACGTGCGTCTTGAGCGCGACGTGGCCATCAAGCTGATTCACCCCGACTACGTCTCAAGCCCCGAGTCGCACCAGCGCTTCTTGGAAGAGGCCCGCGCGATGGCGCGTGTGCGGCACGAGAACGTCGTGGAAATCTATGCCTTCGACGAGTACCACGGCTCGCCATACTTCATCATGGAGTACGTCCCCGGGCAGCACGTCGAGTCGTGGATGGAGAAGCTGCGCGGTGAGGTCGTCTCGGTGGACGAGGCGATCGGCATCATCGATCAGGTCTGTCGTGGCGTCGCGGCCATCCACAAGGCGGGCGCAGTGCATCGCGACCTGAAGTGGACGAACGTGCTCTTGGGTCCGGCCTTCCGCGTCTGCGTGGCCGACCTTGGCCTCGCCCGCATCCTCGACAAGCCGCGCAAAGATTCGCGCGAGACGGTCTCGGGCACGCCTGCGTACATGGCGCCAGAGATCGTGATGGGCGCGATTGTTCCTGCAGGCATGCATGGGCGCGCCGACGTCTACTCGCTTGCCGTGATGGCCTATGAGCTTCTCACCGGTCGCCTTCCGTACGTGACGGACGACGCGATCGAGATGATGACGGCCCACGTCGAGGGCACCGCGCCCAAGCCGAGCGAGCTGCGCCACGACCTGCATCCGATCTTCGATCAGGTGCTCTTCCGCGCGCTCGAGAAAGACCCGACCAAGCGCACGGCATCGCCCGAGCTCTTCCGACGTGAGCTGCAGAATGCGCGGCAGAGCGTCTCGCAGCAGTCACAGCGCGGCTTGCGTTTCTTGGTCGCAGACGACGACGAGGATTTCTTGGCGCTCGTAACTGCGGTGCTGCTCTCGACCTTCGTCGGCTGTGAGGTCATCGCCGTGGAAGACGGCGCGCGCGCACTCTCGGCGATTGAGAAGCAATCGGCCTCGCTCGCGGTGATCGACCTCGACATGCCGGGGCTCAATGGCATCGAGCTGACCGCTGCATTCCGTGCAACGCCCAATGCCGAGAAGATGCCGATCTTGGTGGCGACGGCGACAGGCGGTGCGCCCGATTGGAAGCTGCTTCAAGCGCTCGGCGCCGATGGCTTCATCGTCAAGCCGATCGACCCGATGGCGCTCGTCTCGCTTGTGCGCCGAACGCTCGACCGCAAATAGCGTGTTGGGGTGAGGCGCGAGGGGCTCGATTTCGCCGCGGGTGATCTGTAGTCTCGTGGGAGTTGGCGGTACGCAGAGCGCTTGAGTGCTTTGCCGCGTCCACGAAAGCGAGGCTTCAATGACTTGGAATCGGATCGCGACGATGTTGGCGCTCTGTGCAGTGCCTGTGCTGGCTCCCGCATGCGCGGATGGAACCGGAGGCGGTGGACGCGACTCGGGTGGCAGCGGAGGCGGCCCGGATGCGCGGCTCGATGCGCCGGATGCGTCGAGTCCGGATGCGGCCGGTGGCTCTTGCATGGTCGATGGCGACTGCGCCGACGACGGCGTCTTCTGCAACGGCGGGCTGCGCTGCGAGGCGGGTCGCTGCGTCACCACCGCTGTGCCCACCTGCGATGACGACATCACGTGCACGACCGACACCTGCAGCGATGCGATGAGCGCCTGCGTGCACACGCCGGTCGACACGATGTGCCCCTCGGGCTCGCGTTGCTATGCGTCACGCGGATGTTCTGATCGCATCCCCTGCGAGTTCGATGACGACTGCGCCGGAGGCGACGGCATCTACTGCAACGGCCAGGAGGTCTGCGTCAGCGGCCTCTGCGAATCCCCTGCTGCGGGAAGGGATTGCGGCGACATGAATAGCTGCACGATCGACATGTGCGTCGAGTCGTCGATGAGCTGCGCGCGCACGCCCTACCCCGACTTCCTGACCAACGTCATGCACTGTGGAACGGGCGCGAATGACTGCGTTGTGTGCCCGACGCCGATGGCTGGTTTGAACCAGGTCTCGGGATGCATGGCCGGCGCATGCGCCCTTGCTTGCGCACCGGGATTCACCGACCGCGACATGAACCCGTCGAACGGCTGCGAGTACTCGTGCACGCCAACGGCTGGCGTCGACCTCCCCGACGACATGTTCCGCGACTCCAACTGCGATGGCATTGATGGCGACCTCGCCCGCGCAGTCTTCCTCAGCAACACGGGCTCCGACGGCAACGACGGCCTCACGCCGACGACACCCGTTGCGACGATCACGCGCGCACTCGATGTCGCGACGACCAGCACGCGCTCGCAGGTCTTGCTTGTCAGCGCCTCGTACAGCGTGAGTGCACCCGTTGCACTCCGCGGCGGGATCAGCATGTATGGAGGCTACTCGGCGGACTACGCCATGCGCACCGACTCACGCGCTTCGATCTTGAGCTCGGCGGCCACGGCCGTGCGCGCGCAGGGACTCACATCGGCTGTGACGATCGACCGCGTGAACATGACGACGAGCGATCAGACAGCACCTGCCGCCGCGACACAGACCTTGGTCGTGCGTGACTCGGCAGAGTTCCTGACGCTGCGCTGGGTGAACATCCTCGCGGGCCGCGGCGGCGTTGGCTCGGATGGATCGATGGGCTCGGTCGGCACCAACGGCGTCCGTGGAACCAACGGCAGCGGTGCGGCAGGCGGCGGCGGTGGCGCGGCGGGCGGCGGTGCAGGCACGAGCGGTCGCTACCGTGCCGCGGGTTTGGGAGGCAATCCGGGCGCGCCTGGGTCCTGTGGTGTCGGCGGCAGCGCTGGTGGAGGGAGCGGCGGGGGCGGCCTCGGATGCGGTGATGGCGACCCCCAGGCGGGTGGCGACGGTACAGGCGGCTGCTCCGCAGGACCGGGCTCCGCGGGCGCGGCAGGCGATGGCCTTGGCGTCCTTGGCGCAGACGGAACATGGACGCCCAACGCTGGCACCATGGGTTCCGTTGGCGGTACGGGCGGCGGCGGCGGAGGCGGTGGCGCTGGCGGAGGCGAGAACTGTGATCTCCTCGTGACCGACTACTTCGACACGGGTCGCGGCGGTGGCGGTGGTGGTGGCGGTGGTGGCGGCGGAACTGGCGGCCGGGGCGGTCAGGGCGGCGGCGCCTCCATCGGCGCAGTCTTGCTCAACTCCACGCTCGTCACCTTCCAGGTGCGCATTCAAACCGCAGGCGGCGGACGTGGCGGATCAGGTGGCGGTGGAGGCTCCGGCGGTACGGGTAACTCCGGCGGCACGGGTGGCACGCCCTCCAACAGCAGCCAAGGTCGCGGTGGCAACGGCGGAAGCGGCGGCAACGGCGGCGCAGGCGGCTGCGGCGGCGGCGGCGGCGGCGGGCCCAGCATCGGCATCTGGGGCACGGGAACAGGCTCGCGCTATCGCGAGATGACCCCGGTGACCTTCCTCATTGGCGCAGGCGGCGGCGGCGGCTCCTCGTGCGGCCCCTCGGGCAACACCGGAACCGAAGGCAATGCACGCCAGGCGTTCCCCGACTGAACGCTGATTCATCGCTCAACCAAGCGCCCCATACGAGCAATCGTGTGGGGCGCTTCGCTTGTCGGAGACCTCTGCGGTAGAAGCGCCCGCAATGCGTGCCTGGCTCGCGAAGTTCCGACATCTGGATGAGCGCAAGCTCTTGTTCGCGGCAGTGCTGGCGCTTGGTGTGGCGTGTGCAGCGCTCTATGTCGCGACGCGTCCGCAGCGGCATCGCATGACCATGACGGCAGGTGACTTGCGCGGTCACCGCAGCGCGATTGCCAACATCCTGATCGAGCTCGCTGAGCCGCACGGCCTCGACATCACGCTCGTCGGGACGGGCGGCTCGGCCGACGCCGTCGCACACGTCGCGGATCGCTCGATCGACATCGCACTCATCCAAGGTGGCATCGCTGCGCCGGACACCGTGCGCGAGGTTGCACCGCTCTCCCTTGAGCCACTTCACCTCCTTGTGCGCGGTGAGATTTGGGACCTCGAAGACCTGAGCGGCATGCGCATCCAGCTCGCGCCGCCCGGCAGCGGGACGCGCTTGCTCGCGCTCGATGTCCTTGAGTTGGCTGGCCTTTCGCGTGCGAGCGGCAATGTCTTCACCGAGGTCTCGCATACCTACGCCGAGCTTGAGGCGCTCGAAGATGCCGAGCTTCCGGATGCGATCTTTCACGTCTCCTCGCTGCCCTCGCCGAATGCGCGCGCATGGATGCGTCAGCGTGGCTACCGCCTTCTGCCACTCCCGATCGCCGACGCGATGCGCCTTCGCAATGTGGGTGTGATGCCAGCCGTGATCCCCGCGTTTGCCTATGGCGCATCGCCTGCCACGCCCGCTGAGCCCGTCTCGACGATTGCGACACGCATGCTCGTCGTGGCCCACCACGATGTCGACCCGGCTGCGATCCGCGTGCTCCTCGATGCACTCGACTCCGAGCTCTTTGCGAGCGAAGCCCACATGCCCCGCGCAGAGCGACGCGTCCTCTGGGATGACGCCGAGCTTCCGATTCATGCAGGCACACGCGCCTGGCTCGATCGCGACAACCCGATCTTCACCGCGGAGCAGATGGAAGGCATCGAGAGCCTTCGCAGCTTTCTCGTCTCGCTTGTTGTCGCCGGCTACCTGCTCTTTCGTTGGTACCGCGCGCGCAAAATTCACGGCCTCGACGGCTTCCTCGCCGAGGTCTCGGTGCTCGACCGCAAGGTGCTCGACGTGGAGCGCTCGGCCCAGCTCGACCTGCACCGCCTGCTTGAGCTTCGTGCGCAGTTGGGTGAGGTGAAGGCGCGCGCACTCGATGCGTTCGCGAAGGGCAACATCCACTCCGAGGAGCTGCTATCGAGCTTCCTCACACACGTCTCGGACGTGCGCTCGCACCTCAACGCGATGATCCTGAGTGAGCGTGAACGCCTGCAAAAGAAGGCGCGTACGCGTGAGCCGCAAGCCGAAGAATCGGTGATGAATGAACTCTGGCGCGATGCGCTCGATGAAGAACACCAAGATCGCGCACCCCGTGTGATGCGATCCACCTCGCTGCGAGGCGAGCCTGCGAACACTGCCAAGAAAGATGATGACGAAGATGAACTCGAATGAACTCCGAGCGCTTGTGCGCACCGCCCTCGACAACCGCCGCGCGCTGCTCGCGCAATGCGCGACTGAAGACACCGATTGCATGCGCCTTGTGAACGGCATCTCGGAGGGCATCCCCGGGCTCACCGTCGATCGCTACGGCGAGGTCTTGCTCATCCAAACACAAGAGCGCGCAGAGCTCAGCGAAGACGAAGTGCGCTTGATTCACGCCGAGGTGAACGAGGCCCTTGGCCTTCAGCTTGAGCTCGCATGGAATGTCCGCGGGGATCACGCGCTCGGCATCGCCGTCGACTACACCAAGGCCTTCGTCGGCCGTGAGCTCGGTGTGCGCTACGACGTGCGCCCGCGCACCCGCGGCAATGACCCCTACCTCTTCCTCGACTTCCGCATTGGCCGCCGCCGCATGGCCGAGCTCGCGAAGGGTAAGTCGGTGCTCAACCTCTTCTCGTACACCTGCGGCATTGGCGTGGTCGCGCAGAAGCACGGCGCCAAGGAAGTCTGGAACGTCGACTTCTCCAAGTCTGCACTGGAGATCGGCAAAGCCAATGCCGCTCTGAACGACTGCGACGTATCTGAATCATATCGCTATATGGAAGCCGATGTGCTCCCGACGATGCGGCAGCTCGGGGGGCTTCCATGGAAGGGGCGTCGCGTCTCCACACGCGGAGTGCCAGCCAACGCCGAGAAGAAGGGCAAAGTCATCCCGCTCACGCAGCGCACCTTCGACATCGTGGTGCTCGACCCGCCCCGCTGGGCCAAGACGCCCTACGGCGCGATCGACGTCGTGCGCGACTACCCAAGCCTGCTCAAGCCCGCGATTGCATGCACCGCCAAGGGCGGCGTGGTCATCGCGACGAACCATGTGCCGACCGTCTCGCGCGAGGAGTTCGAGCGCACCGTGCGGCGCACCGCCGAGAAGATGGAGCGCCCTTTTGCTTCGGTCGAAGTCGTCGGGCCCGAGAGCGATTTCCCAAGCTTTGACGGCCAACCGCCGCTCAAGGTCGCGTTCGGTATCGTTGCGTGAACCTGGTCCTGCTTGCCGCGAGTGAGCTGCACGGTGGGCGCATCTCGCTCACCGATGCAAGACGCACGCACCTGCTCGAAGTGCTCGGCGTGAAGGTCGGCTCGACCGTGCGCGCAGGCCTCATCGACGGCCCGATGGGCGCCTTGCGGATCGCTGCGATCGAGCCTGAAGCGCTCGTCTGTGAGTTCGAAGAGGACACACCCGCACCCGAGCTTCCGCGCGTCGACATTGTGCTCTGCATGCCGCGCCCCAAGGTGCTGCAGCGGCTTCTCCCCTCACTCGCGCAGCTCGGCATTCGACGCTTGATGATCAGCAATGCATGGCGGGTCGAGCGCTTCTATTTCGACGCGCACATCCTCCTCGAATCGCACTGGAAGCCGCTCCTTCTTGAAGGGCTCTCGCAGGCGCGCGACACACGCATGCCGGAGCTCACGGTGCATCGCTCGTTCGCGTGGCTTATCCGCACCGAGCTGAATGAACGCGTCCCGGAGAAGGCGATTCGTCTCTATGCCGACCCAGGCGCACCGCTGTCGGTGCGTGATGCGCTGCACGACGCGCGCACCAATGAAGAGCGCGTGATTGTTGCGCTTGGGCCCGAGGGAGGTTTCACGGACCGTGAGCGCAAGGAGCTTGAGGAGGCGGGCTTTGTCGCTGTGGGGATGAGCGAGAGAGCGCTCAAGAGTGAGGTCGCGACGATTGCGCTCTTGGCGCTCGTGCACGACGCGCTGCGGGCTTGAGGGTCAGGGGCACGAAGGCGCGCTGACCAGCTCTTCCGTCGCAATCGTATGCAGCGCACGTGTTGCGGTCGGTGCGCTCTCAAGATTGCGATCACCCTCGGCCGTGTAGCGCGGCACATCGCCCACTTCGGCGAAGACGGTCTCGACCGTGACGGCCGGATCGGGCTCCACTTGGGTGAGGGTTGGAAGCGCTGTGCGCGCGGCTTGCGCGACCTCATCGCAGCCCTGCATCGAACGAAAATCAAAGCCGCCCATCAACGTGTCGTTGCCGCCCACGTAGGCGGTCTGGCCGGCTGCGAGATTGGGGATCTCAACGGCTTCGCCGTGCCCGCGCCAGAGGCCGTAGAAGCGATAGCGACCGGGAGGCACATCGCGCACGACGACGCTGTTCTCGCGCAGTTGGCCGTAGTAGGTGCCGCGGTGATCGACGAGGGTCACGGTGTCACGCACGCGCCCGCGAACGAAGAAAACAACCTGCGCACGCCCCTCGGCCGGAGTGCCTATCGATGCGGGAGTTGTGCTTGTGCGCATGTGAAATGCGCTTGTTGCGCAGCCCACAAGGATCATTCCGGCGCCAAGAAGGCTTGTCGTTGCGCGAATCATTCGGCCTCCACTTCGTCGTTTGAGGGCTTCTTCGGGGTGCGCTTCAAGCTCAAGCCGATGAGCAGAAAGACATCGCTCGGCATCTCGTACGCAGCCTGCACGCGCTTTGCGGCCTCGATCAATTCGGGTGTCTGCGGTGCCTTGCGCGGTGTGATCCCAAAGCGCTTCAGCGACTCAAGTGTCTCGCCCATTTGGAAGAGCTCGGCGGCATGCGTGAGCACTTCGATTGGCGGAAGCGGCGCACCGCGCTTGCCCTCGCGCAGCTCTTGAAGGAGGCGCTGCCTTCGCCTCTCTTGTCGTCCATCGAGGAGGCGCCCAGTGCCTTCGGTGAAGAGCGCGTTCAGTGCACGCGCGGCGCGTCTCTTCTCAATCGCCTCTTCACTCGCGCGACCCTTGCCGTGCCCAGTGCTTCGCTCGCGTGCGTTGACCATCAGAGACACCGTGCGGGCAAGCGTGGACAAAGGCGCGTTGGGTTCATAGGCGGCGCGAGGATGCACGCCGTTTTCCTTGCGCGCAAAGGGGATCGCGATGCACGCGAATCTTCACGCTTTGCACGATCGACGTTGGGCCGCGCTGGTGTAATCAGCCCGCATGGCATTGGACGTGATCGAGATCATCGGAGCCCGCGAGCACAACCTCAAAGTCGACCATCTGGTCCTGCCGAAGAATGCGCTCGTCGTGCTCACCGGGCCGAGCGGCTCAGGCAAATCGAGCCTCGCCTTCGACACGCTCTACGCGGAAGGGCAACGGCGTTACGTCGAGAGCCTCTCGGCATATGCACGTCAGTTTCTCGGGCGCCTGGACAGGCCTGCGGTGGAGAAGCTGCGCGGCCTCTCGCCGACGATTGCGATCGAGCAGAAGAGCGCGAGCGGCAACCCGCGATCGACCGTTGGCACCATCACCGAGATTCACGATTACCTGCGCGTGCTCTATGCGAAGGCGGGCACGCAGCATTGCTACGTCTGCGGCAAGGTCGTGGCGGGGCGCAGCGTCGATGAGATCGTGCGTGATGTGATGAAGCTCGGGGAGAGCGGCCTACAGAAGGCGCTCGTGATTGCGCCGATCACACGCAACCGCAAAGGCGAGTTCAAGGATGTCTTCGACACGCTGCGCGCCGACGGCTTTGTGCGCGTGCGCTTGGATGGCGTCATTCAGCGCATCGATGACGTAGGGGCGATCGACAAAAAGAAGAAGCACGACCTCGATGTGATCGTCGACCGCGTCTCGCTTGCTGCGAGCGACAAGCGACGCTTGGCCGAGGCCGTGGAACTCGCGCTCCGTGCTGGCAAAGGCGAGGTGCGCATCGAGCCCGAGGGGGGCGAGCCGATTGATTTCTCGGAGTCGCGCCAATGCTGCGGCATCTCATATCCGGCGCTCTCGCCTGCGAGCTTCTCGTTCAACGCACCGCTTGGCATGTGCCCGAAATGCAATGGCCTGGGCAGCGTGCTTGAGATCGACCCCGAGCTCATCGTGCCGGACCCTTCGCTCTCGATTCGCGAGGGCGCGATTCAGCCTTGGGCCACGAGTGTAGAGCGCGGCGAGGGCTGGACGTTCCGCATCATCGAGGCGATGTCGAAGGCCACCGGCGTCGACTTGGATGTGCCTTGGAAGAAGCTGCCCGCGAAGCAAAAGCACGAGGTGCTGCATGGCCTTGGTGGCCAGAAGGTGCGCGTCAATTGGGGCAAGGAAGGCACGGAGAATCACGGCAGCTGGGCCATCCGTTTTCAGGGCGTGATCCCAACCTTGATGCGTCGTTATCAAGAGACGACGAGCGAGAAGATGCGCGAGCAATACGCGAAGTATCTTCGCGATTTGCCCTGTGCTTCGTGCGGGGGACGGCGCCTTCGCAACGAGTCGCTCGCCGTGCAGGTCGCGAACAAAAACCTCGCGGAGATCTCCGCGATGAGCGTGCGTGATTGCGATGATTTCTTCCGCAAGCTCGAGCTCGGTCGCTCGGAGAAAGCGATTGCTGAGGGCGTACTGCGCGAGATCCACGCGCGACTTGGTTTCCTTCTGAACGTGGGCCTGGAGTACCTCACGCTCGATCGATCAGGGCCGACGCTCTCGGGTGGTGAGGCGCAGCGCATTCGCCTCGCGAGCCAGCTCGGCAGTGAGCTCTCGGGCGTGATGTACGTGCTCGATGAGCCCTCGATTGGTCTTCATCCAAGAGACAACGCGCGCCTGCTTCGGACACTCGAAGGGCTGCGTGATCTGGGCAACTCGGTGCTCGTCGTGGAGCACGACGAAGAGACGATTCGTGCGGCAGATTTTGTCGTCGACTTTGGTCCCGGTGCCGGCAGTGAGGGCGGGCACGTTGTCTTTGCGGGGCACCCCAAAGAGCTGCTGACCGAGGCTGCGATCAAGACCTCGACGACGGCGCAATTCATCTCCGGGACACGCCGCATCGTCGGCCCCGAGGTGCGTCGCAAGAGCAAGGGCTCGCTCGTGATTCGCGGGGCGACCGAGCACAACCTGCGCGACATCGACGTGACCATTCCGCTCGGCATCTTGGTTGGCGTGACGGGCGTCTCGGGCGCCGGAAAGAGCTCGCTCATCAACGGGATCTTATTGCCCGCCCTCTCCAAGCAGCTGCATCGCGCACAAGATCCGGTGGGCGCGCATCGGTCGATCGAGGGCATCGGTCAGCTCGATAAGGTCATCGCGATTGATCAGAAGCCGATCGGTCGCACACCGCGCTCCAATCCCGGCACGTATACGAAAGCCTTCGATGAGATTCGCCAAGTCTTCGCGATGCTTCCGGAGGCCAAGTCGCGCGGATTTGAGGCCTCGCGCTTCTCCTTCAACTTGAAGGGCGGGCGCTGCGAGGCGTGTCAGGGCGATGGCGTGGTGAAGGTCGAGATGCACTTCCTCTCGGATGTGTACGTCACGTGCGAGGTCTGCGAGGGCAAGCGCTACAACGCCGAGACGCTGGCCGTGAGACTCAAGGGCAAGAGCATCGCGGATGTGCTCGACACGCCCATCGCAGAGTGCGCCGAACTCTTCGCGGTCTACCCCGCGCTCTCACGCATCCTGCGCATGCTCTGCGAGGTGGGCCTTGGGTACATGAAGCTGGGCCAGTCGGCGACGACCGTCTCCGGTGGTGAGGCGCAGCGCATCAAGCTCGCGCGTGAGCTCGCACGCACGCAGACGGGCAAGACGCTGTACGTGCTCGATGAGCCCACCACGGGGCTTCACTTCGGCGATGTCGAGCGCCTCCTTGTCGTCGTCCAGAGACTTGTGGATGCGGGCAACAGTGTGCTTGTGATTGAGCACCACATGGATGTCATTCGCGCCTGTGATTGGCTCATCGACCTCGGCCCTGAGGGCGGCGCCGGTGGTGGTTTGTTGATCGCCGAGGGCACGCCCGAGCAGGTCGCGAAGGTGAAGGCCTCACACACGGGGAAGTTCCTCGCGATCGAGCAGACCAAGCCGACGGGCACGCTGGCGGCCGCGCAGACTGGGTCTCAGACAGGCACCACCCCTCGCCCCTATCGGAGCAAAAAGAGCTTGCTGGTTTCCCTTCCGGGAAAGAAGTCATGACGTACAGGGAGGATCCACGGCTTGGCCGCGTCCAATCGGCGCACGTCGCGAAGGGCGGGAGCTACCTCGGCGCAGCCATCATGAGCGTCGTGATGGCGCTTGGTTTTGGCGCGTGGGCCTTCACGGATGGCTCGCTCAGAATTGCCATCGGCGTGCTCGTGATGCTCGGGCTTGGCTACACCTTCTTCGAGGAGTGGCGTCGCATGCGCGCGATGCTTCTTGTGCTGCATGAGGGCGGCATCTCGATGCGCACCACAGCGGGTCAGCGGATCGATCTTCTCTTTGAGGAGATGGTGTTGCTTGAGGCGCGCTACGTGCCCGGCATGTGGAAGAAGGGCCTTGCAGATGAAGGCAATCGCGTGTCGCTTCATGTCGCGAGCGAGCGCGAGCACATCTCCATTCCGCGCGAGCTGGAGGGCTTCTCCGAGCTCGGCGCGCTGCTCGTAGAGAAGACGAAGCTCGTCGAGAAGCGCCTGCTTGTGCAGAGCGTGAGTGCGCGCTGAAGCGACGCGAAATTCTTCTTCGATCTTTTTCTGTAACGACACGAGGGGCCTCGCGCACTGGCTGATTGTTCGGAGCGAATGACTCGCCACCGACCTACGAAAGGCCACGTCATGTCCATCCGCACTCGCGCTCTCTCCGCCGTCCTCGCTGCCCTCGCGCTCTCGGCATTGCCTGCCTGCGATGAGCAAGACACGAGCTTTCGACCCTACTCTGGTGCGGCGGATTCGATCCCCTTCTTCGCGGCGGACGGCGAGTACAACATGACCTTCGAGACGCTGGAGAACACCTGCGGAACGGAGAGGCCCAGTGGCACGCGCGTGGTGAACGTCCTTGGCGGATCGATGGAAGACGGGCGCCCCTCATTCAGCATGTCGAACGCAGTCCTTCCCACATTGGGCATGCCGGGCTCGACCGACTTTGGTGCGAACGAGCGTTACTACAGCAACTTCATGTCTCGCACCCCAGACTGGCTGGAGTTCTCTTCGAGCGAGACGGCGGGCAGGATGCTCTCCACCATCGACGAGGGCTCCGCGACGCGCATCGTCTATCGCCAGGAGACCACCATGAGCGCGCCCTCCGCATGCCGCATCGTGCATCGCATCGTGCTGACGCGTGTCGTTGCGCAGAGCGGCGTCTGAAGGAGTGTCGATAAATCGACGCGAGTGATGCTCCCAGCCCGAGGGAGCGTCGGTTTATCGACACTCCTGATACCGCCTTACGGGGTTTGGGAGCCCGAAGGGCCCCAACTGCTGAATCGCGCGAGCGATTTAGCGACAAGCTCTGAGCGTCTCACCCGTAGATCGCGACCAAGCGCTCGAAGGCTCCCACGCCGTACATGAAGCCTGCGAGAAGGAGCGTCACGGGGACGACTCGATCCTGCCAACTCCACTCGAACGAAGCCTTCTCGCCCTCGTAGACGCCACGGGCTTTGCGCTGCACACGCATGCGCATGCTTGGGTCCATCGGCGTCACGGGAAGAGCTTCCTTCAGGGATCGATCAGAGACATCTGGTTCGGTCATGACGACTTCCTCGTGCTGAGCGCGCGCGGGTGTGCGGCTTGGGATTCGATGAGCTCGCGGAGCTCGGTGCGGGCGCGTGAGAGGCGCTTGCGCACCGCGTCTTCTCGAAGCCCGAGGACGCCCGCGATGTGCGGCGCGTCGAAGCCTTCGAGCGAGAGCAGGAGCACCTCGCGTGAGGCATCTGGGAGGGCATAGAAGGCCCTCTGAAGGGCCTCGGCCTCCTCGGCGCCAAGGACATGCGCCTCGGCGTTCTCTGCCTCGGGCAAGGGCTCAAGCGCCTGCAATGCGCGCTTGCGAAGATCGAAGAGAAGGAAGCGCCTTGCGCTGCGATGTTTGTTGCGCGCGATGGTGAAGAGCCAGGGCAGGAGGCGACTCTCGGCCTGCAGTTGCGATGCGGCTTTGGCCGCGGCGAGCCAGGTCTCTTGGAAGAGATCCTCCGCCTCATCCTTGCGCCCGGTGAGGCGCAACAAGAAGGCCCAGATGCGCTCGTGATGAAGCGCGTAGAGCTTGTCGAATGCGCCGCGCTCGCCCTGGCTGAGGGCGCGTACGAGGGCGAGCTCTTGGGCTCGTTCTCCGGCTGTTTCGGTCTCGTCGTTCATCACGTTCGCTGTCTTCAATGCGCGAGCGCGGCGAGTGTGACCGAAAGACGAAACATTCTCGCATTCTTGTCGCGTGACCGCCGCGCCCAAGATTCGAGCAGGCTTTGCCCGCCTCGCGATGGACCGAGCGCGCAAGCAATCGCCCGCGCTCGCAGAGCATCTTCGTCACAAGCTCGGGCCCGAGCTGCGCGAGGCATTCGATGACGCGGGCCTCATCGGCTGGCTGCCCTACGCGGTCGACGTGAAGATGGCCGAGGGCGTGATGGAGAAGGAGGGCCCCGACGGGCTGCGAAGCTTCGTGATGGGCAACGTGGAGGAGGCGCAAAAGGCGCCCGTCTTTCGGCCGATCATCGATGGCTCGCTGCGTCTCTTCGGTGCCTCACCCACGACGATCCTACGCATCGCGCCGAAGCTCTGGGGCCTCGCCTACCAAGACGTGCTCACGCTCGAGGTGCGCGGTGATGCCAAGGATCGCGACTACACCTTCAGCGCGACGGGCGTGTGCGACGAGATGCTGCACAGCCGTGCCGCGCAGATTGTCCTGCGTGCGCAGTGTCACCTCGCGTTTCAGCTTCTCGGCACCGCGGGTGAGGTCAGCATGCCCAAGGTGGATGCGCGTCTGCGTGCGATCGATGTGACGATCACCTGGGCGAAGTAGCGGCTCGCTTCTGCTGCTTGCGGATGCGCGACGTGAAGCGCGAGGGGAAGAGCCGGAGCAAACGACTGAACGCCGCGTTGGCGCTCGGTTGGCGTTCTCGCTTGCAAGCGCTGTGGGTACTCGCTCAACCCGACGACTGCGCCGTCATGGCCGACGTGCGGAACCACCCAGAACGCATCGAGCACGTTCACGCAGCCCTCGCGCGAAAGAACGCCGACCAAGCACCAACGCGGCGTACAGCCAACTTCTTCTCCCTAGTGCGACTACCGACCGCCGAGCCGACAGCGCGCGATGAAGGCCGCGCGGAGCTGACGTTTCTGGATCGTCGAGAGCTCGCCACCGATGGCCTCCGAGCCTGCGCGCAAGAGCTCGCGGTCGACCTCGGGCGGCACGGAGCTGCCCTCCGAGTCGGCCAAGATGGCGCTCATCTGCTCGGGCGTGAGCGCACGTGCGCGGGCCTCAGCGAGTGCATGCAGGTTCACGCCTTCGACGGGCACCGCTTTGGTCGACATGACGAGGAAGGACTCGACCTCGGCATGGGTGATCTCTCGCGTCGTATCCGCCTCTTGCACGAGCAGCCCCGACTGATTCTCACGCGAGGGCTCGATGCCAAGCAGGTGCACACGCACGCCGTACTCTTGTGCTTGCTGCACACCGACGCGGAGGTCTGCATCGCCTGTGAGGAGCAGCGCGTCAGCCATCGCGTGGTTGCGCGCGAGGTGGATGAGGTCAGTGACCATGAGCGCATCCACACCCTTCTGCTGGCCGTTCATGTTCAGCGAGCCGAGGCGCAGCTTGATGTTGGGCTGATAGGCGAGCGCGAGCTGATCGGGTGTCGGTCCTGTGGCTGCGCCGTCGTACCAATAGATGCGCAAGAGCGGGAGCTGCGTGAGCTCGGTGGTGAGGCGCTGGATCAGCGCGAGCAAGGCATCGTGGTCGAGCTTCAATTCGCCGCGCTTGAGGCGCTCACTTGCGAGGAGCTTCGAGCCTGCAGCGAAGAGGTAACCGGCGTCGATGAAGACGGCTGTGCGATCCATAGGTCAAGGCTTGTCGCATCACGCGTGGGAGTCGTACAGGTGCTTGCGTTCATGCGGTCGGGCCCTGGGCTTCTCTCGTCCGCGAGGGCTTCGTTTCGTCGCGAGGCGGGCTTTTGCGCGACCACGCCTTACGCCGTCACGGCTGACGTACGGAGTTACCCAGAACGCGTCGCGCGAGGTTGCCTGGCGCTCGCGATCGAGTTGGCATCGCATGACGGCGCGGCGTCCAGCCATGTGCTTCTTCTGCTCTCTGCGTCTCTGAGAGGTGTTCGTTGGAGAGCAGAGGAGAGAGTTGACTGGACGCCGCGTTGGCGACTGTTGGCGTCTCGTTCGCGAGGGCTTCGTTGCTTCACGGGCAAGCGTTCTGGGCTTTTGCGCGACCTTGCCTTCACGCCGTCATGGATGACGTTGGAGATACCCAGAACGCGTCGCGCGAGGTTGCCTGGCGCTCGCGATCGAGTTGGCATCGCATGACGGCGCGGCGTCCAGCCATGTGCTTCTTCTGCTCGAAGCCGCAGGCGGCGCGCAGCCCAACGTGAGCAACGAGACGATGATCGCCATCGCTCTTCTCGCCAAGTTGGAGTCGTTGAAGCTGCTCGCCATCGTTTGCCTCACCATCATCACGTTAGAGCGGGGTCACACACAGCGGGCCTCTGTAGGGTTGCTCAAAGCCGACCAACTCGACGGCATTCAGAAGCTCCCAGACTTCCTGATTCGACATCGTGTCGGGCACCGGCACAACCCCGGCCCTTCGCCCTTCATAGAGCGGCGCGAGGAATCCGAAGTGAGCGCAACGCGAGATGCCGTGGGGGAAGTCCGCGTCTTGCCTCATCACCGCATCACACTCGGGATTGAAGTCGAGCGGCCCCGTCCGAAACCCCATCTTTCCTCCGCTGACGGGTTGATACCGCGAAGGGAATGGACTTCTGCCGACGCGCCCGCAGGCCATCGCGCATTCTTCCAACGTGTTGAACGCACCGCGAACTGAGCCGCACGAGGCACCGGTGGCCGGGCGGCAGCCGATGTCTCGCTCGTACACGACGCGCCCCACGCCTCCGCAGCCGCTTGCAACGGCGGGCGCTTGCGGTTCGCAAGGCAACCCACGCGGCACGGGCATGCCGGTGCAGAGGATGTCTTCGACCGAGGCATCCATCGCGAAGGCGTCGGGCCAGTCGTACGAAGCGTCGGTGCCAGCGTCATCGATGGGCGCGGTGTCGACGCCGACATCCAAGACGGGCGCGGGAGGCGCGCAGCTCTGCGTGAGTAGCGACGTGACAAGCGCCATCACTCTTCTCGCCACGTAGGAATCGTTGAAGCCGCGCGTCATTCTCGCCTCACGTTAGAGAGACGACACACAAATGACGCCGCCGCGGTTGACCAACTCCACTGCGTTGAGCAGCTCCCACACCTCTTGGTTCGACATAGTCGGCGGAACTGGCGTTCTGGTTGTAGAGGCGTCGTGGAGAGGCGCGAGCAGCCCAAAGTGGGCGCAACGCGAACTCTCGAAGGGCCAGGAATTCATTCCGCGATTCCACATGATGGACTCACACGGCACGCTGAAATCGAGAGGCCCCTCCCGCCGCCCGGGTTTTCCACCCCGGCGAAAGAAGAACTCGCTGGGGTAGAAGATGGGTGTCCCAGTACGCCCGCAGGCCATCGCGCACTCTTCCATCGTGTTGAAGGCGCCACGAACAGGGCCGCAGTCTGCGCCGGTGGTCGGCACGCACGTTGAGAAACTTGCGTCGTACACGACGCGTCCAATGCCTCCGCACCCGCTTGCTGTTGCAGGGGTTTGAGCTTCGCAAGGAAGATCCCGCGGGACGGGCATGCCGCTGCAGAGGATGTCTTCCACGGAGGCATCCATCGCGAAGGCATCGGGCCAGTCGTACGAAGCGTCGGTGCCGACGTCATCGATGGGCGCACTGTCCACGCCAATGTCGAAGGAAGCGTCGGATGCAGGCGAAGCTGGCGGGCAGCCGAGGGTGAAGAGAACAGCTATGGCCGTCAGATTTGCCTTCACGGTGCCCTCCAGCCGACGAAGGTGGTGTCGTAGACGCGCATGCGCACGTCTGTGTTGGGCGGTGCCGCCGTGGGGGCATCACCGTTGTCGTAGACGCGAAAGCGCACCTGTACCTGGGACTTGCCGTCGAAATCTCCGACGTCGAGCACGAGTGTTCGATAGTAGTTGCCGTTGAATGGTCGTCCCAGGCCGCCGTCTTGTCGGTAGACCACACGACAGTTTCCATAGTTTGTGGGCGAGCAGCCCGCAAAGCCGTTGCTGCTGACCTCGACGTCGTAGGCTACCGAGTAGATCGTTGGTGCGGTGAAGTGTGCTGCACGCATATCCACCACCAACCGCGACTCACGCATCAACGTCAGATCTCGGGGCGTCGTCGTAAGTTGCGCCGCTGCCCCGGTCACCCCCGGCGTCACGAGATTGAAGTAGCACTCGTCCGCAAGGCCCGGCTGATCGCCGACGAATGCCCACGCCGAACCCGCGACATACCGGGCAGGGTCACAGAAGTTCACCGTCGTCCCCGCACCGCCCTCCATCATCGCCGTCCGACACGGCTGGTTGGTGGCGTAGACGGTGGAGAGTCTGGGGAAGACGTACGGGCTCCCAGTGGGCCGCCACCGCGTCAGGTTGTAGTGCACGCCGGGCCGCACATCGTCGGCGCTCACAGCGCCAGGCACGGCAACACCATTGGTGATGGTCACGCCGGAGAGGTTGTTGCGCGTGGCCACACGCAACGTCATCGGCTCCGCGGCGCCCGACGAAGGCACGTTGCGTCGCTGCACCAGCGGGAGATCGAAGGCCGCCACGTTGTTCGAGATGAGCGTGCCCAACTGGTTCAGATGGTTGAGCGCGAGGTTGCGGTACTGGTTCTCGTAGAACGTGAGGCCGGTCGGCGTGAGTTCCTCCATGCAGCCTGTGTCGAGTTCGGCCAGCATCGCCATCATGCGTGGCGTGGCGGCGCCCCCGGTGAGCGGCAAGGTGCCGTAGACCATGTCGGCCACCATGTCCCCGTTGTACACGTACAGTTCGCGCGTCGCTTGGCCTGTGCGGTAGCCGATGGTCGGCACGGTGGGATAGCGCAGCAGGGGTTGCCTTTCGGTGCCGCCCAGGCGGAAGAAGAGGCCGAGGTCGGGCGCGGTGCAGTTGTCGTCGTCCGAACAGACCGAACTGTTGGTGACGACGCCAGGCGAGTACCCTTCCGTGAAGCCGACGAGTCCTGCATTGGAGTGCATGTTGATGAGGGCCGCGCTGCGATAGCCGACCGTCGCGAGCGTATTCCGGAGCGCCTGTGTCTCTGGAGCGCTCGCGGCCGAGTCGCCGCGATAAGCCGCCCCCATCGAAGGCAAGCACGGTGGCCCGTACGCGCCCGTGTTGTTGATGCCCCACGCAAAGGTGTGGTTTCGGTTGATGTCTGTGCTGATCGTCCCCATGCACAGCTGACGGTTTCGCCTCCAGTCTCGGTTTGTCGAATGGCTGTACTGGTACCCGTCCGGGTTCATCACCGGGATGATGAGGATGGCTTGCGCGTCGAGCGCCGCGCGGACCGTCGCATCGCCATCGCGGTAATCTCGTGCAAGTCGGAAAACTAGACGGCGCGCCATCTCGATCGGGCCCCACTCGTTGCTGTGCTGACCCGCCACCACGACGAGCTGCGGCACATTCGGCACGGTTGCGCTGGGGGCAGCGCCGATGCGAACGCCAAGGATGTCGCGCCCCTCGAAGGAGGTGCCCACAGTCACGACACGGTAGTAGTCGTTGCTGCCGATGGGGAAGAACGTGTCGTTGCCGGCGGTCAACTGCTGCGCGATGCCCGCGTTGCAACTCGAGCCCGACGGCAATCGCGTGACTGAACGACCGCTGACGTAAGGGCAGAATGCGTCGCTGGCCGGTGCAGGCGCCCCGCATATGCCAGACATGAATGTCAGCGCGGGGTACGGCATCGCATCGCGCAGGCTCTCGATGGCCAACCCCGCCGCTTCGCCCTCGGTGCTCTCCCCGTCAGTGCTCTCGCCCTCCGTGTTCTCGTAGACACGCGGCGGCCTCGCGTCGAGGCTTCCCGGGACCTCGCGAACCGCGACACCCTGGTCTTGAAACGAGCGAACCTCCCAAGGGCGCAGATACGCGAGCACGCCCACGATGCCTGGGCCGCTCGTCTCCGAAGGTCGCAGCGCGCGCACGATGGGCGACTCG
>JBILQT010000122.1:0-20259 GCA_044373065.1 Sandaracinaceae bacterium
GTGATCCACCGCGACAATCACGGGCCTGCGAATCGTCTTGGGCAGCTTGTTCACCGCCTCGTGTGCATGCCATCCACCCGCGTGGCTGCCGTGGTCACCCAGCACGTTCTGGCCGTCGAAGAGCACGAGCACGGGCGGCATATCTTCCACTTGCTCCGGGACCACCACGCGAACGCGACGCAGGTGATGCTCGAAGGGAAGATGGAGGGTGAGCGGAGCGTGGCGCACCAGGCGAGGTTGAGCGCCGCGTGCGTGATCGTCACGCTGCTCGAAGGGCTGGCCTCGTGAGGCGATATGCAACCATTTGGTTGCACGTCATCTCACTCACTTTGGGTAGGGCAGCAGACTTGGTGCAGAAGCCTGCAGCGTCACTGCATGCGCCATGTGCTGGGCGTCCTCCACATCGACGGCGAGATAGACGTCGTGCACCCCTGCAGACCACGTCGTCACGCCGGGCGTGAGGCAACGACGGCCCGCTGCATCGGCGACCAGAATCGCTCCGCTCGTCGCCACATCGAAGGGCGCCGTGAGCTCGATGCGCGCATCCGCCATCATCGGGATCAGCGCATTGCACTCACGCACCAAGGCCTCCGAGCGAGGTGCAATCTCGACGGGCTGCTCCAGCGCGAGCCACTGCATCGGCGCATCGCTCACGCTCGTGCGCGCGACCATCCTGGCCTCCAGCCAGAAGGGACTCGGCGTCGACTGCCGCGCGTACGTTCCGACCCAGAGATGGTGCGTGCCCTCCGGCAAAAGCTCCGTCAGACGCGGCTGCGTGCCCGCTCCGCTGTCGTCGTCACAGCGGATGATTCCGCTGCTCTCCAAGAAGAGCGTGAGGTCCACATCGCCTCCCGCGTTGAGGTCGACATAGGCGGGCTCGGTGAGCTCGATCGTGAGGCTCGGCTGCGTCTCGATGTGGCCGAGGCAGCGTTGGTCGATGCTCGTCGTGTGCGTAACGCCAAGCACACTTCCCTCAAAGCGACGCGTGCCCTCAAAGCCCTGACCGAGCACACCGAAACGAGGCGACGCATTCGGTGCAATGCCGCGAGCGTCCGGCATCGCCGCGCCCTCACGTGTGCCGAGCGTCAGCGAGAAATCTGCGTGCACATCGCCTGAGTAGGTACCCACCCAGACGCGCGCTTCGCCCGGCGGCAATGGCGCCGCAAGGTAGGGGTTGTGTCCACCGCCGCCGTCGTCATCGCAGTGCACGGCGCCCGCCGCATCGAGCACGACAAGGACGGTGTCCTCATCCGATTCGACATCCAAAAGGACGAGCGTGGGCTCCTGGGTTGCGAGCACCAGATGCGGTGCACCTGGGATCATCCCGATGCAGCCCATCGGTGTGGGCCGCTCACCGACGGTCGAGCCATGCACCATCGGGGGCGAGGGGGTGCGCGCAAGATCGATCAAGCCGAGGCTGGGTGGCGCGAGTGAGTTGGTCCACGTGGGCGGCGCGAGCTGCCAATAGGCGAGGCCCGCCAGCGCGCATGCTCCGGCCAGGCCAGCCATCACTTTCAACACCGCGCCGTCCTCCTTGAACCAGGCGATGAGCGAGTTATCGGGCTTGGTCTCGGTGCTCTTGGAGTTCGCGGGCGCACGCGCATCGCGCTCCTTGGCAAGACGACGGCGCTTCTCTCGTGACGATTCCGATCTGCGCGGCGCCTGTTCCCGAAACGCAGCCAGCTCACGCTCAAGATCCATCGCACGCACACGAAGCGTCTCGGCCTCCTCCGCCTGCGGTTCGAGCTCCGCGATGCGCGCCAGCGCACGCTCCAAGTCGCGCTCGAGCTCCTCGATGCGCGCGCGCATCGCATCACGATCATCTCGAAAGGACACGCCTCACTCTACGCGCATCCCTCACGCGGCGAACTACGAGCTGCAGGAGAGCGCCGAGCACCCCGGCTTCTGCTCCGCCCAGGCTGGCCTCTTGAGCGCGAAATGCGCGTTCTCCTCGCGCTCCTCGTAGGGCGTTTTCAGCACCGCAATCAGGCGATGAAGGGGCGCCAGATCTCCTGCCGTCGCGGCCTCAATCGCCTCCTGCGCAAGCCAATTGCGCGGCACGACGATGGGCGCATGCGCCTTGATCGAGGTCTCAATCTCTTCAGGTGAGCGGCCCGAGGTTGCCCAACGCGCGCGCATGGCTTCGACCAATGCGAGCAGCTTCTCGCCGTGGTTCACCTCGCCGTAGAACGAGCCCTCAAGGAGGCTCACGGCACGCTCATTCGAGGCCTCCAACACCACGCGCGCGAGGCGACGAAAGAAGAGCGTGTAGTCGGCGGAGGTCGCCGCGAGCGTCGAGAGCGCAAGCCTCACGGTCGCATCCTCTTCACCCGCCGCCGTGATGCCGAGCTTGCTTGCGAACATCGCTGCCAGCGCACCGCCAAGCTTCGCCTGCTGTTTCTCCAATATTGCAATCAGACGTGATTGCACCTCTGGCCCCTCAAGCTTTTTCAGCAAGAGCGGCGCGAGCGACTCGGCCAGGCGGGCGAGATTCCAGAGGGCAATGTTCGGCTGATTGCCGAAGCGGTAGCGGCGCCCTTGCGCATCCGTCGTGTTGGGCGTCCACATCGGATCATAGGGCTCGATGAACCCATAAGGCCCGTAGTCGATCGTGAGGCCCAAGAGGGAGAGATTGTCCGTGTTCATCACGCCGTGAACAAAGCCCACGCGCTGCCACCCGACCACCATCGTCATCGTGCGCGTACAGATCTCCTCGAAGAACGCGAGCACCGCCTCCGGGTCCTCCGCATCGGCCGAGAAGCCCGGATAGTGCGTTGTGATCAGGTAGCCAAAGAGCTTGGCGAGGAGGTCCACCTCATCGTCACTCGCCAATATTTCCATATGACCAAATCGCAAGAACGAGGGTGCAACACGACAGACCACGGCACCTGGTTCGTCCGCGGGCCGTCCGTCGTAGAACATGTCGCGCTCCACCTCATCGCCTGTGAGCACGAGACTCAGCGCGCGTGTGGTGGGGATGCCCAGGTGGTGCATGGCCTCGCTGCAAATGAACTCGCGCAACGACGAGCGCAGCACTGCGCGCCCATCGGCGCCGCGTGAGTACGGTGTCTTGCCTGCGCCCTTGAGTTGAAGCTCAAGGCGCCCCTCCTTCGTACGCACCTCGCCCAGCGAGATCGCGCGACCATCACCGAGCTGCCCTGCCCAGTTTCCGAATTGATGTCCGCCGTAGCGCGTCGCAATCGGCTGCATCCCTTCGAGCATCTCGTTGCCCGAGAGCACGCGGGCCCAGCGCGCACTCTCTTCTTCGCTGAGCGGATCGCTTCCGATGCCGAGCAACTCCGCGACCTCGCTTGACCAAGCGAGCATGCGTGGATTGGCTACAGGCGTTGGGTTTGCGAGCGAGTACATCGCGCCGCGCACCTTGCGCGCACGAAGGTCGCGTATCGGGTCGAGGGGCATTTCGCGGGCGAAGGAGTTGTCGAACGAGAGAGGCATCGACGCATCCTGGGGTGCGTCCGCGAGAATCGGAAGGGGCAGCTGCGTACGCGCTACTCAGCGCAGGCGCGAAGCTCACTGAGCGGCGTCCACGGCGTGATGCGCTCGGAGATCGAGAGTGCCCGCCGCGCGCTCTCCGTTGCGATGTTCGCGCGCGCACGGCCCATGTTTGCCTCATCTCCGACGAGCTGCGCGAACGCGAAGGTATCGAAGCCTGGGTGTGGCTCTTCCAGCATCGCGCGGAACTCGGCCACGGCCTCATCGAGGAGCCAGGCCGCGCGTGCAGCCTCGTCGCGGTGCACACGAAGCGCGAGCACAGACATCGGCGCATCGCGCAGGCCCGCATCGAGAATCGCCGAGATGGCCGGATTGGAAGCGCCACGTAGAAGCGCCGCAGCAAAGAGCGAACTCGTCATCGAGGAGGTCACACCGAGCCCCGGATGCGCTGCGTTTGCCTCGCGATAGAGCGCGATGGCTGCGTCAAAGTCGGCGACGTCACGCGTGACGCGTCCCCGCTCCTCTGCGACCAGCGCACGCAGATAGAGAGCTGCTGCGAGTGTTGCCGCGTCGTGCCCACGCAGCGCCTCAACCGTGTTGCCGAGGGCCGCGAACGCGCCCTGATTCTCGGCCAAGAACGCCGCATCGAGATCACCTCGTGCCCATGCAAGGGCGTGCTCTCGACCCGCGTTGGTCTCCAAATTCGTCACGCGCGAGAAGCGTTCATCGAGCGCCAAGATGCCGGCGTCGTCGGAGAGGGTCTCCAGCATCTCAAGCTCCATCGCATAGAGCCCCGCGTTCTGCGGCGAGAGCGTTTGGGCCTGCCGCACAAGCTCAAGCGCACGGCGCATCTCGCGATTCTCCGCCATTGCGCGCAACACATCCTCACGATGCTCGCCACCCAAGAGCAGCGTCAGCAGCTGATCGCTCGACTGCGCGTCGAGGTGCAGATCGCGTGTGCGCACAAAACGATCGAGGATCGCCACACGCCCCACGTGGAGCATCAGACCCGCGAGGTTGGCCGTCGCAAGGCCGTTCTCTGGAGAGCGACGGATCGCCATCTCCATCGTCTGCTGCGCGCGTGTGAGATGCGCGGGGTTGCCCGAGCAGGTGTGCTCCTGTTGAAGCGCAATCGCGGCATTGTTGAGTGCGGCCGTGTCGTGCACGCCATCGCGCAAGAAGCGCTCGGCCACTTGTGCAAAGAGCGTCTCGGCCTCGCGGTATTGGCCATCCCGCGCAAGGCGACGCGCACGTGTCTGCAGAAGGTTTGTCTGCACGAATTCATCGCTCTGATCCGCGCGCCCAAGCCACATCTCCTCGTCCTCCAAGGTCACTGCGAGGAGCGAGAGCGCCACAGCCGCCTGGCCCGCGAATGGAACGACACCGGCCTCGTAGACGCGCTGCGCAAGGGCCGATGCATTCGTGCGCAAACCAAGCTCACGATAGACGTAGGCCGCAGAGAGCTGCGTCTCAGGGTTGCCCTCTTGAACCACCTGCTCGATCTCCGCATCGCCTTCGGCTGGGCGACCAAGCCGGTGATAGACCTGGCCCAGGCCCAGGTGAAATGCGGGGAGTCCCGCGACCTCACTGCGGATGGCAAGGAAGAGTCGCTCCGCCTCGTGCAGGTGCGCATCGCGCGCCTCGCCGCTCAGCTCATTGCCGAGACGAAGCTCAAGCATCGCGAGCGTGAGAATCGAAGGGACCACACCCGCACGCGCCTCTAGCGCCTCGCGAAGCTGTGTGAGGTTTGCGTCCTGGCCTATCTGCGCGACGTACCAGGCCCGCACGATCGCACCCTGCTCCGCCTCGTCGGTCACACCACGCAGCCTGTCCTCCAGGTCGTAAGGCAGGACACTTGAGCGAAGCTGCGTTTCAAGCTGCGCAGTGCGTGCGTCGACCGCAGCCGTATAGGCCCGCTGCGCGGTCTGAAAGCCTGGCAAGCGCGAGGCCACATAGCGATGCAGCGAGGTGACGGCCTCCGCCAAATGTCCTTCTTCGCTCAGAAGGTTCGCGCGTGAGAGCTGCACTGCGCCGATGCATCGTCCGTCGATGCCAAGTGGGTCGAGCAGCGCGTGGGCACCTGCGAGATCACCCGCATTCCGCTTGAGCTCGGCGAGTGCAGCAATCGTCTCCTGATCTCCAGGATAGGTGCGCAACGTGGAGGTCAACCCATCGGCCTCACCGGCCGTGAGTGCCTCGCGACGTGTGAGGTTCTCCCCCATCAACCGAGCCTCTTCGAACGCGCGTGCGATGCCGTCGTGTGGCTCCGTGCCGGCCGAAGTGCTGGCCAAATATGCGTCGACTGAGGTGCCCAATTCGAGCAGGAGGGATGGCGCTGCGGTGAACTCTGCGAGCGTCGTTCCAGCGTGCTCCATCGACTCGGCGTCGCCCGCCTCGACCCATGCGCGCACAGCCTCAAGTGGCCAATCGGGCATCGCGAATTGTGCCGTCGCGCGTTGAAGCTCTGCCTGCAATTCAGGCACGCGGCGCGCAGCGTCTGTCTCTGGCGCAAAGCTCACGAGCGCATCGAGCAAGCGTGAGGACGCAAGCGTGCTCGCTTCATCGGCATGGCCCACCTGCGATTGCCAGGTGAGAATTTGATTCGCGACGAGCGAGGTATTCGCCTCGCGATGCACCGCATCTGGCATCGCTTGAAAGCGACGAATCGTCTCCTCCACCTCGCTCGCGCGCGCCGTCGTCATGGGGCTCGGCACGCCCTCCAGCATCAGGCGCACGGCCTCGCCCGCAGCGATGTTCTGGTCCGCGAGGGGCAGCGCATATTCATGCGCCAGGAGAAGCGATTCCCAGGCTTGCTGCGCGTGCGCGCCATCCTGCGAGGCCACCTGCGTCTGCGTGTCGACGAACGCGTTGTGCGCAAGCCGCTGTGGATCATTCAGCCAGCTCGTGAAGCCCGCACCGATCGCCCACACAAGACCGACTCCACCGACCAGCCAACGGTAGCCGCGCGCAAATGCACTCAGCGGTTCCTTCGCAAGAAAGCCATACGAGCCATAGCCTCGCTCGACGACGCGGTAGGCCGAGATGGGCCACACAGGGATGAAGAGAAGGCAGACGCAATACGTCGACACATACGAGCCGTCGTCGCGCCGATCGCGCGACCCATAGATGCTCGCGCCGCATCCATTGAGACGAAACAGTGGAGGCGCCGAGGTGATGGGGCGCGCCCCACCGAGCTGCTTCTCAATCGACGCTTTCACCACCGGCTGCGTTGCGCGGGAGCGTGCCTGTCGCAGCACGCGGTCGCCCGCATCCCACTCCTGCGCGCGCTGAAGAAAGCGCCCATGCATCAGGCCCGTCCACGCAGCCAAGTCACTCTGCCCCGCCTCGAATTCCGCCTTCACACCCGGTGCTGATGCCGTGCCCAGAGGTGCAACGCGCGCCGGGATGATGGTGGCCAACGCGATGAACGTCGTCGCGCAGGTGAACCAGCGCATTTTTGCGAGCGTGCGATCTGAGGCCGCAGAGATTGAGCAATGGCTCGCGCTGGGCGCGACACCAAAGCAGGCAATCGCGAAGCAAGTGCGCGATGCACTTCGATCGGCGTTGATTCCCACGATCAACGGCCTGCTTACGGTGGGCCTTGTGTCGCTCCCCGGCATGATGACGGGGCAGATCATGAGCGGCATCGCACCCGAGCACGCCATTCGATATCAGCTCGTCATCATGTACCAGCTGGTCGTCGTCGCAGCGGTCTCAGGTGCAGTGTCCGCCTGGCTCGCGCGTCGCCTCTTGTTCAATGCGTCGGGTCAGCTGCAGCGCTTTGGATGATGCGCCACGCTTCGTGTTCAATGCTGCGTTGCAAGCGGAGCGCGGCCGAGAAAGAGACGTGTGAGCTCGTCCTCCAGCGGATCCACTTCGCCTCGAAGGAGCGTCTCGATGAGGGCCGTGCGCACGGGGCCGTGCATCGCGCGACCAATCCATCCCGCGTTGGATTCGTCGATGAGGGACGTGCGGTGGCTGCGCCAATGCTTCACCTCGTCGACGGCGCGCGGGTCGAGGGGGAGATGGATGACAACGCTCTCGCCAGGGGCGAGGAGGAGCGCCTCGTAGACATCGATCGGGATGCCGATTGCGTGCTCATCCCAAACGCTGAGCTTGAGCGACGCCATGGATTGCGCCTCGCGGTCGGGCACCACGATCACGGATTGCTCGCGGGTCACGTCGTCGAGCACACGCTCGATGTCGACATCCCGATGTGCGCTCATCGATGCGGCGCGCTGCGCTTCGATCTGCGGACCAAAGAGTTTCTGCGCCATCGCGCGCGGCACGCGGACATGATCGAACGTGTCCTCGCAGGGCACTGCGACTGCGGCGCCTGAGAAATCAACGGGCTTTCCCCGCTGCAGGAGAACGCCGAATGCGGTGGAGGCATGCGGCCCGGCAAGGAGCCCCATCAGCGAGACGAGTGGCTTGTCGTTCTCTCCGCGGATGGGCGTCTCCGTCACGCTGTTGTCGACCAAATGCGCCACGGCCTCCTGCAGCGAGCGACTCTCTTGGATGAGGATGATCTCGGGCGCCTTGAGCTCCACAAGCCGCGTCAGCCTCATCGCGCGGTTGAGGAGTCGACGGTAGAGGTCGTTGAGGTCCGACGTTGCCCAGCGGCCGTCGTCGAGTCGCAAGAGAGGTCGCGTGAAGGTGGGCGCGACGGGCCAGCGACGGAAGACAAATGCGGTTGGGGCAATCTTGGCGCTTCGCATGCGGCGTGCGAGTGCGCCGCGCTCGCTCTCTTCTTCGGCAACCACACCGAGATCGACAGCTTCGAGTGCATCGGCAAGCGCGGTGGTCCCCGTGTCACGCCAATCGAGCGTCTCCTCGCCTGCGAAGTTGCGCGAGTCATTCATGACGGCATCGAACTCCGGCGCATCGAGACCGAGCAGGAGCATCACCTCGGGGACAAAAAGCGGGTGAATCACGGGCGCAGCAAGTGTGATGTGACCCGCCAGATCTTCATGCGCCTGGCGCTCGCGCTTGCCGAAGATGGCCTCGCAGAAGAGGCCTCCTGCAATCGCTTGATGCGTCTTTGCGTTGAGTGTCTCGGGACGACTCACCTCGCCCCGCGAGTGCGCGAGGATGCTCGCATCGCTGGCGAGTCGCAGCCCAGGCTTCGCGGATCGAAATGAGACATCGAGTGCGAGTGCGCGCAGCGTGGCTTCGAGGGTGAGGATTGAGTTTGGGAGGCTCGCTCGGCACTCGGGCGCACCACGCGCAATCGACGCAAGCAGGGCGCTGCGGCCCGCGCTGTCATCGCTCTTGACGGTCAACAGTTCATGCAATGTGAAGAGTGCACCGTGCTCGCGAAGAAGGCGGATATGCGAGGCACGGAGTCGCTGCCCGCCATCGTTGGCCTTTCCGAGCAGCGGAGAGTCGGTGACTTGCGAGGTGGGTCCCGTGGCACGCGCATGGGCTGTGAGGGCGGCACAGCCGTGCTTCTCCACCGCATGCATTCCCGACACGCCCGGCCAGAGCACAAAGGCCTCTTTGCTCTCCTCGATGGCCACCACGACCGCCGCTTCCTCGCCCACCACGAGGAGGTCACCGAGCCCGAGCGCGTGCTCTGCGCGTACCTGCACCTCCATGCGTTCTGGGCTCGTCGCTACGCCGGAGACGCGGCCCTCTACGTGACCAGGACACATCAGCCCAGCGCGATGCCAAACCAAGCTTCCACTCGCGTCGCGTCGCGCAGTCTCTCTGCCGATCAGCTCTACGCCTGGCCCAACATGCATGCCGACTTGCACGGACGTGCCCGTAAAGCGCTCCTCATCCGGCGCGCGCAGCTCGGAGACGAAGGACCACGTATGCACCGAGGTGAGCTGTGCTGCGGCCGCACGCGAGACGATCACGCCGTGCGGGCCCATCGTCTCCGCGTCGATGATGCGGAGCGTGCGTGCACGCGCTCCATCGGGCGCGAGGCTGAGTGCAGTCGAGATGCGACGCTTCGACATCGGCTGGCGAGAGTACCCACGCACAACCAAGCGCGGCGGAACTTTGCGCGCGTCGCTCTCACGGGCCCTGTTAGCTTGAGCCGCATGTCCTCCACGGTGACGCTCTATCGTCCGGTCGGCCCCGCCGAGCTCGCCCTCATCGAGGCCAGCAAGTTCAAGGCGTTTCCTCCGCGCCTCGAAGAGCAACCGATCTTCTATTCCGTACTCAATGAGCAGTACGCACGTGAGATCGCGTCCGCGTGGAATGTGCGCGAGACGGGCGCGGGCTTCGTGACGCGCTTCGAGGTCGATGCGGCGTTTCTTCGCCGCTACGAGGTGCAGACCGTCGGCGCGCGTGTGCATCAAGAGCTCTGGGTGCCTGCAGAAGAACTTGAGCTCTTCAACACGCACATCGTTGGCGTCATCGAGGTCATCGCAACCTATCGATGACGCGCGCGTCGGGGATTCAACGCGTCTCAGTGCGTCTGCGTCCGCCCATCGGATGCAATGGGTTGCGAGGCCACAGGAGGGTCGACTTCAATGCGGTCGATGTAGCTCAAGGTCCAAGGCGCGACGTCGATGTGAAAGTGGTCCTCGTGGCCCGGATAGCCAGGACCCAGCACGCCGCTCAGATGCGGCTCTTCGATCAAGCGCGCGCGTACGAGTTGAAAGAAGCGTGCGTGAAGCATCGCGATGCCGCGCGTCTCGCGGTAGTCGGTCGCGACACGAATGCGAAAGCTGCGACGCAGGCGCGGAGGCAACGAGGGCGGTGAAGGGTCGCCAGGTCGAAGGGCCGCGAAGTCGGCGCCACTCCAATCGAGCGCATTGCCGAGGCCGTGCTCGCTCAAGAGCGAGGGGATGCCGCGCACCGCGCGACAGTTGTACGCGCCGCGATGTGTGAGCCTGCGTGGAGGCCTGCCGTAGGTCTCGATCGCCGCGTCGTAGATGATGCGCTCAAGCAGCTGCACGCGCGGGACAAACGCCTCGTGAATCCGTACCGCACGCTGATAGGGGATGAGCTCGCCGCGGTAGTCGACGAGGGGCACCTCGGGGCAACGACCTGAAGGCAGCATGCGCCGCTCGATGCGATCGAGCGCGTAGGTGCCAAGGTCTGTACGTGACTCAGCGACAGGGATGCCCGTGAAGCGTGCGTCTGCGGCTGTCACCAGCATGAGCGTCGGAACAAGTACGGTCACGCAGAGTGCGCCGAATCGAATCCTGTTCATTCGTCACGATACGCGCGCGCCGACAAAGCATCGCCGAAAAAAAAGAAAAAGCCGACGACCCAAGGGTGTCGGCTCCTCCAGTTGTGTTGGCTTATGTCGTTAGGGCGTTGGCCACGGCAGCACACGTGTCAGCGTTTGGGCGGGCTGCATCACCTGCCCCGTCATCGCGTTTTGCACGGTGGTCGTGGCAACCAAGTGAAGCCCGTCTTCAGCAAAGGTCTGCACCGTCAGCAGTCCGGTCACGATGTCGCCTTCGCGCGAGATGCGCTCAACAACCTCGTTGAAGATCGGCTGCCACTCCGTCGACGTCGCATCAAAGACTTCGAGGAATGCTTCGCTACCGCCCTCGAGTGGCGGCCTTCGCGTTGCCACAAGAAGCCTGCGCTCGCCTACCTCGACCATCTCCGCGTGGGTCAGACCCACCGACTCGTAGAAGGAGAGTTCGCCGTGTCGATCACGTGCGATGCGGCAGGGACCGACCGCACATTCGTCCCAGCCAATGATCACGTCGCCACGCATCCAGCGACGCAATCGGTCGACGCACAGGTTGTCGCGCGAGGGAGACTCGGTGACGCCCTCGCAGAAGTCTTCGGCAGGCCGAATGTCGAGTTCGTCTCCAAGGTCTTCGCGAAACGCGTAGCCCATGCTGTCGTTGCGAGAGAGACGTGTCTCCATTGGAACACCCGTCTGGCTCTCACCCTCACGCGCCCAGTCCAGCGAGGGATACTCCTGCCCTGTAAAGAGCAAGGTTCCTTCGGGAAAGAACGCAAGTGGCCTCGCGCTGCCGCGTCGCTCCCCAAGGACTGGGGTCCTTCGCAGCACGGCGCGAACCGTATCCATGTCGGCCGCAGGTGTCTGCGGTGCAGGCGGAGGTGGAAGAGCAGGAACCGGCTCTGGCCGTGACCAAAGCCAGGCTCCTACTCCCACAAGGCCAAGCGCAACAACGCTGGCTCCAATCAGTTGCTTTCGTTGTTGCGCTTGCATCTCTTCCTCAGCGTGCCGAACGACGGCGACGCGCGATCACAGCCAAGCCCGCGAGGGCCATGAGCCAGAGACCATTCGTGCCTTGCGAGGTGCCAGCCGTCGAGCAGCCACAAGCGCCACCCGAGATGCCACCGACGATGCCGCCATCGGGCGAGCCCGCATCCGGACCTGCGTCCACACCCGCAACAGGCGGCTCGAGGTAGTCGGGCACGTCGTTGCCGTTCGCGTCACGGCACTCGGCTGCCGACATCGGACACTCGCTCGCGTCGGTCATCCCGTCCGCGTCCGAATCCGTATCAAGCCAGTTGTTGTTGCCGTCCTCGTCCACGTCGTTGCCATGCGCGCGACCGTCAACCACTTCGCGAGCGGTTGGGATCGTGTCGTTGTCATCGTCGGGGTCGAGGTGGTTCGGACGCGTATCCGAATCGGTGTCGACGTCACGGCCCATCGGGCGCTCGTCGCGCGTCGGGATCGTGTCGTTGTCGTCATCGGCATCGAGGTGATCCGGACGACCATCCATGTCGGTGTCGCGATCCGTGAGCATCGGACGCTCGTCGCGCGTGAGGATGCCGTCGTTGTCGTCATCGGGCTGACGATAGTCGGGCGTTCCATTCATATCCGTGTCGCGGTCCGCACCCATCGGGCGCTCGTCGCGGGTCAGGATTCCGTCGTTGTCGTCATCCGGCTCGATCGAGTCCGGCACCATGTCGCCATCGCTGTCGCGCGCCGACTCTTCCATCGTGAGCACGCCATCGTTGTCGTCGTCGGTGTCGAGGTAGTCGGGGCCGTCCATCATGTCCGTGTTGCCGCGGGGCAATTCGGTTGCGGTCGGGACGCCATCACCGTCGTCATCGGGGTCGTTGAAGTCTGGCATGCCGTCCATGTCCGTGTCCGGGCAGGGCGTGACAAAGCCAGGGCACTCGATGTCGTCACGGAGGCCATCCATGTCGGTGTCGAGCGGAGCCGAGTCGGCGTCGAGGTAGTTCGGGATGCCATCCATGTCGATGTCATCGCGACCTTCAGCGCGGTCGACCACGCCGTCTCCATCGGAGTCGGTGTCGAGCCAGTGCACCGTCGTGTCTTCATCGCGTCCACCGAGGTCATCGGCAGGCGGCGTGAGTGCGCGGCCATCAGCGACCTCGACGGGCGTGTCGAGTCCGTCGCCGTCATCGTCGAGATCGAGGAAGTCCGCGAGCGTGTCCATGTCCGTGTTGCGGGCATCGGCCGGGTCACCGTCCGCGTCCGCATCGGGCGCCTCTTCCGAGGTTGGGAAGCCGTCCGCGTCGTCATCGACGTCGAGGTAGTCGGGGAGCATGTCGCCCGCCATCGCCATTGCATCCGTGTTGCGTGCGTCGGCGGGGTTGCCGTCGTCGTTCGCATCAGGCGCCTCAAACTCTGTCCAGACGCCGTCACCGTCGTCGTCGACATCGAGGTAGTCCGGACGCGTGTCGCCAGAGGCGCTGTCCGAGTTGCGCGCGTCCTCGGGAAGGCCGTTGGCGTTCGCATCAGCAGCTTCGAAGCGCGTCAGGATGCCGTCGTTGTCATCATCGACGTCCAGCCAATCGCGGTTCATGTCCATGTCGTTGTCGGGCAAGAGCAGCGCCGTGCCAGTTGCACCCGGGTCGACCGCATCGTCGTAGCCGTTGTTGTTCGTGTCGGTCGTGACAGCGACACGGCCATCCGCGTTCGCATCCACGCCGCCGCCTTCAGCGATGTCGAAGAGGCCGTCGCCGTCCGCATCGAGATCGAGGAAGTTCGGGCCGCCCGTCATGTCGAGGTCGAGGATCGCGCCGAGCGTCGTGATGATGCTCGGGTCCGAATCGTTCGTGTCGAACGCAGCGCCAAGGCCGTCTGCATCCATGTCCGCAAACGCATCCGGAAGGCCATCGCGGTTCAGGTCGAGCGCAAGGCCGCCGTTCTCAAGGAGGTCCGGGATTCCGTCGTTGTCCGAGTCGAGGTCGATGAACGAAGGCACGCCATCCGAATCCGGATCAAGGCGGTCATCCGTACCATCGCCGTTCGTGTCGACAAAGTCTGCCGTATCCGAGTCGCGGTAGTCCGGCGTTCCGTCGCTGTCGGTGTCGAGCGAGCCATCAAGGCCTGCCGTCGTCGACTCGTTCACATCCGGAATGCCATCGTTGTCCGAGTCGACATCGTCGTCATCGAGCACGCCATCGCCGTCGTGATCGAAGCCAACGCATGCGTTACCGACGCAGACGCCAGCCTGTCCGCACTGCGTTCCCGTGGTGCACTCCACGCACATCGGCATGGCAGCGCCGTTGCAGAAACCATCTGGGCAAACGGTGCCCGAGGGCGTCGGCATCGAACCACAACGGTTCGCGACACAGGTCTCTGTCGTACAAGCGTTCGTGTCCGCGCAATCCGCGACTGCGTTACAGCAGCTTGGAACGCTGGTGTGTCCGCAGGTGCCGCCAGCAACAGCGCAGGTGTCGGTCGTGCAGACGTTGCCGTCGTTGCACTGCGTTGCACTCACGCAGCAAGCCTCACCGAGTGCACCGCTGCAGGGGCCGGTCAGGGTCACATCCGTAAGGACGGGCGTGCTCGTGCCAGGACCGCGAAGCGTCATCTCGATCTCGGCAAACTGGCCGACGACGCCCGCAATGGCGGCACCGCTTGTGACATCCACGTACGCCGCGGTGGCGAGTCCCGCGAGCGTGTTGGCAGCGCGAACGCGTGCCGTGATCGTGGTGCCGGCCGGAACTGCGCCGCCCTCTGCATTCCATGCAAGGCGTGCCCAGGGGATGCTTGGTCCGCCGCCGTCGGCGCGAACAACCCAGGTGCCAAGGTTGGCGAAGGGTGCATCGACCGCGAGCTGCCAGCCCGTGTAGTCGGAGTAGAGGTAGGGGTCAGGATCGGAAACACCTGGGCCGCCCAAGGTTGGCGTATCGATGAGCGCGCCAGTCGTGATGTTGATGCGACCCATGCGACCCGAGTGCGTGACCACCCAGAGGATGCCGTTCGAGTCGACGGAGAGGCCGTGCGGTGCGTTGCCGCCTGCGGGGTAGTTGCCGAGCAAGACGCCTGCGGGTGAGTACTTGCTCACCGTGCCGTTGCCGTAAACAGCTGCCCAGATGTTGCCAGCTGGGTCACGCGTCATCGCGGTCACCTGGCTCGCTGCTGGGATCGCCGTACAGGTGCGCGCGGTCCAATCCGCACGGTAGATTTGCGTGCCGCTGAAGTAGCCGCCCATCCAGGCTTCATTCGCGACGCCTGCGACGATGCCGTAGGTGCCGGGGCAAGAGGGCAGCGTCTGAATTTCATCGGTCAGGATGTTGATGCGCGAAGCACCGCCGCTCGACGAGCTGGAGATGTAAACCCAGTCACCGCCCGTGGCCATGGAGTAGGGACGGCCACCGACGGGGAACGTCATCTCAAGCACCGGGACGCCTGAGGAAACATTCCAGCGCATGGCTCGGCCGTCCTCGTGCGACGACGTCCACATTTTGCCAAGACGGTCGAAGGCGATACCGCGAGGAAAGCTATTGTTCGCGCCGACCGCTGTGGTCGACAGAAGGCACTCGTCGTTCTGCGCGAAGTACTCGCCGTCGGCGGGAACAACGCTGATCAGGCCGTCACCGTTGACGTCGCTCGACGTGTCGATTCGGCCGTTGCCATTGCGGTCCACGCAGCGTGAGGCGAGGGACGAGACGTGCGTCACGCTACCCTGCGAGCCGAACGCTCGATTGATGACCCACGCGTCCGCGTTCTGGTCGAGTGCGATGCGACCAGGGAAAGCGCTGGTCCGTGGGAGCACCGTGGCTGGCAGGCCCGGCGTCGAGAGCAGCACCGTATCGTAGCGACCGATCTGTCGCCCCGTCGTCGCATCAAAGCGAATGATGTAACCGGGGTTGACGTTGTCCGACCACACCACGTTTCCGCGGCGAATCGGGGCATCTCCGAGTTCCAGCTGTCCTGCCGTTCGAGACACGACTGTGGTCGACGTCCCCCCAGCAAACTCCGCAGTCGTCGTGTAGCGGAATGTTTGCGCCTCCGCTGAGGCTCCGAGTACCCAAGTACCTAACAGCGTGGCCACGGTTATGGCTCGCTTCGTCCAGCGTCCCTGCATGTTTTCTCCTTCGGCGCGGGAGGGTCCCCCCATGCCAGTACTTAGGGTTAACACGGAGGCGGAGGACGCCACAAGTTCGTTCTCGCACAACCGCGCAATGCTCGACGTCCCGCCCCCCGCTTTGCTACAAGCGCCCCATGACGACGCACTTTCGTGGTGGAATGAACGAGCTGATGCGCCAAGCGGCGCGCCTTCAGCGGAAGATTGAAACTCGCAAGGAAGAGCTGAAGACGGCCACCGTCGAAGGCTCTGCCGGCAACGACCAAGTGAAGGTCGTCATCAACGGCGCCAAGGAGCTCGTCAGCATCACGATCGCCCCCGAACTCTTGAAGTCGGAAGATCTCTCGATGGTGCAGGACTTGATCGTCGCGGCCGTCAACGCAGGCACGCAGAAGGCCTCCACCTTCGTCGACGCCGAGCTTGAGAAGGTCACTGGCGGCCTCAAGATTCCGGGCCTCTTCTAGGCTGAACAGAGATGCGCGACGCGGACAATGCCGGTGATCCCATCGGGGACCTCGTCGCGCTTCTCGGTCGATTGCCAGGCATTGGTGAGCGAACCGCAGGTCGGCTCGCGCATTTTGTCCTCGCGACGGATCCCGCCTATGCAGCCGCGCTTGGGGAGGCGCTCACGACGCTCCACGAGCGCGTTCATCGTTGCGTCGAGTGCGGCAACTTTGGTCCAAGCGAGCTCTGTCGCATCTGCACCGATCCGCGTCGCGACCCAACACAGCTCTGTGTTGTCGCACGCGTACCCGATCTGCTCGCGATCGAACGATCCTCGCTCTATCGAGGCCGCTACCACGTCCTTCATGCGTTGCTCGCGCCGCTCGACGGCATGGCCGCAGACAAGGTGGATGTGGAAGGTTTGGCGGCACGCGTGACGCGCCTTGGCGTGCGTGAGGTCGTGCTCGCGACGCCCCTTTCCGTGGAAGGCGAAGCCACGGCGCTCTATGTGGCGAGTTCCCTTCGCAAGCTGATGGTGGAAGGCGAGCCGCTTCGCCTCTCGCGCATCGCAAGCGGCATCCCGCATGGCGGCGAGTTGGAGTACGCGGATCAAGTCACGCTCGGGCGCGCACTTGATGGACGCAAGGGGCTCTAAACGATGCGCGACTGGGGAAGCCTCTTGAAGCAGTTCGCGCGTGGCGGGTGGCCGAACATCGTCCTCACGGTGCTGGTCGTGCTCATCGTCGCGATGCTCATCGTGCCGCTGCCGACGTGGCTTCTGGACATCCTCCTGACGACCAACATCGCGCTCGGCGTGCTGATTCTTCTGGTCGCCCTGAGCGTGAAAGACGGGCTCTCGTTCACCTCGTTTCCAACGCTTCTCCTCCTCACGACGCTCTATCGGCTCGCGCTCAACGTGAGCTCAACACGCCTCATTCTGCTGCAAGCCGATGCGGGCCACGTCATCCGCGCGTTCGGTGATTTCGTCGTACAGGGCAACTACGTCGTCGGCGCGATCCTCTTTCTCGTGCTCACGCTGATTCAGTTCCTCGTCATCGCCAAAGGCAGCGAGCGCGTGGCCGAGGTGGGCGCCCGCTTCACCCTCGATGCGATGCCCGGCAAGCAACTCGCGATCGATGCTGAGCTGCGCATGGGCGCATGCAGCCAAGACGAGGCGCGTCTCAAGCGTCGCCAGCTTCATCAGGAGAGCCAGTTCTACGGCGCCATGGATGGCGCGATGAAGTTCGTGAAAGGCGATGCGGTGGCGGGCATCGTCATCAGCATTGTCAGCATCGTCGCGGGCGTGAGCATCGGTGTCTTCTCCAACGCGCAGGCGCCTCTGGAGGCCTTGCGTTTGTATGGCTTGCTCACGATCGGCGATGGCCTTCTCTCGCAGATTCCATCGCTTTTGATCTCCACCGCAGCAGGCCTGATTGTCACGCGCGTCGCATCCACCGAGCCCGATGCAACGCTTGGAAACGACATCCTCAAGCAGCTCGCAGCGCACCCGAGCGCGCTTGCTGTCTGCGCGCTTTTGCTTGCCCTCCTCGGCCTCGTTCCGGGCCTGCCAACGGTGCCCTTCATGGTGCTTGCGGCGATGCTCGGTGCGGGCTCGCTCGCGGCGTTTCGTCGTGGGCAACGTGCGACGCCAACGGAGGGCGTAGCGCCGACTCCGATGCCCGCGCTGGCTCTTGAAGTTCCCCACGCGTCGCCAGAAGAGAGACGTGGACTCGATGCTGCGCTCGCACGCGTGACGCAGAAGACTGGCGTGGCCTTGCCGCCCCTCCTCCTCCGCGAGCGTGCCGGCGCCCACGTGCTTTTCGTCCGTGGAACGCCGATTGGAACGCTCGAACCGCAAGCCTGGGTTGAGGCCTTCGAGCGCCTGCTCTCCAGGCACATTGCCGCGTTCGTTGGCGTGCAAGAGACGCAGCATCTCCTCGATGCGCTGGAGCGTGAGGCCCCAGCACTGGTTCGCAACGTCGTCCCCAAGCCCATCACGCTTCCCGTGCTCGCGGATGTGCTTCGTCAGCTCGCGGAGGAGGGCGTGCACCTTGGCCACATGCATGAGATCTGTGAGGCATTGGCGCAGCAGCCAGCCTCGATCGCCAAGGATTCGCGGGCGCTGACCGATGCCGTGCGTGTCTCCTTGAAGCGTGCCCTGACGCACCAGCATGCACCTCTGGGCGTGCTGCAAGCGCACCTCCTGGACTCACTCATCGAAGACACCATCCGCGATGCGATTCCGCGCTCGACGCATCTGCCCGCCATCCCTCCGCACCTCGCGCGCGACATCGTGAAATCCGCGCAGGCAGCCTATGCGCGCCAGCCGGGGCCTTTCGTCACGCAGCCAGACACGCGACGCTTCGTCCGTGCGCTGCTTGCCGCACATCTGCCTCAGGTGGTCGTCCTCAGCACCGCCGAGTTGGATCCAAGCACGCGTTTCGAGGTCATCGGGACGGTTGGCGTGGGCGACGCGTGAACCAACCGTGGCCTTCGTGAACGCTGGGTCACGGTTCAGCGCGGGCAGGTCGGGTGAATCCTTCGCGATCCCTTCATTTCTCGATTAGCTTTGCCCCTGCTGCCGCTGGCATCACGCTTGCGAAGTAGGTCTCGTCGGTCAACCGACCAGCAACAGCCGCATTCGCTCGGCGAATCACACGAGGTCATCATGGCCAATCGGATTTGGAACACAGTCTCCCTTGTCGTCGCACTCACTGCGCCGCTCATGCTCGCTGCGCCCCTGGCAGCACAGACCGCCGAGTGTCAGCCCGGAGACCTTGTGTGTGGCGAGGTTCAGGTAGGGCCCATCGATGGGCGCTTCCGCATCGGCTTCGGCCAGGATGCACCGCCCCCGCCGCCCCCGCCGGTCGTCTACCAGCCGCCTCCTCCCCCGCCTGAGCCGCCGGTGGTCTACGTGCAGCCTCCGCCGCCCCCGCCGCCGCAGGTCGTCTATCAGCCGCCGCCGCAGGTGGTGTATCAGCCGCCGCCGCAGCCGGTCGTGTACCAACAGGTGCCGCAGCCGCAGCTCATCCAGCGCCGCGTGCGTTACGAGCTCGTGCCCCGCTTCGACATCGGCCTTCACCTCAACGTCGGTGCGATGGCCACGGACCGCGGCGGTTTCGGTGGTGGTGGCGCAGGCCTTCGCATTCGTCCGATCGAGTGGTTCGCCATCGACATCACGGCGGGCATCTACGGCGGCCAGGCCTACGGCGGGCAAGACCACTGGGAAGTTCCCGTCCTCGCGGACTTGATCTTCTTCTTCAACCCCGGCGACAGGTTGCAGGTCTACGGCCTCGTCGGCGGCGGCATCGCCTTCGGTGAGAACGGAAGGCTTGACCGCTCCATCGGAAGCCGCGACTTCATCGCTAGCCGCAGCCTCTTCTACGTCGGCGGCGAAGCAGGCCTTGGTCTTGAGTGGCGCATGGCGCGCCACTTCGCGATGAACTTCGACGTCCGTGGCTTCATGCGGGAGCAGCTTGGTGGTGCACCCGAGTTCACCGAGTCGACTGGCATCGGAACCACGCGCTCCACAAACACCAGCGCAGGCGTCTACGGCAACCTGGGCATGACGTTCTACTTCATCGGCCTCTGAGCCCAACAAGCCACCCAACGACGAAGGCCAATCGGATGAAACCGGTTGGCCTTCTTCTTTTGCCTGACGCGATGCGCGTTATTTGCGATTCAGCAGCCGACCCAAGAACCCCGGCCCGCTCTCTGGTGCGCCCGGGGCCATGCTTGGAGGGCGCGTCGGAAGCGGTGGTGGCCTTGTGCTCACCGTGGGCCCGGGCTCGTTGAACTCATCTTCGCTCGCGTCCGCAGCGTCCGACTCCGCCTCGGTCACATCCGCCACGTCCGTGACGTCAACGGCATCGGACGAATCCTCTGCGGCCATCTCCACCTCGACATCGATCAGGCTCGACCGCGCGCCAAGCTCGCGTGAATCCGAAGCGCGATCGTCCGGGTCGGCCAAGATGGCGGCCAGCTCCGCGTCCAAATCTGCCTGGGAGAGCGGGGCACGCGAGGGGCGCGGAGGAGGCCGGACGCTCTCCGTGACAGGCGCCTCGAACTGAAGCGGCTCGTTGCCGGACAAGAGGTCGCCGTCGAACTCCAACTCAAGCTCACG
>JBILQT010000121.1:0-20259 GCA_044373065.1 Sandaracinaceae bacterium
GCCGTCTCGTGCCCCTTGTCGTTCGCAAAGAGGTGACCCTCCAAGCGCGAGAAGCCTGCGCGCAGAACGATCTCCTTCATGGCGGCGTAGTCCCACCGATAGATGCGCGTGAGCACGGCGCTCTCCAAGCGAGGCGCTGCATCGGGCGCCTCGATCACAAAGAGATGATGCTCTTCGACGACGTCATTTACGGGCACACGCACGATGGTCTTGGTCACGTGGCCGGCCTCGTAGGGCTCGCGGTACGCAAGCTCATGACGCGCCATGTTCTGGAGATCCCAGAGTCGAACGCGCTCGCCTGCGCCCGGATTCGCATCGCGCATGTCGGCGAAGAAGAAGACGAGTGCACCCCCAGGGCGAAGCGCTGCACGGAGTGACTGCAGCACCTCGTGCATCACCGCCTCGTGCGCAATCCAATGAATCGCGTCGTGGAAGATGAGATCGAATTGCGATGGATGCGATGTGCCCAACGTCTCCCAACGCACATCGACTACCGGCACCTCAAGGCCTGCGGCGTTGCATGCGGCAAAAGTCGCCTCGCGTGCCACCTCACTCGCATCTCCCGCGGTCACTTGGAAGCCAAGCTCGGCGAGGTTCACGGTGTGATCACCGAGGCCCGCCGTTGCATCCAGCACACGCACATCCGAGCCTGGAAAGAGTGCACGCAGGGCAGCCTGGCTTGCCTTCTTCCAACGCCGGAAGTCGACCGGCGCGTGCGTGCGATGCGCGCGCTCAAAGCGGAGGAGGACGTCCCAAGCGCTCACGCAAATCCATCCAGTGGACGCGCGCTCAACATGCGGTGCGCCTCGTGCCCGTGGCCCGTCCATGCGCGGCGAATTTTCTTCGGCGCGTGCTCGACGAGGTCGCCTTCGAGCTTCCACAAAAACGCCGCGTGGTAGCCGCAGCGGTCGGCATTCTCGAGGTAGTGCAGGAGTGAGAATTCCTCGGCAGAACCAGGCGTTTTTGGGATGCCGCACTCACCGGCAAAGAGCGGAAAGTCGGCCTCCAGAATGCGCGGATCGTTCGCATAGCTGGCGAGATCGGCGCGCGAAGGGAGGCCTCCGTTCTCGTGATAGACGTGCACATCGACGGCATCGAGACCCGCGCCGCACGACCAGAGCTTGGGCAAGAAGATGGGCATCGTCCCCGAGGTCACAATCACCTCCGGACGCGCTGCACGCACAGCCTCACGCGTGGCCGCGAGGAAGGTGCCAATCGCCTCCCAGCCGATCGAACCACCACCAGGCTCACGTGCATCCGCGCAATCGGGAGAGACGGTCTCCGGCTCACTCAGCGCTTCGAGTGCGATGGCGACTTCAAGATCGAGTGCCTTCGCGATCGGTGCCGCCACGAGCTCGGCGAAGCGCTTGGCTTGATCCGCGTCTTCGAGAATCGAGCGCGTCGTCGCATCACTGTCGCGAAAGACCGAGTTCGCATCGAGCAGGCCCCAGTAGATGCGCACGCCTGATTTGTGTGCGGCCTCTTCGAGCACACGAATGGCTTCGAGGATCTCCGGACGCACGCCTGTGACGAGCCCCTGCGCATTCGTCACCACGCCTTCGGCGCCCTCGCAGAGCCAGATGCGAACGGCATCCAAACCAAGGTGTTTGGCCTCAAGCAAAGGACCTGTGACGCGCATCGCATCAAAGTCGCAAGGCCAGTCGAGGAAGCGTGGATTCTTCGCCAGGTCGTGGGCGTAGCTGCCGAAGAAGTAGGGGATGTTGACGCCGAGAAGAGAGCGCATGGCAGCGACTTAACACGGACAGGGGCAGAGCAAGGACGCTTAGAATTTGTCCTTTGCGGCCCTGACGGCGGCGAACACGTCATCTGGAGGAGCGGCCTTCGTGAACACCCGCAGTGCCTCTTGTTCGCTACGCAAGAACGGATTCGTCGCGCGCTCTTCACCGATGGTCCCAGGCACGGTCGGTGTCATCGCTGCACGCAGCGCGCGTACGCGTTCAAGGCGTGATGCCGCCTCGGCGTTGCTTGGCTCCACATGCAGCGCGAACTCCAGATTCTTCGCGGTGTATTCGTGGCCCACCCAGACGCGCGTCTCGCTTGGAAGCGCCGCAAGACGCATGAGCGAGGCGCGCATCATCGGCATCGTTCCCTCAAAGACGCGACCACAGCCGCCAAGGAAGAGCGTGTCGCCGGTGAAGACATTGCCTGCCCCGCCAGCATTGCCTTCGCCGAAGTAGGCGATCGCGCCAAGCGTATGACCCGGCACATTCATCACGGAGAAGAGGCGTCCGAGCACCTCGATGCGCTCGCCATCTTCGAGGCCAAGGGTCTGTCCTTCGATGCGCTTGTGCGCGAAGTCGTAGGCGCTTCCGAGCACGGGCACCTCGCCCCAGACCTTCTTCAATGCGGGCACACCGCCGACATGATCGAAGTGGTGATGCGTGCACCAAATGGCACCAAGCGTGAGCCCATTCGTGCGCAGAAAAGCGGTGACGGGGCCCTCCTCAGAAGGGTCGATCACCACGGCCTCGCGATGTGGCGCGAAGGTCATGACGTACGCGTAGTTGTCGGAAAGCAGGGCGATCGGCGTGATCTCGACCTGGCGCGCACGCTCTGCGAACACGACGTCGCCCGTGGTGCGCGTGAAGGCGACCCCGCTCGGAAAGAGCGCCAATCCCTCGGCGCGAAGACGTGCTGCGTGATCGCGCTCGTAGGCCTCGAACGCAGCGCGCGAGTCGAACGTGTAGCGCGACTCCAAGGTGAGCCCGTCGTCGAGCGCAACCACCTCCGCGCGGCTTGCGCCCGCATCGCATACGTCACGAAGGTGACCGTCCACGAGCCACGTGCGAAATGCGTCTGCGACCTCACGCGTAGCCGCAGTGCATCGCACTGTGTACGCGAACTCTGACTGTCCAAAACCCGTCCGAATGAATCGCTCTGATTTCTGCATGCCGAATCAACGTACAGCCTCCGCCTCCCCTTGGCATCGGTGACTCCATGAAGATCGGTGTTCCCCAGCTCCTTCTTTTCTTCCTCCTCACGGTCTCTTGTTCGGTCGGCGCCGCGGCCCTCTACGTGGCCATCGCGACGCCAGAACCTGTGCGCGTGGAAGTGCCTGTTCCTGCAACCGCGCCAAGCACTCCCGCCTTGCCTGGTGTTGCTGCACCCCCGCGAAGCGCACTTCCGACGTCTCCGCTTCCCTCGCTTCCAGGTGCGCAGGATTCGATGGCCGATGTCGTCGCGCGCGTGATTCCGAGCGTGGTGAACATCGCGAGCTCGCACGCGCCACAGAGCCCCTACGGCTCGCCCTACGATATGCACACGGCTGGGCCCAACGGCCGCGGTGCAGACCCGCGCGGGGAGAGCCTTGGCTCGGGCGTGGTGATTCGCTCGGATGGTCTTGTCGTCACCAACAATCACGTCGTCGCGGGTGCGACTTCGATCCGCGTTTCGCTCTCGGACGGGCGCTCGTTTGCCGCACGCGTTCTTGGCACGGACGAGGACAGCGACATGGCGCTCTTGCGTCTCGAAGGCTCGAACCTCGACCTCGCCGCGATGCCCTACGGAGACTCGAGTCAGCTGCGTCAGGGCGATGTGGTGCTTGCGATCGGAAACCCTTTTGGCGTTGGGCAAACCGTCACCATGGGCATCATCTCGGCCATCGGCCGCGCGAGCGTGGGCATCACCGAGCTTGAGGATTTCATCCAGACCGATGCCGCGATCAATCCGGGCAATTCAGGCGGTGCGCTGATCTCGACGCGCGGTGAATTGATCGGCATCAACACGGCGATCTTGAGTCGCACGGGAGGCAGTCACGGCATCGGCTTCGCGATCCCCTCCAACATGGTGGAGCCCATCGTCGAGAGCCTACTCAACCGCGGCAACGTCGTGCGCGGCTGGCTCGGTGTTGGCCCGCAAGACCTCACGCCCGAGCTCGTCTCCTCGCTGCGCCTCGCGGAAGGGCAGCAAGGCGTGCTCGTGAGCAATGTTGAGGAGGGAAGCCCTGCGGCCCAGGCCGGGCTCCAAACGGGCGATGTGATCGAGCAGCTCAACGGTGAGCGACTCACCTCGCGATCGCAGCTTCGAACGGTCGTTGCGACTCGCGGCGCGGGTGCGGAGATCTCGCTCATCCTCGTGCGTGGAGAAGACAGGCGCGAGGTGCATCTGCGCCTAGGTGAGCGGCCTCGCTTTGCGACGGCGGGCGGGCCTCCACCGCTGGGTGGGCTTGCGGATCCGCAGCAGGGGCGCGGTCTTCCACCAACCCTTCCAGTGCCTGGCCTTCCGGGCATCGCGCCTGGCCTCGACCCCTACGCGCAACCTCCGCAAGCACAACCCCGGACGCAAGAGGCGCCCCGCATTGAGGGTGCAGTCTCCGTGGCGGGCGTGCAGCTGCTCGACCTCGATGACCGCTTTCGCCGCATGTTGAACCTGCCGCGCACGATGCGAGGCGCGCTCGTGGCGAACGTTGCGGTGGGCTCCCCCGCAGACCTCGCGGGGCTTCGTCCAGGCAACGTCATCCTCGAAGCGAACCGTGAGCCCATCGAGAGCGCGGCGGCGTTTGCACGCGCCTACAACGAGCGCGGCGGCGGCATCACGGTGCTTGTGCATCAGAACGGCATGAACCTCTACACGGTGCTTCGCTGACACCGGATGGTCGTATCCATCTTCGGGGCCCTCACAAAAATGCACGCCGCGTGAATATCGACTGAGCGCACCTCGTCTTGCTTGTGTTTGCGGTGCTCGACTCGGGCTGCTGTGTAGCCAGCCGCAAACATGATTCGGCGTGTCTTCGCGTGTGGGCGAAGCACACGTCGTGATGAGCTCACAGGGACGCGCGCGTGCGCTCACCGAGAGGTGATGTGCATGCGTTCTGTGGAGCGAACTCCATCCAATCGAGGTTCTATGTCGCGCAATCGTTTCGTGTCTTCGGCTGCACTCGTTGTCTCCGGCCTTGCACTCGCGGGCGCTCTTCTCCCCGCAGCGCACTCGATCGCCCAACGCAGCCCGCTCCTCACAGGAGGCAGCGCTTCGAACTTTGGTGCGCTCACCTTGTCAGGCGGTTTCACGCCTGACCCAACCATGCGAGAGGTCCGCTCCGGCGGGACGATCGACGTGGGCCCGCTCTCACTCGCACCGGGCTGCACAGGCTTTGTCACCGCACAGCCCGACATCGTCCTTCACTACGATTCGCCGGCCGAGTGGGTGCGCTTCTTCGTGCGTTCCGCAGGTGACACGACACTCGTGATCAACGACGGCGCAGGGCACTGGCATTGCGATGATGACTCTGGTGGAGGGACCAATCCGATGGTCGATCTCCCGCATCCTGCGAGCGGCCAATACGACATCTGGATTGGCTCCTACGCGAGCTCCTCAGACCGTCATGCCGCGCAGCTCGGCATCACCGAGCTTCACAACGTTCGCCCCTGAAGATCCCCCGATAGAACGCAAAAACGCGCCTCGCAAGAAGCGCGTTTTTGCGTTGAAGCGAGGGCGAATGCGTCAGCCCGCCTCGCCCTCGTACATCGACTCGATCTCTTTGCTGAAGTTCGCCGTGACCTTGCTGCGCTTCACCTTGAGCGTCGGTGTGAGCTCGCCGGTGTCGATGCTCAACGCGCGTGCGCAGATGGTGAATTTCTTCACCTGCTCCACACGCGCGAGCTTCTCGTTGCCAGCGTCGATCGCGCGCTGCACCTCGGCGCGCAGCTCGGGGCTCTCGTGCAATGCGCTCGGCGCGACATGACCCTTGCGGTCGAGGAAGCGCTTGGAGGCCTCGGGTTCGAGCCAGACCAGCATCGAGAGAAACTTCCTGCGGTCGCCGATGACGACGCACTCGCCGACGACATCACTGGCTGTCTTGATGTTCTCTTCGATGTTCTTCGGCGTGATGTTTTTGCCACCCGCCGTGATGATGATTTCTTTCTTGCGGCCGGTGATCCAGAGGAAGCCCTCCTCGTCGAATTTGCCGAGATCGCCCGTGAGCAAGAAGCCCTCGCTGTTGAGCGTGGCCTTCGTTGCGGCCTCGTCTTTGAGGTAGCCAAGAAAGACATTCTTGCCGCTCATGATGATCTCGCCGTCCTCGGCGATGCGCACATCGCAGCCGGAGATCGGAAGGCCGACGGAGCCGAATTTTGTGCGCTGGCTGAGGTTGAAGGAGGTCGGGCCGCAGCCCTCGCTCTGGCCGTAAATCTCCTGGATGAAGAGGTCGATCGTGGAGAGGAACTCGACGACCTCACGCGCGATCGGCGCCGCACCGGAGACAAGGACGAGCGCGTCTTGAAGGCCGACGGCCTCTTTCGTCTTCTGAAAGACGGTGCGTGTCGCGAGCTTGTATTGCACCGCGAGAAGGCCGCCTATCGGCTCGCCCTTGGCGCGCTTGGCATTCACCTGTGCACCCACGCCACGCGCCCAGGATGCGATCTTCGCCTTCGGCCCTGTGGCGGCTGCGACCTTCTGTTGGATGACGCTGTGAAACTTCTCCCAGACGCGCGGCACGCCGAAGAAGAGATGCGGGCGACAGTCCTTCAGGTTGTCGACGAGCTTCTCCATCGACTCGGCGAAGTAGACCGTGTTGCCGAGTGTGACGGCGCAGTGAATCGAGACCATCTGCTCGGCGACATGCGAGAGCGGCAGGTAGCTGAGCGTGCGCGCGACCTCGGGCACGGGGCGTCCATCGCCGGATCCGCTGAACGCGGCTTCTCGCAGGGCATCGGCTGTCCACGCGAGGTTCTCGTGGCTGAGCATCACGGCCTTCGGTGGGCCCGTGGTTCCTGAGGTGTAGATGAGCGTGGCAAGGCCCTTGGGCTCAAGCGCTGCGACGCGCTCATCGACTTCCTTGTCACTCGTCGCATCGCCACGCGCGAGGAAGTCTTCCCAGGTCATCACACCCGGCGCGTTCACCTTCACACCGCGCATCGTGACGATGTGCTTGAGGTGCGGGAGCTCATCGCGCTTCTGCTCAATCTTGCGGAGCTGCGCTTCATCCTCGACGAGCACAAGCGGGGCCTCAGCGTGCGCGAGGATGTACTGCGCCTCATCCGCCGAGCTCGTTGTGTAGATGCCGGCTGGGGCACCGCCTGCGGCCATCGCGCCCAAGTCGAGCGTCGTCCACTCGGGGCGATTGAAGCCGAGGATGCAGACGCGCTGACCTGGTTGAAACCCAAGCGAGATCAGCGCGCGCGCTGCAAGCCGCACCTCCGTCGCGTACTGCGCGTAGGTGGTGGTTCGCCAGGCACCACCGCGCTTGACGAGATAGGCCGGACGCTCGGGATGAGCCTTCGCAGTACGGAATAGACGAGCGGGAATCGTTTCGAGCACGGGTCCTCCCTGAAGAGCCGCGACTATACAAGCTCCCCTTCAAGGCTCGGAGCCTTTCGCGTCATGCACGTGCGCTCATGCATGACGCGCGTGGTTCATCAGAAGCAGGTCGGGTTGACGCAGATCCCGCGTGGCAAGGCTGCGAGCTCGCCCGGGATGCTTGTCTCGCCCTCGCTCATCGCAGCGACGGCATTGCTCCTTCGGTCACAGATGAAGCCCGTCAGGCCCCCCGTTGTGCAGTCGGAGTCTTGGGTACACGGCGCGGCGCATTCGCGTGCAACGACATCACAGACGAGTGTTGCGCCACCCTCAGGGAGGCTCGTGCCCGTGCCGCACAGATCGGTCGCTCCTGTTGTGCAGAACATGCCGAGTTCACAAGGCGCGCTGGCGTTGTTGTCGCCATCGCAGACGGTGTCGCCTGTGACCTGCCGAAGCGCGAACGTTTGCAGGCACTCGAGGCGAATGACGGAGCCGGTGATGGGCGGCGCGACGGTGGTGAACTGGATGCGCTGTCCCTCGGGCCCGCAGGCGCGCGCACGCTCTTCACTGCGGTCGTCGTAGAACCAACCCGCCTCCATGTTTGCGGCGCCGCGTGCTCTATCGACCTGGGTGACGCGGCAGAGTTCGCGCGTCGTCGTGCCCTCTCCAGCAATGAGCTCGCGACCAGCGAGCTGATCGCAGCGCGTGATCTCGCCTGTCGCGGGGAGCAGCTCAAGGACATCACAGTCCACGTTGCCTGCGGCGTCGGCATTCAGATCACGAGGCAGGCAGGCGGCCCCAAGCGCGTCGGCGATCTTGCCCACCACGCCGTCGATCGCAGGGCCGAAATCATCGGCGCAGATCGAGGAGAGCGTCACGCTCGCGCCGCGTGCTGCAAGGCCTGCTGCGGTCTCGATCACGCGACGCGGTGGGTCTGCACTGCCGCGCACCGAGCCGTCCGCTGCAAGCGTGGTGCAGGAGTCTCGAAGGAAGTTTCCGCTGTTGCCCGTCTCGACGTACTGCATGCGGTCGTCGTTCAGAATGGCCGTGTAGTCGATCGTCTCGTTGCGTGCGGGGATGAGATCCTGCGGGAGGCCGACGATCGCAGAAAAGACCACCAGCGAGGGGTTTTCGCGCAGTCCGATCAGGCCATCGACATAGCGTTGGGCCGCGTGAAGGGCTCCCTCGGAGGGTGCGCCATGGCGCGTGCAACGCAGCTGCACGTCGTCGCCAAAGCGCGCGCTCGGGCCCTCTTGAAAGAGGGTCGAGTCGACTGCGGAGCAATCCTCTTCATCGGTGACGAGCACGACGGCGAGCACCGAGTTGGGGCGCAAGAATCCACCGTTGACGCCGAGCCCATGGCCGGGCTCGGTGAGGGCGCCCGTTGCAGGGTCCAAGAAGCGCGGAGGCTCGTAGCCCGTGGCCGTCCATGAGAGCGGCGTGCCGGGTGAGATGGCCTTGAGCGTGGCCTCAAGCGGTTGCTCTAGACCGCAGCCCTCCGTGCCCAATGTCGTCGCGCAGCTCACGCCCGCGAGGAAGCTTGTCGGGTCTCCGCCGCGCATGAACTCGAAGGTGTCGGTGGTGCCAGCACACGAGGCGGCACCGCGCTGAAAGCGGCCGTCATCTCCGTTGCCCTGGCGACAGCTTCCAAGGCGCGTCGAGGTCGCCACACCGATGCCCATATCCGAGCTCACAACACCGACGTGAAGCGAGCGCACGGGCGTGAAATCCTGCGTGCCGTCGCCATCGCGATCACCACTTGTGAGTGCAGCAACCATCCGGGGAAGCTCACGCTGCAGGGCGGCCTGCTCGTCTTGCATCGAGCCCGAATTGTCGACGAGAAAGAGAAGGTCAACTTCATCGACATTGTCGACTTGAATGCGCTGCCCAACGCTTGAGCGCGTGCACGGTGTCGTCGGCGCGAGAGAGCGCTCGATGCACGCTGAAGTGATGAGGATGGGCGCAAGCCCGCATGCTCCGAGCAGCACGCTCGAAGAGTTGAATCGTCGCATCTGGAACCTCCATCCCTCGGTCGAACGCGCGCCTGCGCATTTCCAATCGCGCGCAAACAAAAGCGCATGTCCAAGGATGTCGCGAAGCACCCGCGCAATTCGCTACGCTCGCCTCGTGGACAAACTCATCCGTGGCCTCCTCCAATACAAGAAGCATGAGCAGCCGCAGCGGCGCGCGATGTTCGAATCTCTGGGCAAGGGGCAGAGCCCGGACACCATCTTCATCACCTGCGCCGACTCGCGCATCGACCCAAACCTTCTCGTGCAAGGCGAGCCTGGCGACCTCTTTCAGGTGCGCACGGTCGGCAATCTGATCGCCCCGACCGGTGATGGCGACAAGGCGGCGGGGGATGTCTCCGAGGCCGCCGCGCTGGAGTACGGGCTGCTCGCCCTCGGCGTGAAGGACATCATCATCTGCGGCCACTCACGCTGCGGCGCGATGAGCGCGGTGCTCGACAAGCCAAGCCTTGAGCGCATGCCCAACCTCCGTGAGTGGCTCAACCACGGCGTGCCCTCCCTCGATCGCGTCGAGCGCGCTGAGCTCATCAATCACTCGCTGCCGCTGGTCGAGCAGCTCAGCCAAGTGAACGTGCTCCAGCAGCTCGATCACGTGCGCTCGTACACGCTTGTGCGTGAGCGCGAAGAGCAGGGCGATGTCTACCTGCACGGCTGGTGGTTCGATGTCTCCACCGGCGACATCCACATCTTCGACATGGAGCGCGGCGGCTTTGTGTTGCTCGATGAAGAAGAGGGCGAGCGCATCCTGCATCACCACATCAAGGCACCGCGCCTGTCGTTCCTCCCGTAGATGCGAGCGCGACTGTCCGGGTCGGCAGACACGAGCGCACCGCCCGCTCTCGCTTCGTGGTAAGCAGTTTCACTTCATGTCGGACGCAACAACGTCATCCCGCGTGCACGCACCGTTCGGCCCCCTTGTGCTCGTCTCGGGCAAAGGTGGCGTCGGCAAAACGAGCATCGCTGCTGGCATCGCAGAGGCTGCGGCGCAGCGCGATGGTCAGGCGATGCTCATTGAGTTCGGGGACGGCGAGTCAGGTCGTCGCGTGCTTGGCAGGGGCTCGAAGGTCGTGCACCGCATCGTCGACCCGAAGGAGGCGATGGAGAAGGCCGTAGCGCACCTGCTCGGCTCGACGCTCCTTGCGAAGTTCTTCCTCGGCAACTTCGCCGTGCGCCCGATGCTGCGTGCCGCACCTGCGATTCGTGAGCTCGCGATGCTTGAGTGCGTGCGCCTCTTCGCCGACGAGGTGCCGGGCAAGCGCGTTGTTGTCGATATGCCGGCCACAGGGCATGGCCTCACCTGGCTTCGTCTTCCGGTGCAGATGCGCGACATGTTCGCGTCGGGCCCGATTCACGACCTCGCGGCGCGCATCGTCGATCGCTTGATTGCACCCGAGCGCACCTCGGTCGTCGTCGTGACCTTGCCCGAGCGCCTTGTCGTGAGTGAGACGGTCGAGCTCTGTCGCGCGCTGGAGAGCGAAGTGAAGCTCCCTGTGTCGCGCCTCGTGGTGAACCGCTTCCCGGCCGAGCTCACGCCCGAGGCGTGGGAGCAAACGCGTGCACTCATCGCGCGTGGAGGCCCGGAGGGTGAAGCTGCGAAGGAGCTCTTGCGGGTGATCGAGGCGCGCAAAGCTGCGCGTGAAGAGACGCTCGCGGTGTTGCGTGATCTCGACATCGGCAAAAAGCAGGGACGCGTTTTGACGCCGCTGCTCTTCCCCGAGTCGCTCGACGATCTGAGCGCAGTCGACGTTGCCAAATGGCTTGAAGCGCAAGGTGCCGCATGAGTCCCGTGCATTTGCCCACGACGATCATCTGCGCTGGTGGCGGCGGCGTTGGAAAGACGACGACCTCTGCAGCACTCGCGCTCGCACTCGCGCGTGAAGGAAAGGTTGTTCTCGTCGTCACGGTCGACCCAGCGCGCAGGCTTGCGCATGCGATGGGCGTCGAGATCGATGAGCGCGTGCAGCCCGCGCATGTGGAGCCCGAGGTCGAGGGGAAGCTCTTTGCGCTGATGCCCGAGCCACGTCGCTCGACGCCGACCTTCGCCGAGATTCTTTTTGAGAAGCGCCCCGACGATCTCGCGCGCGTGATGAAGAACCCCGTGTACCTGACGATGGCCGATGCGGCCGCGAGCATGCACGAGATCGTCTCGCTGATTTTGATCGCGCGTGCGGTCGAGCAGAAGCACTTCGACTACCTCGTCATCGACACGGCGCCCTCGCGCAACGCGCTCGATTTCGTGAGCTATCCGGGAAGGCTCGCGGTGCTCTTTGAAGGGCGCGCAGTGACCTGGCTTGGGGGCCTCGCGCGCCGCGTGAACGAGGGCGAGAACGTGAAGGACCCGGGCATCTTTGCCGGTGCCCAAGCACGTGCCGAAGCGCTCTTTGCGCGCATCTTGAATCCGCGCCTTCTGCACGACCTCGCGCAGCTCTTCGCCGACCTCGCGCTCGTGAAGGACAGGTTCGCGGAGCTTGCCCGCACAAGCGAAGCGCTCTTGCTTGGCAAGGATGCACGCTACGTGCTTGTGGCCGCTCCGACAGGCTCTGCGCAGGCTGATGTGATCTACCTGCACAAGCGCTTGGTGAAGCTGGGTCAGACACCAGTTGCGGTGATCTTGAACCGCAGCGACGAGACGCTCGCGCCCTGGGTCGAGGTGCTTCGCAAGGCCTCGGGTGGTTGGCCCGCGCTCGGTGTGGCGCTTGAGCAAGTCGACCTCGAAGCGAAGTCACGCAAGCGTGCAGGGGATCGACTTGCGGCGGGCATCACGAAGTACATCGGCTCGGCCACGCAGGTGCGCACGCCGACGATCGAGGCCTCGGACCCGGCCGTCATCGTGAAGGGCCTGGCCACCGCGCTTACGAAGCACCTCAAGACGCTCGCCGGTCGCTGAGCGCTTCGGGGCAGGTGTTTTCGTCTTCGGGGCAGGTGTTCTCGTCTTCGGGGCAGGTGTTCTCGTCTTCGGGGCAGGTGTTTTCGTCTTCGGGGCAGGTGTTCTCGTCTTCGGGGCAGGCCTCGGAGCCTTCGAGTCAGGCCTCGGAGCCTTCGGGTCAGGCCTCGGAGCCTTCGGGTCAGGCCTCGGAGGCTTCGCGGTGAGGATTTAGTGCTTCGCGGAGCCAATTGAGCGCTTCGCATCGATGTCGACCCCCACGTGAGCAAGCGCTCATGCAGACGCGCGCGACTTTCGGCACAATCGCCGGATGGCCAACGACGACAAGACGAGTGAGAAGGATTCGAAGAAGCCGCGCACGCTGAGCGAAGCGGACATCTCGCTGACGCGCTCGCGCCTTGCGGGCAGTGTGAGTCACGTGGGTGCGCAGGGCGGTGAGATGAAGAAGCTCGCAGGGAAGCCCTCGGAGATCGGCGACCCAGACGCGCACTGATCGACTTCGCGTACGCGACAAAACGAAACATCCCGAGAGCGAACCCTCGGGATGTTTTCGTTTGTGAGGTCTTGGAGGGCTCAGGGGACGGTGAGCACGGCCTGGCTCTCGAAGTCGAAGCTCAGGCCTGCGTTGGCACCTGCGCCGTCGTTGTCGCAGGTCGTCCATGTCGCGCCGTGGTCGAGGCTCACGCGGTAGACGTAGCGGTACGCGCCTGAGGCCGGTGCGGTGAACGACGCCTGGTACTCGTCGTCATTGCCGACTTGGGTGTTGTAGGTCGCGTTGGTCCACGTCCATCCCGCCTCGTACTCGGGGTTCGTCGACGGGGGCCCGTAGCCGAGCTGTGCGCGCACCGTGGCGCTGGCGCCGCCGGCCTCGGTGGTGCCTGACTCGAAGATGCGTCCGTAGACCGTTGGGCCTGCAGCACCCGCGGCGATGCTGATCGAGGTGGGGAACTGCACATTGCAGTAGTCCGCTTCGAGCATGGTGCCGGACTCGTTCTGCACCCCGAGCGGGCAGACATCGGGGGCGCTCGCGCTGTTGAGTGGTGCGGGCGCGCCGGTGAAGAAATCGACGCTGTTCAGGCCGACATCGGCGCATGCATTCGCGCGTCGGAAGACGGCGAGCGTGGCGGAGGGTGAGGGCGTGGGCGTGCCGCCCTCGGCGCAGGTGGTGCCGGTGCCGTAGCCAACGACGTCGACGATCGCAGCGCCCGTCGGACACGCGGTGCTGATCGTGGTGGCGTTGCTCACGAGGGCAACCTTGCCTGCGCCCTGCGCCATGTTGAGTGCCGTCGTGGTCGCGTCGGGGGTTGGCAATGCGGTGCCCCCTGCGGCCACGGGTGAGGTGCTCACGAGGAAGTAGCCGCTCGGTGCAATCGTGCCGGTGAAGCTCGCGGCAACCCAGGAGCTGCCCGTGCTGGAGGCGTATTGAAGCGACCAGTTCGTCATCGTGACTGCGCGCGTGCCGCGGTTGTGAAGGACGACGTAGTCGGCATTGAAGGGATTGGTCGCACTGCCACCGCCGAAGACCTGCGCGATGACGACCGAGCCCGCGTAGAGGTCAGGGCTGCCCGTCGTGAAGCCGAGGCCCGACGTGTATGTCGCAGCAAGCGGCATGGCTGCAGCGCTCTGTGCGGCGGTCGTGACGCGGACTTTGTAGTTGCGGTTCACGAGCAAGCCGGGCGCGGCGGTGAACGTCGCGATCGTGTTGCTCCCAGACATCACAGGCGCAGTCGCAGCGAACGCGATGCAGGAGGCGAAGTTGTTGAGCGAGACCTGAACGCTGCCGGTGCATGCGCCTGCGCTCGTCTGTGCGGTGAGCGAGGCGGGTGCCATCGCGGTGCTGAAGGTGACTGCGATGCTTGAGCCTGCGAGCGCGGAGGAGGCATCGGAGGGCGAGGTGCTGACAACGCTTGGAGGCCCAGCGACGCACATGCCCGAGCCATTGCACATCGTGCCGCCCGACTGCGTGCATGGGCTGCCCGCGACAAGGGCCGGGTTCGAGGGCGAGCCCATCGAGCAGATGTCGTTGGTGCACTGAAGGCCATCGACAGGGAGGTCGGCGTTGTCGATCGCGTTCACGATGGCGCCCATGCCGTCGCATTGACGTACGCGACAATCGCCTGCGGATTGCATCGAAGCACGTGTGCCCGCAGCGACCGGTGTGTGGCTGACGCCGGTGGCTGGGCTGCACGCATCGGTCGTGCATTCGTTGCCGTCGTCGATCGTGACGGGTGTATGCGAGACGCCGGTGGCTGGGCTGCATGCGTCGGTGGTGCAGGCATTCATGTCGTCGATGACGACGGGCGTATGCGAGACGCCGGTGGCTGGGCTGCAAGCGTCGGTGGTGCAGGCATTCATGTCGTCGATGGCGACGGGCGTGTGCTGACAGGCCCCGCTTGCACACGTATCGGTCGTGCAGGCGTTCATGTCATTGCATGCGCTCACGATGCAGCCTGCATCGCCCATGACGAAGGCGTCGCGTGGGACGAACGCATCCGGCGTGACGAACGCATCGGGTGCAACGAACGCGTCGGGCGCAACGAATGCGTCGGGCGTGACGAACGCATCGGGCGCAACGAACGCATCGGGCGTGACGAATGCATCCTCCTCGAGCGGAGCATCCGGCTCGACTGCTGCATCGAGGTCGTTGAACGCATCGAGGTCGCTGAACGCATCGACGTTGCTGAGCGGGGCATCGCCACGCGCGTCACGTGCATTGGTGTCGAGCAACGCGCGCGCATCGGCCGCGAAGGCATCGTCCGTCATGCCCGCATCGAGCATCTCTGGACCGGGGCAGCCCGCGAGGACAGAGGCTGCGAGGCATGAGGCGGAGGCGAGAATCAGCCGAGATCGCATGGACACTCCTGGGTAGAACCCAGAGCGTACGTCGCCTCAGGCCGCACTGTCAGCGGTCGCGCAACACGCCTGCGTCGGCTGCATCGCTTGCGTCGCTTGCATCGCTTGCGTCGCTTGCGTCGCCCGGCGCGATCCCAGCGTCGCCTTCAGGCGCTTCTTCGTCGATCACGATGCTCTCATCGCTCTCTTCGGTGACCTCAGGCTCGTGTGTCGCGTCTGCTGTCGGTGCGGCACCCAGGGCGCGTGCGATGCGGTCAAAGCGCGGCCCAAGCGTGCGCATGATCTGCCGCTCGCGGTTGCTCTGCCCCGGGCCAGAGGAGTCGCTCCAGAAGTAGCTCCGCGCGCGCACATCAAGGTGCACAAAGCCGCTCGTTGGGTAGATGCCGACGCCGACAAAGCCCTGGGGTCGAAGGTACGAGGCGAGGCGTCGATCCGTCACACCTGGCAGCACCATGTCGACCGCACGCCCTTGCGCATGTCGACTCTCGGGCCGCCCACTTCGGTAGCCGCTGACCACGTGCACATAGGGCGCATGAAAGTGTCGGACGGCGCGATAGACGAGCTCCAAGAGGCGCGGATGAATCGCATGCGTCGTGCCGTCATCGCGGTAGGCGAAGGCCTGCTCGGCGAGGCTCACCATCTGTGCGTCGAAGGTGCCGTCTTCGTTTGGGATGAGCTCCACACGTGGGAAGCGCGCGATCGGACGAAAGATGAGTGGCTGCGGCGTTTGATGCATCCACGCCTCGAGCACGCTGCGATCCGCGCGCACATGCCAGCGACGAATCTGCCTTCGTTGTGCGGCCGTGATGCGCGGCCGTGCAGGGCGCCGTCGTGCACGCCGTGGTCGCGTGCGCCGACGTGGGCAGACCTCCGACGAGGGCTCCGGCTCCGGCAAGAACGCCACCGCACTCGCGCAGGTGAAGAGCGCGAGCGCGAGGATGCAGAGAAGACGACGCACTAACGAACCGAGATGCGTCCTGCGCTGATGGCAGCGTTCGGCGAGGCGACGATGCCCGCGGGAGCGAAGCCCGAGAAGGTCAGCACGCGCACACGTCCACCGCCGCCACCACCACCGCCGCTTGGCGCGAAGCCCGAACCATCGCTTCCGTTGTTCGCTCCGCCCGCCGCACCTGCGCCCCCGCGTCCGTCCGGGATGAGTGCGTCCGACACGCCACCTTGCGCGGCTGCGGTCGAGGGCAGCCCACGCGCGCCCGGGCCCGAGTTGTCTGTGAATGTGTTGCCGCCGCCACCACCCCCGCCGTTGACCGCGAGGATGCCGGGTGCCGTCCAGAAGATCGACGGCGCTTCAAGGAAGATGGCGCCTCCAGCACCGCCTCCGCCGGCTCCTTCCTGGTCGGGCCTTCCGCCGTCGCCGGGTGCCGTGATCACACCCGTGACCGTGATCGAAATCAGGCTCGTGATCTGCACCGCACCGCCTCCGCCTCCGCCGCGTCCGTTCTCGCCGCGTCCGCCACCAGAGCCGCCTTGAAGCAATGTGAGCGTTGCATCGCCGTACGTCGTGCCGCCCGCACCACCATTGCGGAGTCCGTCGTCGTCTCCAGCGCCACCGCGGCCTCCAAAGCCTCCGCCGCCACCGGCAGGCTCAGGGAAGCCGTTGGTATCGGCCGCGCCGCCGACGCCGGGTCCGGCCTCGCTGTCGTATCCGCCCGAGCCACCCTCCAGCACGCTGGCGCCTACGTCGATCCTCCCGGCGATCACGACAGCCTCCTGCGAGAGGATCACGAGCGCTGCGTCGCCGGTTGCATTCACCTCGCCACGCGCACTCACGTTGAAGCTCGCCATCGCGAAGGAGCCGATCGAGGGTGCTCCGCTCTGTGTGATCAGCGCGAAGTCGATCCCCGCGATCGTGCCGACCCCGGGGCCGCGGACAACAACCTCCGCACCGAGCGAAGAGCCACGAACGATTTCCCCAGTGACGGTATTGAAGGTCAGCGCGTCGTCTGCGGCGACACTCAGTGCGGTGAGGCCCGGCAGCGCAAGCTGCGCCTCCGGCACGTGCGTTGGAATCATGACTCCGCAATGCGCACGGGTCTCGGACTCAGCGAAGCAGCCAAGCGGGCAGGTCGTCGTCGTGAACGTCCCGCTGCCAGTACACGTGCTCAGCGTGCTTGCCGACGAGCAGGTGGTCGTGCCTGGCACACACGAGAACGCATCGGGCGCTGTGAATGCGTCGGGCGCCGTGAATGCATCGGGCGCTGCGAATGCATCGGGCGCTGCGAATGCATCGGGCGCTGCGAATGCATCGGGCGCTGTGAATGCATCGGGCGCCGTGAATGCATCGGGGTCCACGGCGGCGTCGGGATCCGTCGCCGCATCCGTGCCTGCATCGAGAACGACATTCGCATCGCCTCCCGCATCGCCTCCCGCATCGTCGAAGGGCGCATCGAAGGGCGCGTCCATCGCGGCATCGGGCCCGCTGTCGAAGTCGTTGCTGTCGAATCCGGCGTCACGCGCCGCATCGCCCGGCGCGTCCCCTGCATCGAACGCATCCCGTGCCGCATCGCTCGGTGGCGCATCGGGACCACTGTCGGGCGGGGAGCCTCCTTGCAACGAGCCACGCTCGATGATGCATCCGACATTCACGACACTGAGACCGAGCAGCAGCGCAAAGAAGCGCGATGGAGAGTTCGACGGATTCATGTTTGTTCTTTCGTCTCAGTGCGCCGACAGACGTCTTCCGGCGTGCGCTGTGGCAACAACTGCAGAAGCGCCATCTTCGCGGCGCACTGCTCGGCCTCGTTTCGGTTGCGACCTGCCCCACGCGCAAGCTCGCCCTCATCGTTCAAGATCGTGACGAAGAAGGTTCGCGCATGCTCAGGCCCCTCATGGCCCACGATCTCGTAGCGAGGCGTCTGCCTTCCAATCGCCTGCAGATGCTCTTGAATGCGTGACTTGAAATCATCGGCGCCCGGCTCAAGCGAGTCGACATGGGGCTCAAGCAAGCTGGTCGCGCGCGCGAGCGCTGTCTCCACACCTGCATCGAGCATGATCGCCGCCACGCAGGCCTCAAATGCACTCGCGAGCAGGCGTGATTTCGTGCGTCCGCCCGAGCGCTCCTCGCCCCGTCCAAGGCGCAGCGCGGGGCCCAGATCGATCTGCTCCGCGAGCTTGGCCAAGGTGCGCTCACACACCAAATCCGCGCGCCTCCGCGTCAGCTCGCCCTCACGCGCCGAAGGAAATTTCTCGCGCAAGAGCTTCGCCGCAGCCAGGCCCACGATCGAGTCGCCGAGGAACTCAAACGTCTCGTTGTCCTCAGGCGAAAGATGCTTTCGCTCATTCACATAGGAGCGATGCGTGAGCGCTTGAAAGAGATGCTTGGGCTCCATGAAAGAATGTCCAAGCCCGGCCTGAACACGGCGCTCTTCGGGGAGGAGCGCGTTCGGGGAAGGGGGTGCATGCGGAGGAGTCGACGACACCGAAATATCCTACGCGACACGCACGGGCGATGCTCTTCGGAAAGCCTGCGGACACGAACGCGTCACGAATGCTTGTTTGAAGAGCCGAAGATAGAGTGCGCGCATGTCTACCCCGCAGGTCACCCTCCTCCGCGAAGGCCAGGTTGCCATTCTCTCGTTCGACGACACGGCACGTCGCAACGCCATGACGCCCGAGCTCGGCGATGCGCTTGCCGCGCGTGTTGCGGAGTTGGCCATCGACGAGAGCGTCCGTGCAGTCGTGCTCACCGGTGCAGGAGGCGCGTTCTCTGCCGGTGGGGATCTCGCGATGCTCGAGCGCTTGCGTACGGTGAATGCGCGCGAGGCCGAGGCCTTCATGCGTGCGTTCTATGCGCGCTACCTCTCGATCACGACGCTCACGATTCCCACGATCGCAGCGATCGAAGGCCCAGCGATCGGCGCAGGTTTCTGCGTCGCGCTCGCTTGTGATTTCCGCATCGTCGATGAGAACGCGAAGCTCGCGTTGAACTTCGCGCAGCTCGGTCTTCACCCAGGCATGGGCGCCACCTATCTCGCGCCGCTTCGCGCAGGCGCGGAGCGTGGCCTTGAGCTCTTGCTCACGGGCAGGCGCTTCGATGGACGCGAGGCCGTTGCCATGGGCATGGCCCTCGCCGCCGTCCCCGCATCCGAAGTGCGGGCGCGCGCGCTCGCCCTCGCAACGCAGATAGGCCAAGCCGCACCGCTCGCCGTGCGCGGCATCCTGCGTACCGCACGACTCGATCGCGGCGCACTCGAACATGCCCTGGCCCACGAGGCCCGCGAGCAAGCCACCTCCTACGCCAGTGCCGATCTCGGCGAGGGCTTGAAGGCTGCAAGCGAGAAGCGAAGCGCCGTCTTCACAGGACGCTGACGTCCGCGCGCATTTCATCTTGGAGCCCGATCGCGTTACCCTGGTCGCATGACCACGTGGACTCGGTCGATGGGCCTTCTCGCACTCTTGACGCTCAGCACCCTCGGCTGCGGCGCCTCGAACGCAACTTCGAGCAGCGGCGCACGCAGCACCAATCGCGCCTCACGTGGCGGCGCTACGGCATCGCGCATTCGAGGCGAGGGGACCGCGGCTTCGCCATTCCTCTTGTGCCTTGGCCATGGCGCGCCACGCACCGACTACGCCTTCGTCGCGAACTGGCAATGCAGTGATGGACGAAGACCGCTCGGCGGTGTCGATGAGCGCGGGGCAGCCGCACGCCTCGGCAACGTCGGTGAAGGGCCCGACGGTCACATCGTCGACCTCTACGAGGTCCCCTGCTCCAGTGGTCCCGTGCGCGTCTACGTCGACGGATATCACTGTCCCGGCGAAGAGGAGCCGACGACGCGCGACATGGGGAACCTCTCGCGGAACGATCTCAATCGCTTCGCGCAGATCATTCGCCAGCTCCATCGCGAACCGCTCTCGCAGCGTGCGCACGAGGCAAGGCGCGAGCTCATCGTCTGGTCGTTGGAGACGCAACAGCTCACGGTCGTGATGTGTCCGACCGTGGCGGCGCTCCTCCCGCTGCGCGAGCAGTCGTCTTATCCATATATTATCGAATTGATGCTCTCGTACGTCGCCTCGATCATCGAAGATGGCCGCCCGCAGGCCGACCCTGTGACGACGACCGAGATGGCCCTCGCAGGCGTCGTCGTCTACTACGAAGCCATCCTCGCGCAGGACCCAAGCGCCGTGAACCCGCTCCTCGAAACCCTTCGCAGCGCGGCGCATGGCGGCTCTCTTCGAAGCCTGGCGCAGCAAGCCACTGCTGGCTGCGACTGGAGCCGCCTC
>JBILQT010000446.1:0-4690 GCA_044373065.1 Sandaracinaceae bacterium
ATCCTGGTGATCCGAGCGTGGAAGAGACAGGCCAAGTGCCCGCACTCGAAGGCTCACTCTTGCAGTTGCCTGAGGGCGTGAACTGCGCGGGCGAGAGCAACCACGCGGTCGTCCTCCATGCCTCCGCCATGCCACTCACGTGCACCAGTGCAGCCGGCAACATGCAGGTCGCCAACTTCGTGATGGCACCCGTCGAGTCACGCATCGGCGAGTCTGGCAATGAGACGATCAGTGTGCCGCGCGGTGGCGAGGCCACCTACTTCGTACGCCCCGAGTCGAGCGTCGCGCTCCCGAGCGACCTCACCTTGCAAGGCACCGAGGGGCTCTCGATCTCGGAGATCGTTCCCGAGTCCGGTGGCTACCGCGTCACACTTCGCGCCGATGCGAATGCACCCTCTGAGGGCCAGCTTCAGTGGGTCTCGGCGAGCACGCCCACGCTCGTGATGGGAGCAATGCCCGTGACCTTCGGTGCGGCGGTCGAGGCGCCCGTCGAGACACCCGTCGTGGAAGCACCAGCCCCCGTCCTTGAAGTGCCGCACATGACTGACCTCTATGCGCACTTGCCCTTCACGGGCGTCCTTGCGCTCACCGACTTCGAGCGTCGCGGACAGCAGATCGCACTGAGCTACGCCGAGGTCGCGCCGATCAACGGATCCACGCGCTCACGCATCGCCCTTGGCGGACAAATCTCCCTCTTCGACGACAACCTGCACATCGGCGCCTCGGTGCCCTACGACATCGTGGGTCGCTACGACGGCAGCTACGATCGCGGCTCGCTCGACCTCTACGCACATGTGCGTTGGGTCGCGTTGCGTCGCGATCCGGCTGCATCGAATTCCATCGGTCTCGCGATCGACATGGGCGCGTGGTTCCCGCTTCACGCACCCGATGCATCGGGCCTCTCCGTCGTGCGTCTCGCGCCCTCGTTTGAGTTCAACTACGCCTTCCAGCGCATCGGAGCGTTTCGCACACGCCAGGGCGCGATCCTCGACGCAGACTCGGTCGGCACGCGCTACTGGTCGAGCGCCTACGGTCTCGACTTCAACCTGATAAGCCAGCTCTCGATCGGCGTCGAGCTCGACGTCGCGCTCGGCGATGAGAACGGTCGCAGCATCTTCGGCCTCGGCGTCTCGCCGCAGATCGGCCTCAACTTCCGCCCCGTCTACATCGGCATCGGCCTGCGCGCGGGCATCAACCGCGACGGCCAATCGCTCTACGGTCCACTCGGCCTCGGGCTCAACGTATCGGCTGCGTTCTGAAGGCGATTCAGCCAACATTGGCTGAATGATCCGCACGATCCGAAGCTTCTTCGCGCCCCCCAAGGGCACCTCATCCAAGAAGCTTCGGGTCGCCATCGGCCGCATCGCGCAAGAGACCAACGCGCTCTCCCCGCTCCTCACCGAGCTGAGCGATTTCCACGCGATGCACTTCCTCGAGGGCGATGACCTCCTTGCTGCCTGCCTCAAGGGCGGTAGCGAGGTCAAAGGCTTCATGAAGAACGCCGAGCTCTCGGGCTTTGTGCAGCGCGCCCAGCGCTTCGATAATATTGAAATCATACCGACCGTGTCGGCCTGGGCCATCCCAAGCGGCCCGCTCTCTCAGGCTTGCTTCGAGTCGCTGACAGCACGCCTCCTCCAAGGCCTTGCGGAGGCAGGGCCGCTCGACGCGATCTTTCTCTCGATGCACGGCGCGATGGGCGCAGAAGGCGTGAATGATCCCGAGGCCGAGATCCTTGCGCGCGTGCGTGCGCAACACCCAACGTTGCCCATCGCCGTCACGCTCGACCTGCACGCAAACATGACCCAAGAGCGCCTCGCCACAGGCGCTCTTTTCTTTGGCTACCACACCAATCCACACCGCGATCACGCCGCACGCGGAGCACGCGCAGCCGAGGTGTTGATCCCCGCCGCACGGGGCGAGACCAAGCCCGTGACGCGCTGGCGAACCTTGCCGATGATGATGGGCGGCTCGCCCACGCTCGATGTGCTGCCTCCGATGCTTGGCATCTACCGACGCTGCAAGAAGCTGGAGCAAGGCGAGGCACTCGGCGCGAGTGTGTTCATGTGCCATCCGTGGCTCGACGCGAAGTCGGTGGGCTGGAGCACGCTCGTCATCACCGATGCGAATGAGGACCGCGCAGACAAGCTCGCGGAGGAGCTCGCCGATCGCTGCTGGGCCGTCAAAGACAAGCTTCCTGGCGACTTCTTCAAGCCCGCAGACGTCTCGATTCAAGCCGCACGCGAAGCACGCATCCGCAGAAAGCTCGGCACCATCGTGCTCTCCGATTCGTCGGATGTGACGACGGCCGGCGCACCCGGTGACTCCACCAAGCTGATGCACGCACTCGCCGCGCAGGGCCACGGCATGAAGTCGCTCATCGCCGTCCGCGACCCCGAAGTCGCACGTGCACTCTTGGGTCGCGAGGTCGGAAGCGAGGTCGCGATCGAGGTCGGCGGCAAGCTCGACCCAGCACGCCAAACACCCTTTCTCGCCAAGGGCCGCGTGATGCGAACCCGCGATGACGAAGGCCACGGCAAGCGCGTGCGCATCGATGTGCCGCTGCGCGACGAGGGCATGCTTCACATCGTCGTGACCGAGGGGCCCACCTTCAACATGAAGCCCGGCTTCTACACCGAGATGGGCCTCTCACCGCACCGCGCCGACATCGTCGTCGTGAAGAACTTCTTCCCCTTCCGCATCTTCTACGCGCCCTACGCACGCAAGACGATCTACGTGCGCACCGGCGGCACGACCGATGTCGATGCGGCCTACGTCATCCCCTTCGACGGCCCGATTCATCCGCGTGAGAAGGTCGAAGATTGGCGACCGACCGACGCGCGACGCCGACAGTGAGCACACCAACAAAAGAAAAAGACGAACCCTCTCGAGCTCGTCTTCTTCAGTCGATATGCAACCTTTTGGTTGCGCATTCGACATGCAACCTTTCGGTTGCACATCGCGGCGCTCACCAGCCCGCGGAGCCCGCTTCTGGGTCGGCTGGCGGTGCCTCTTCCTGTGCCGGAGGCGGTGCTTCGTAGACTGGCTGTGAGCGCGGCTGCGAACGCGGAGGAGGAGGCTCAGCGTGATGATGCTCTTCCTCGCCTCCTGGCACAGCGAGACCGGATGCAGGGTCGAAGTAGAAGTTGAAGCCGAAGCCGCCCCACGCGTTGGCCGAGCCGAGGATCATCGAGAACGAACCGCCGCCCGAGTCGGGCGTGATTCCGATGCCGAGCCCTACTTGGCCGTTCACAGAGAAGTGGCGGTCGAACCAATGCTCGACGCGGAGCGGTACATCGAGGCTGATCACCGCACGGTTGTCGTCAAATTCAGGCCTTCCCGTCTCGTTGAACACACCGCGAATGCCGAGGCGTCCGCCGAGCATGAGGTGCGTGCTGTCACCGCTCGCAAGCACGCCGAACACACCGAACGCGCCGCCAAGCGCAAACGTGACTTCGGCATCTTCGGCAAGCGAAGCGATTCCCACGTTCACGATAAAGTTCAGCGCAACGGAATCACTGACCCAATACATACCGTTGAGGCCGCCCACACCAGCGGCAAGACCACCGGACGAGCCACCGTTGCCGAGCGTGAGGTCTGCACCCACGCCGAACCCACTCTGCTCATGCGCGAACGCGTGGCCTGGCGACAATGCAATCGCACCACCAACCGCGAGGGCTGTCGCGAGCCCAACTGTCTTCGTCATGTCGATTCCTTTCTAGAAACGCACCCGAAGGTGCAGCGCGAATCGTCGAACTACGCCGCGCCTGCTGTCCAAGAAACGACAGACCCGACTCCGACTACGCCTGCTTTCCCGCGCGGGGAACAGGCGGCCCATCTCTACGAAGCAATCGCGCTCGATCTCCCCAAGGGCATGCAAAATCATCTGGCTTGGTGAGCATCCAGAGCACGGGCACACGCGGCTCTTGCTCGGGGAAAGGCCCATCGCCATCGGTGAAGTAGACAACACCATCGGCGCCATGACGCGCGAGCACGTTGGGCTCAAACACGGGTCGCAAGTCCGTGCCGCCGCGTCCCTTCACGCTCGTGAGAAGGCCGCGAAAGGGATAGGTCCGCGTGACCTTCGCATCGCACTCCGCGATCACAAGTTGCGCGAGCTCGCTCATCGGACCCAGCTGCTTCGCAATCTCGGTGAGCTCCTTCTCCGTCATGCTGAGCGAGGTGTCGATCGCCACCAAGATCGTGGGTCGCAGCACGGTGCGCGGCAGATACGAGCGGCCCGGAATTTCGCCAATTCTCCCTGGAAACCTGCGACTCGGGCGCGACCACGTATGCACAGGCGCTCGTGCACGCGCGACAAAGTTCCGAAGCGCCTCGCGCCAATCGACGTAGACCTCGGGCGCCTCATTCGTGTTCGAGAGCATCGCCAAGAGCTCATCGGGTGTGTGCCCTGCGATGCGACGAACCTGAGGCTTCTCGATGCGCTTCACGTCCTCGTCGCCTTCATCACGCGCACGCTCAAGCAGCTCACGCGTGCCCTGCATCCCGCCCGGTGTCGGCGCGCTTTGTTCCTTCCACTCGTGCTTGTCGACGGGCTTGGTTCCCTCCTTCGGTAAAGGTTCTTCGCCCTCCACCTGCGCCGCGCGAAGCAGCTGATAGCGCTCCATCGTGCTCTGCCCTGCACGCACACCAAAGCGCTCGAAGTGCTGCCAGATCACAGGCGAGGGAAGCG
>JBILQT010000447.1:0-4685 GCA_044373065.1 Sandaracinaceae bacterium
AGTTCGTCTTCGATAGCTATTTGGAAGGGCAGCGGGCCAATGTGCGCACTGCTCAGCTTGAGACCAGTGTCACCAGTGAGACGTTGGCGGCGCACCGAGAAGCCGTCCGAGAGAGGTTGGAGGCCTCTGAGGTTCCAATCCAGCAGGCGATGGCGCGTTTGACGGAGGAGGGCCGACGTGGCTTTCCACAGCTGTCAGCCGTTCAATCGACCGATGAAGGCGCACGCTTGGGATGGAACCGGCGCGCGCCCGAGGCGGCACCCGTGGTGCCAGAGCCCGAAAACTGAAACCCAACACGACATCTCGCCATGCAACGAGCTCTCCACCTGTGCTTGTGTGTTGCTGTCGCCACGTTGGCGACCTCGACGGCATTTGCACAGGCTGGGATTAGGCCAGTTATCTCGCCAGGCACTGGCGGGGCAGAGCAGATTCTCGCGGATGTTGGAGTGGACGAGCAGTACGAGACAGCTCTGCCGCTCGACACAGAGTTTCGGGACCACAATGGGCAGGCTGTATCGCTCCGCTCGCTGTGGGACCCAAGTCGCCCTGCGCTGCTGCACTTCGTGAGCTACTCGTGCGCGACGGTGTGCGATCTGACGCTTACTTCCATCGGCACGACGCTGGGTCAACAGCAGTGGACGGTCGGTCAGGAGTATGACGTCTACACCATCAGCATGAACCCGAACGACACGCCGCATGACGCGGCGGACGCTCGTGGTCGAATTCTGACCCGTTACGCGCGCGTCGAGGCAGAGCGTGGCTGGCACTTCCTCGTCGGTGATGAGGCGGCAATAGCTCAGGTTGCTTCGGCTGTCGGTTATCGCTTTCGTTGGGACCCCTCGTCGGAGCAGTTCGCCCATCCTGCTGTTTTGATGGTGACGCGGGCTGGTGAGAACGTCCGGATCAGTCGCTACCTGCGTGGCATTGAGTACACGTCGAACGATGTGCGCTTGAGTCTCGCGGAGGCTGCGGATGGCGGGACGCTGAGCCCGGTCGACTCTGCGCTTCTCTACTGTTTTCGCTTCGATGCCCATGAAGGGCGCTACGTGATTGTTGCCTGGCGCGTCATGAGGATAGGAGGAACGCTCGCGGCGCTCCTCCTCTTTGGTGCACTCATCTTTTTTTGGCGGCGCGAACTTCGATAGCCGCACCTCCCAATCGTTGGTTGATGTCAGCGCGAGTCCTTTTCGCGCAGTGAGGATACGACATGGAGAATCAGACCGTTGAGCCAAGCCTGCAGCTCCCAGCGCAGCTCTCGACGTATGCGCAGGAAGTGGATTGGCTTTACGACTTCATCTACGCGACGAGCATCATTTTCTTCGTCGGTATCGTCGGTGCGATGGTGGCCTTCATGGTCATGTACCGTCGCAAGCCGGGCGTGAAGGCCGAGCCGACTGGCCATCACAACGTCCTTGAGCTTTTCTGGACCTTCTCTCCGCTGCTCCTTTTGTTCGTGATGTTCCACTACGGCTTCACGACCTGGATCAACATGGCGGAGCCGCCAGACGACGCGATCAACATTCGCGTTCGTGGTCGCCAGTGGGCCTGGGAGTTCGAGCATCCGAATGGGATGGTTGAGGACAACGAGCTTCACGTGCCAGTTGGGCGTCCCGTACGGCTTGTGATGTCGTCGAGCGACGTGCTCCACTCGTTCTACGTCCCTGACTTCCGCATCAAGCGCGACTTGGTTCCGGGCATGTTCTCGACGCTCTGGTTTCAGGCGGTCGAGCGCGAACCCGGTACGGCGGAGAGCGACGAAGCTCTTGATTCGGACCGCATTCTCTACACGTCGCAGGTCTACTGCGCCGAGTACTGCGGCGCGAACGGTGAGTGGGGCACGAACCGCGGCCACGCCACGATGTACGCATTGATTCATGTTCAGCGTCAGAGCGACTATGAGGAGCGGATGCGTATCGGGCCCCGTCCTCCATGTGACAACGGAGCGGCCGAGTGCCCGCCAGAGGAGTCTGGGCGAATCCTCTTCAGCCAGAAGACGTGCTCCAGTTGCCATCAGGTGCAGGAAGGCGCGGCGGCTATTGCAGCGCCGAACCTCTGGAACGTCTTCGATCACCAGCAACCGCTTGCGGACGGCACGACCGTCACCGCAGACGAGGCCTACATTCGTCGGTCGATCATGGAGCCTCGCGCTCAGGTCGCGCAGGGTTTCAACCCGGTGATGCCGCAGATTCGCCTCAGCGCGACCGAGCTCGACGCGCTCGTCGCATACATCCGCTCACTTCACTGATTTTCGATTCGGAAGGACCATCATGGCCACCGCTGTCACAGACGATACCAACTACATCAACGCGAAGTCCGGCTTCGCTTCGTGGGCGCTCACGGTCGACCACAAGCGCATCGGGATCATGTATCTCTTCAGCGTGATGTTCATGTTCGGATTGGGAGGCCTGATGGCTCTCCTGGTCCGCACTGAGCTGCTATTCCCGGGCGAGACGATCATGTCGCCGCGGATGTACAACAAGGTGTTCACGCTTCACGGCGCGATCATGGTCTTCTTGTTCATCATCCCCTCGATTCCAGCGGCGCTCGGCAACTTCTTCCTGCCGTTGATGTTGGGTGCGAAGGACGTCGCGTTTCCCAAGTTGAACCTCGCCAGCTTTCACATCTACGTGGTTGGAAGCCTTTTGGCGGTCGTCTCGATCCTGATGAACGCGGTCGATACGGGATGGACGTTCTACACGCCCTACAGCAACCAGGAGATGGGCACGAGCACGGGGTCGATCGTCACGATCACGACGGCCGTCTTCATCCTCGGTTTCTCGTCGATTCTGACGGGTGTGAACTTCATCGCCACGGTGCACAAGCTTCGCGCGCCGGGCCTGCACTGGAAGCGCCTTCCGCTCTTCGTCTGGGGCATGTACGCCACCAGCGTCATCCAGGTTCTCGCGACGCCCGTCCTCGCGATCACGCTCTTCCTCCTCATCATGGAGAACGTGCTCTCGCTCGGCATCTTCAACCCACAGCTCGGCGGCGACCCGGTGCTCTTCCAGCACTTTTTCTGGTTCTATTCGCACCCAGCCGTTTACATCATGATTCTCCCGGGCATGGCCGTCGTGAACGAGGTCATTGCAACCTTCAGCCGTCGCAAGATCTTCGGGTACATGTTCGTCGCGATGAGCTCCATCTCGCTCGCGCTGCTCGGCTTCCTCGTTTGGGGCCACCACATGTTCGTGGCTGGCATGAGCGAGTACGCGACGCTTGTGTTCTCGGGGCTTACTTTCCTCGTCGCCATCCCTTCGGGCGTCAAGGTGTTCAACTGGGTGGCCACGCTCTACAAGGGCTCCATCTCGTTTGAGTCGCCGATGCTTTACGCGCTTGCGTTCATCGTGCTCTTCACGATCGGCGGCTTGACCGGCCTCTTCCTCGGTACCCTCGCGGTCGACGTCCACCTCCACGACACGTACTTCGTGGTCGCGCACTTCCACTACGTGATGGTCGGCGGGACTGTGTTCGGCTTCCTCGCAGGCATTCACTATTGGTGGCCGAAGATGTTCGGCAAGATGTACGACGAGAACCTGGCGCGCATCGCGTTCGCGCTTGTCTTCGTCGGCTTCAACATGACCTTCTTCACGCAGTTCGTGTTGGGCTCGCAGGGCATGCCACGCCGCTACTACGACTACCTCCCGCACTTCCAGCCTCTCCATGGCTTCTCGTCGGTGGGCAGCTACGTGCTCGGTCTTGGCTTCCTCGTGATGCTCTACATGTTCATCAAGTCGATCGCCAGCGGCGTGAAGGCACCACGCAACCCCTGGGGTTCGGCTGGTTTCGAGTGGCAGACTGAGTCTCCGCCGATCGAGCACAACTTCCATCATCAGCAGGTGATGAACCGCGGCCCCTACGACTATCACCTTGCGACCGACGACGAGGTCTTCGACGGCTACGAAGAGGACCGCCCGGCCAAGACGGAAGAGTGAACTCGGTTACCTTCTTTCCCGTTAGGGACAGCAGAAAACTCTGTCAGTGTTTCGCGCGGACACCGCGCACCCGATGATTGGAGACGACGATGGCAAGCGCAGAGCAAGCGCCAGAGCATGGGCACCACGGTCCGAAGTGGTTGCAGCATCATTTCGACACACCGATTCAGCAGTTTGAGTCGGCCAAGCTCGGGATGTGGCTTTTCCTCGCCCAGGAGATCCTGTTCTTCAGCGGGCTCTTCGTGGCGTACGGCTTGGTACGTCTGAGCTACCCCGAGGCGTTTGCTGAGGGCTCCGCCCAGCTCAATCGCTTTATGGGTGGTGCGAATACCATCGTCCTTCTCTTCTCCTCACTGACTGCCGCACTCGCGGTACGCAGCGCGCAGTTGGGGGAGCGGAGCAAGGTCACGAACTACCTCATCGTTACGATCATCTGCGCCTTCGGCTTCATGGTGATCAAGTACTTCGAGTACAAACTGAAGTTTGAGCACGGGCTCCTTCCAGGGACGCACTGGCATCCGCATCTGGCGAACGCGCCGGACCACATGCACGTCTTCTTCGGCATCTACTTCATGCTCACCGGCCTTCACGGTGTGCACGTTGTGATCGGCATTGGCGTGCTCACCTGGATCGTGATTCGCAACAACCGTGGCGACTTCTCCAAGGAGTATTGGACGCCGGTGGATCTTGCGGCGCTCTACTGGCATTTGGTCGATCTCGTGTGGATCTACCTCTTCCCGTTGCTCTACTTGA
>JBILQT010000123.1:0-20215 GCA_044373065.1 Sandaracinaceae bacterium
CTGAACTAGAAACGGTTGGCCCCAGGAGATGCGGATGCTTGGCACCACGGCCCACGTCTCGCCGGTACCGAGCACGCCCCACACGTCTGCGCCGAAGCCGATCGTGGAGCCTTGTCCGATGTGCACGTCAAAGAACGCGGCGCCACCGACGAGCCCACCGAGCGTCAGCTTCGTCTCCTGTGTTGAGCCGCCCCACAAACCACCGCGCGCGAGGATGCTCAAGTAGGAGCCATTGAGGTCGGCGGTGAGGCCGATGAGCGCCCCCACGGGCATCGCGACGCGGTTGTGGTTGTCGCGCTCGGAGGGCGTGATGTTCGCGCCCAAGAAGCCGCCGATGCGGAGCGGGCCAAAGGGCACCCAGAGGTCGATCATGGCGCCGCCGCCGACATCACCATCGGCGATGATGAGCTGTGCTGCGAGGCTGCCGCCGATCACTCCGTCTTCGGCATGCGCGAGCGCAGGTGCCGCAAGCGCGGTGGTCGCGAGCGCGAGTGCAAGCAGCGAGGACGTGCGCATCGCTCAGGCCTTTGCGCTCGGGATCTTCTTCGCGTCGGCGATGAAGGTCTGAAGGCCTGCATCGGTCAGCGGATGCTTGAGCAACTGATGAATGACCTTGAGCGGGATCGTCGCGACGTGTGCGCCGATCTCCGCGGCCTGCACGACGTGAAGCGGATGACGAATGCTCGCCGCGAGCACCTCGGTCTCAAGGTCGTAGTTGCGGTAGATGGTGACGAGCTGCGCGACGAGCTGCATGCCGTCGCCCGAGATGTCGTCGACGCGGCCGACGAAGGGGCTGATGTACGTGGCGCCCGCCTTGGCAGCGAGCAGGCCCTGCGATGCGCTGAAGCAGAGTGTGACGTTGGTGCGAATGCCCTCGGCCGTGAAGATCTTCACCGCACGCAAGCCGTCCGCGATGAGCGGCACTTTGACGACAATGTTCGCGTGCATCGTCGCGAGCTCGCGGCCTTCCTTGAGCATCCCTTCGAGGTCGGTGGAGAGCACCTCGGCGCTGATCGGGCCGTCGACGATCTCGCAGATGGCCTCGATGATTTCCTTCATCGGCTTGCCCGTCTTGGCGACAAGCGAGGGGTTGGTCGTCACGCCATCAATGACGCCCATCTGGGCAGCTTCACGGATCTCAGCAAGGTCAGCGGTATCGATGAAAATCTTCATGGGGCGGAGCGTGGCTGGCCTTGCTGGAGAGGGTCAAGCGGCGAGTCTTGCGGCGCACTGAATCGAAGGGCGCATCGCTCACAGTGTTCGCCTCGGTGCAGCAGATGCGCGCGCGCTGGCTCGGAGGATCCACGCCGAAGGGGCGCTTCCTTATCGCGAGGGGAGTGTTCTTATCCCCCTGTATACGCTGGTCCTGGGCAGCTCACGCAAAACGCGAGAACTTCGATGGCATTCCGGTTGCGATGCGCACCGCAGACTCGTCGCTCAAACGGAAGAGCACCGGAAAACGGAACCGGGCCAGAAATGGCGACGTGTGAGCTGCTACTGGAACGCGAAAGCGCGAACTGGGTGTGGCGTGTGAGCAGGGTTACGGATGCACCGAATGGCAGGGAGCCCCCCGGTCGCTAGGGAAGCGGGTTCTCCCAAATCGCTCACTTTGCATGCGTCGATGCGGGTTCGATCCCCGTCGAGTCTGATTCGCGCTCGTTCAGTTCAGCGCACGTTCGAGAAGGAGTACGCACTTCGCAAATCGGTCGCGCGTACAGGCTGCCCATACGCTTCGATGACGAGGCGCTTCTGTCGCCTCTGCTCCCGGTAGTCGTCACTCGGGAGAAGCGCACCCTCCGGATCATCATCCAAGCGCACGCGGCCCATCACCACGACGCGCTCTCCTGCTTCGAGTACGCCCTCGCGAAACGTGAGCTGCTTGCGAAGCCCGAGGAAGCCACGGTCATCCAGGCCATGCGCTCGAAGAAGGCGCAGCTGGGCTGCTGTCGGCTCAGTTGGCGACTCGCGCTTGTCGAACTCCACGGTCGCTTGAAACGACGAGACCTCCACGGTGGCCACGCCGGACTCGTCTTCGACGGCGAACGAGATGCTCTTGGTCTCGCGAAGCACGCGCTCCATTCGGTTCTTGCTCGCCTGCTTCTCGACTTGGAGGTCGTAGTGCACGCAAGCCCGTCCACTGAGGGGCGCTTTGAGTGCGGGATCCGTCACGCGAACGCGGCCTTCAATGCGAACAATCTCGCCGGCCTTCGCCTCTCGAATCGGCGTGGTGTGCAGGGCACTGAGCGCGCGCGCATTCTTTTGATCCTCCGAGAAGTACCACTGGATTCCTAGGAGCGCGGCGCCTCCAGCGAGGACGAGAAGAACGTAGGGGTGCGACATCCGGTGTCTCCTCGGCGAAGGGAGTCCTCGCGATTGGGGCGAACCATGCCCTGCGCGATTCCATTCCGCGCGGGGCGTTTCGTGCGTTTTTCAGAAATCGACACGCGGAGATTTTTTTCACGCAACGCACCGCAGGCCCGCCCGATGAGAAGGCAACTCGAAGGCAAACCGCCGGAGGCACTCCGCCTCAAGCACGCCTTTCTCGTTGGAGGTGCATCGTGCACATGGAACCGAAGATCCTCGTTAAACGCCTGTCTCGTCACGCAACGCTCGCACTCGAAGAAGCTGTCGTCGTCGCAGCGCAAAACTGCCACACAGAGTTCACGGTCGAGCATCACTTCACCGCGCTGCTTCGCCGCGAGGATGGCGACCTTGCCCTCATCCTCACGCAGCTTGGTCTTGATCGCCGTGCTTTTCTTGGCGCCTTCGAGCGTGTGCTTCGCGGCTTCCGCAAAGGGGATGCGGGGCGGCCCGCTTTCTCAAGCTCGCTCCTTCAGCTCTTTCAGGACGCATGGCTTCTCGGCTCGCTTGAGCTGGGCGAGACAGAGCTTCGTAGCGGCGTCCTCTTTGCGCAGCTTGCACGTCGCCCAGGTCGCTATCTCGAAGCCGAGTTGAGCGTCTTCAAGGACGTCGATGCACAGGCCCTGATCAAGTCGCTGCCGAGTGTTTTGGCAGCCTCGAATGAATCGACGAAGGCCGCTACGGGCGGTGTGGAGACGCATGCGGATAGTCAGTCTGCGCTCGCTCGCTTCACCACGAATGTGACAGCCGATGTGCGTGCGGGCCGCATCGACCCCGTGCTCGGAAGGCATCGCGAGATTCGACAGCTCATCGACATCCTGAGCCGTCGCCGCAAGAACAATCCCGTCATCGTCGGTGAGCCCGGGGTCGGCAAGACAGCCCTCGTGGAGGGCCTCGCGCACGCCATCGTGAACGGTGAAGTCCCGGAGTCGCTGAGGCATGTCGACCTGCTCTCCGTGGACCTTGGCGCGCTTCAAGCGGGTGCGAGCGTGAAGGGCGAATTCGAGAATCGCCTCAAGGCGCTCATTCAAGAGACGAAGGCTGCGAGCAAGCCCGTGATCCTCTTCATCGATGAGGCGCACATGCTCATCGGCGCGGGCGGCGCACAAGGCGGAACGGATGCGGCGAACCTGCTCAAACCGGCCCTTGCACGCGGTGAGTTGCGCACGATCGCTGCGACCACGTGGGCCGAATACAAGCGCTACTTCGAGAAAGACGCTGCGCTCGAACGACGCTTCCAACCGGTGAAGGTTGACGAGCCCGACGACGCGACCGTGATCGCGATGCTGCGCGGCTTGCGCGACACCTTCGAGAAGGCGCACGGCGTCGTCATTCGCGATGAGGCCATCGTCGACGCGGTGAAGCTCTCGTCTCGCTACATCTCGGGAAGGCAGATGCCGGACAAGGCCATCGACCTTATCGACATGACGGCTGCACGCGTGAAGACCTCGCACAACGCACGCCCCGAAGCGCTCGTTGCCATCGAGAGCGAGCTTGCCGCGCTGGGCCGTGCAGAGGCTGCGCTCGTGCGTGATGTTGGAGAAGACGCGAAGGGCCTCCTCGAAGTGCGCGCGTCGATCGCAACGTCCACCACGGCACGTGACGCACTCTTGCGGCGTTGGGAGCATGAGCGCGAGGGCAGTGACGTCACGCGAGTCGATGGTGTCGCGCGGCTCGTGCATCGCGAGGTCGATCGAGAAGCGGTCGCGCAGGCCGTCTCAGCGTGGACCGGAATCCCTCTCGGCAACATGCGCACGAGCTCGCTTGAGACCGCATTGATTCTCGAGTCAACGCTCTCGACGCGCATCATGGGTCAGCACGATGCGGTCGCTGCGGTGTCCGATGCGATGCGACTTGCAGCGAGTGGCATTCGCGCGCCGAACGCACCGCAAGCGGTGCTTCTCTTCGTGGGCCCGACCGGTGTCGGCAAGACCGAGACCTCGCTCGCGCTGGCCGACCTGCTCTACGGGGGCGAGCGCTTCATGACGACGATCAACATGACGGAGTTTCAAGAGAAGCACTCCGTCTCGCGTCTCATCGGCTCGCCGCCTGGCTACGTCGGCTACGGCGAGGGCGGCCTCCTCACCGAGGCGGTGCGCCAGCGCCCGCACTCCATCGTGCTTCTTGATGAATGCGAGAAGGCCGACCTCGAGGTGATGAACCTCTTCTACCAAGTGTTCGATAGAGGAATGCTCTCGGACAGCGAGGGGCGCGTCGTTGACTTCCGCAACACGGTGCTGGTCCTCACGAGCAACCTGGGCTCCGACACGCTGATGCGGATGCATGAGTCAGCCGGGGATGCGCCGAGCGCCGAGAAGCTCATCGAGGCGATTCGTCCAGAGCTCGCGCGACACTTCAAGCCCGCGCTCCTCGCACGCATGACCATCGTCCCCTTTCGACCGATCAGCGATGAGGCGCTTCAAGGCATCGCGCGCGCGCGCCTTCGCGGAATCGCCGAACGCGTGAAGGCCGCGCACGACATCGAGGCCACCTTTGACGAGGGCGTCATCGCACGCCTCATCACGCACGCAAACCATCGGCACTCGGGCGCACGCGGCGTCGATCACGCACTGCGCACCGCGCTGCTTCCCTCCCTCTCGCGCACGCTTCTCGAACGCGCCGCATCGCGCATCCATGGCGGTTCAGTGCGCGTGGTCGCGGGGGATGACGGCGCCTTCGCAGTCGTCTGAAACCGACCCTTTTCAAGCTCATTTGGCGTTCGCGTCGAAATCCGCGCGAAGCACGCAACACCGCGCCGCTTCGTCCGATGAAGACGTGAACGCATTCATGGCGAGGCACGCATGTCAGTTACTTTGGGTCCCTACGAAATCGAGCGCAGCGTTGGCACGGGCGGTATGGCCGAGGTCGTTCTCGCGCACTACCGCGGCCCTGGCGGCTTCGCGAAGCGCGTCGCGCTCAAGCGCATCCTTCCGGAGTACTGCGCCGACAAAGACTTCGCCGCGCTCTTCCGCGATGAAGCGCGTCTTGCGGCGCACCTCGTCCACCCCAACATCGTCTCGCTGCATGACTTTGGTGAGCTCGATGGCCGCCTCTTCATGGCGATGGAGTTCGTCGATGGTGTCGACCTCAAGTCGATCCTTCAGCACCTCAAGAAGTCGAAGGGCGCCCTCTTTGACGAGGAGCTCGTGTGCATGCTGGCGATCGATCTCGCATCGGCGTTGGGCTTCGCGCACGACCTTCAAGTCGAGGGCAAAGCGGCCAATGTGGTGCATCGCGATGTGAGCCCGGCCAACGTGCTCGTAAGCGCCGATGGCGGTGTGAAGCTCGCGGATTTCGGCATCGCACGCGCGGTGACGACCGACCGGCATCGCACGCGCACAGGCATCGTGAAGGGGAAGGTCCCGTACATGGCGCCCGAGCAAGCGCTCGGTCAGCGCGTCGACAACCGCGCGGATCTCTTCTCGCTCGGCGTGGTGCTCTACGAGTGCCTCGCGCTGGAGCGGCCCTACCAAGGGTCCAACGATCTCGACACGCTCCAGCGTGCGATCAAAGGGACGCATCGCCACATCGCGGAGCTCGTTCCGACGATTCATCCCGCCTTCGCGGATGTGATCGAGCGCCTCATTCGCCCGCGCGCCGACGAGCGCTTTCAAAGTGCCGGTGAGCTGCTCGATGCACTTGCGGAGGTGACGCCGAAGACGAGCGCGAGACGGTCCATTGCACGACTCGTTCGCACCGTGCGCGGAGACACGCCCACACCCGTTCCCGAAGCTGAGTCGACACGTGCGTCACGCGCTCGTTCGCTTCCCGAGCCCGATGCAGATCGGACGCGCATTGAGGAGTCGCCCTCCTGGATGGCGGAACTCGCACAAGAGTCTCCCCCCGCGATTGTGGCTCCGCGCGCAGTCGCCGCCGTGATCGCGTCGCCCCCTGCGTTGCTTCACGCACCTCTCGCGCAGCCCGTGTTCAGTCAGCCGTCGCAGTCGCAGCCGCAGCCGGTGCTCGCGCAACCTGTGCTCGCGCCGCTGCCGCAACCCGTCCTCGCTCCCTTGGCTTCGCCCGCACCGCTGATGCTCGCGCCGAGTGCGCCCCCCGTATTGGCACCCTTGCCATCACCCGCGATTCACGCGTTGGGTGCCACGTCAGCACCGCCGGCACCCGCGCCAATGCTTGCGCCTCCCGCCTCGCTCGCACCGCTTTCCTTTGCGCCTCCGGCAGCCACGTCCTCAGCGCGTCCGCCGCGTGCAAGGCGCATGGTCGAGGTGCCTCGTGCAGCCACGCCTGCTGCCGCACCTGCGGCGCATGACGACAGCGATGTCGTCGCTCGTTGGACCTTCCGCGGCCTCGCCGTGCTCGCCCTGTTCGTGATGCTGCTCTCGCTCGGAATCGTTGTGCGCGCTGCGCTCGACACGGGCGCAAGTGACGTCGACTCGCAGCGTGATCACGCGGCCGAAGAAGGCTTCGACGAAGAAGAGAACGCTCCCTGAAAAAAAGTACGCAACACCCGAAACGACAGTCCGACAACCAGAACGCAAAGCAAGGAAGGCCCCCCGAGATGTCCTCGGGGCCCTTCCAATAGGAGAAGGTCCATGGCTCAGATTTCTGCATATTTGTTCCTGTGTGAAGAGAGCAACGACGGCGCGGCTGGGACCGCGTTTGAGGTCTCCGCAACGGAGATGAACCAACAGCAAATTGCTGGCGTCGATGTCTCCAAGGCGATCGAAGTGCTCGATGTGGATTCGAGTGTTTCGGTCGGTATCCAGCGGCGAACGGCGCAAGCGACGGGTGACCGCACGCATGCGCCGATCAAGATTCGCAAGCGCATCGACTCGACTTCACCCGAGTTGATGCGTGCAGCGTGTCAATCCACGCGCTTGGTCGGCGAACTCAAGTTCTTCCGACCCACGAGCGCGACCGGCGGTCTCGAGCATTTCTACACGATCAAGTTCTCGGACGCGCGCGTCCAAGAGATCACGATGCAGCTTCCGGAAGGCCTCGAAGACGAGCGCGTGATGGAGGACGTGAGCTTCGCGTTCTCCCGCTGCGCGTGGAAGCACGAGACCGCCTCGAAGGAGTTCGAGGACAACTGGCGCGAGCGCGTCGCGGGCTGAGGCCCATCGCGAGGATGACGCCGCGCTGACTCATCGCGCGGCGCCCTCGAATACCCGTAGTTCAACGAGAGAGACACCTGGAGCACGTCATGTTCGACAACGAAGTTTCTACCGAGTTGGCTTATCTGCGTGACGCGGGAAAGGTGCTCGCTCAGCGTCATCCGGAGACCTTTGGCGCCCTCGCTGCGCCGAGCACGCGACCCGAACTGGAGCGCCTCCTGCAAGGCTTTGCGCTTCTCTCGGCCCGCATTCACCAGCGCGCGAACGACGCGCTTCCCGAGGCACTTGAGCAACTCGCAGAGCTCATTGCGCCCCACACGCTTCGGCCGATTCCGGCCATGACCATCATGGAGTGCGCGCCGCTTCCCGCCGTGCTCCGTGAACGCACCATCCTTCGCGCGGGAAGCCTCTTTGGCGCACGCAACCATCAAGGCGTGATGTGCACGTTCAGCTCGAGCTGGGACGTGCCCATTCTTCCCATCACACTCGAGTCCACCAAGCTCGACGAGCACGCGTCCCTTGCGCCCTCACTGCGTCTCTCTCTGCGCATCCCTGAGCACGCAAGGAACGCGTTCTTCTCGGCCGAGCCACTGCGGCTCTTCCTCAGCGCAAGCTGGCCGCTCGCCTCGATGCTCCGGCATTGGATGACGCGACATCTCGTGCGCTGCGAGCTCGTCTCGCCGCTCGGTCGCGCAGACCTCCCGCTTCCACAAGCCAGCCAAGATGATGAGCGACTTTTTGCTTGGCCGGAGACCATCACCGACACGACGCCCGCATTGGTCGAGTCGCTCGTGCTCCCTCAGCGCCACCTCTTCTTCGATGTGCGTGGTCTTGAGCGCATCGATCGTGCGCTCCAATCAGAGCGTGTTGAAATCATCTTGCAATATGAGAGGCCTCCGGCGCTCCCGGAGCGCCTGCCGCAGGATGCCTTTCGACTCTTCTGCGTCCCGGCCGTGAATGTCTTTCCGACCAACACCGAGCCGCTTCGCTACGACCCCCTGCGTCCTCGCCAACTCCTTCGCGCACAAGGGCATGCGCAAGACACCTCCGAGATTTTCAGCGTGGAGGAAGTCGTTGGGCTTCGCGCAGCTCAAGGGCGTACGCGCTACTCCCCGGCCACCCGAGGAGCACTGGGCGCGCGTGCGGAGGGCACATACACCCTGCATCGCACTCGCTCCTTGCACGACGGTCGGATGGACACCTTTCTCGATGTGCATGTGCCTGATGCGAAGCGCGGCGAGACGCTCTCCGTCTCCGTCCTCGCAACGAATCGGCACGCCGCAACCTCACTTCGCGTGGGCGATGTTGCTCTGCGCCTGGATGGCTCGCCGGCCTCTGTCTCCTTCCGCAACATCACGCATGTGACGGCGCCGGCGACCCCTGCGTTGGGCGAGGAGCTGCACTGGCATCTCGTGGGCCATCTTGCTGCGCAGCACCGGAGCATCGCCTCACTCGAAGGCCTCACTGCACTCTTGGAGAGCGCACTGCGCTCGCTCCCTTTCGATGGCCCCTCAGGCGCTGCGCATCAGCGTCGTGTGGCCGGGATCCGAGGTGTCGCTTCGACACCAAGCGTGCGCTCACGTCAGGGCATGGTCGCGCGCGGCATCACGACCGAGATCACCCTCGATGAGTCGCACTTCCAAGGCATGGGAGACCTCGCCTTCTTCGCGCACTGCCTCGATCGTCTCCTCTCGGCGGAAGTCCCCCTCAACACATTTCATGCACTTCAAGTGCATGTGGTGCCGAGCAAGCGCGAGCTCACCTTTGCACCACGCTTCGGCTCCGGGGCGCTCTTGTGATCAGCACTGGCGATGCCCGCAGGGCCGACTTCTTCGCACTCGTCGAGGCGCTTGAGCGCTCGCTTGCGACGCGGATCGGAGAGGGCGCACCGGAGGACGAGAAGCTCCTCTTTCGGCACGCACCCGCGCTCCAGTTCAGTGCGTCGGATGTGGACGCACTCGAGCAGCAAGGCGCACACGCTGCGCTCACCACGACATTCCTCGGGACGACCGGGCCTCATGGGCTTCTCCCCGACGCGATGCTTGAGGAGCCTCTTCTCAGCGAGGGCCTTCCGACACAGCAGCGTGCGTGGAGTGAAGTCTTCCACCACCGCGCAATCGCCCTCTTTTATAGGCTGCTTCAGCGTACGCGCTCACCACAGATGTGGTTTGAACGGGTGGAGGTACTCACGCGAAGCCAGGGCCGTGGGCTCAGTGCCAAGCACCTTCACGCGATAGCGCCGCTCCTCGCCACAAGGCGTCGCGGAGCGCGCGGCCTCGAGCGTGCACTGCGCATTCTTGTGAGGCTGGAGTGCGGCGAGAACGACGCACGCGTGAGGATTCACGAACTCGCTGGCGCACGCATCGCACTCATCCCCGCCGAGCGAACGCACCTCGGCAAGCAACGCCATCAGCTCGGCCGCGGCTCCATCCTCGGCGCGAACATCTCGGACCCCTCTGGCGAAGTGCATGTCGAAGTCGATGTAAGCAACTGCTTACCAGAGCGATGGGTCGAGGGTGGAGACCTGCACGCACTCGCGCTTGCGACATGCCGACTCTTTGACGCGAGCTCCACGCGCTTTCGCATCACCGCCCACGTGAGCGGCTCCGAGGGCGCACGCCTTGGCCGAGGCATGCGTCTTGGCCGCTCCGCCGAACTCCGAACTTCCACAGCGCATGCGCCGCGTGTTGTGCGCGCACGTGCCCTCACCTGAGGCGAGACGAAATACCGATGACAACGACGAATCCGCATCCGCTTCTCGACTCGCTTGGCGGCCTTCTGGCTCCCATCGAGGCATCGAGCCCCGCAGGCAACGAGGCCAAAGATGACGAGCGCTACGAGCTCGTGCGCAGCGAGCTGCAGAAGCTCAGCGGGCCCGCATCGACGACTCCCGACTGGAACGGCGTCGTGCGCTCGGGGCATGCGTTGCTCACGGAGCGAACGAAGGATCTCTCGATTGCCTGCGATGTCGCCATCGCAATGTTTGCATCGGGCGGTCTAACCGAGGGGACGCGCGGATTGCTTCTCGTTGCGGGGCTTCTGCTGCGCTTCGAGGGGCTTCATCCAGCCCGTCCTCGCGCACGCAACGGCGCAGTTCAGACGCTCATCGAGCGCGTGCCCGTTCGACTCGCGCATGTGCAGCCGACGCGTGAGTCCGTGGATGCATTGAATGAGGCGATTCGGCTCTTGGATGAGGGCATCACGGCACGCCTCGGTGCGGAGGGCCCCTCCACGCGTCCGCTTCGCGAGGCCTCTCAGAGGCTTGCGCAACGATGCCCAGCGCCTCCGCCTCCGCCCCCTCTGCCCAAGCCCATCGAGCCAGCCACTCCCCCAGCAATGGAGGTGCCGCCGATCCTCGCTCCTGCGCCCCCGCTCGCGCCGCATGCGCCGCCGCCCGTCGCTGCACCGAGCCCCGCACCTCTTCCAGACGTGACGACGATGCCGCTGGCCACGCGCCTTCAGACACTCGGCGATGCGCTCACGCAGACGGCCCTCTCGATGCGTCAGGGAGAGGCACTTCCGGCCGGCTTCATGAGGCTCTTCTTGAGCGGCCTCTACCTGCCCCTGATGGACGCGCCCCCGACGAAGCTCGCGCTCCCCGCGCCGAAGCCTTTCCTCGAGGGTGCCCGCGCGCTTCATGAGCGAGGCGATCATCTCGGCTGCGTCCAGCACATCATTCAAGGCCTTGCGCGTGCGCGCTTCGCACTCGATGCGCATCGCACGCTCTGGCTCTCTCTTGAAGCCATTGGAGCCTCCACGGCGTCCGCACGCGACGAGCTTGAGGTTGAGATGCGCGGCCTTGTGAAGCGTCATCCGAGCCTCCTTGAGACGACCTTTCGTGATGGCGCCCCCCTGATGAACGAGGAGACGAGCAAGTGGCTCAAGTCCTCGCGCGCGGCCGCAAAAATGACCGCGGTCATTTCTCCTGCGCCGACTCCGAGCGAGCAAGACGACACACTCTCGCGGGCCTCCGCTTTGGCAGCGTCCGGGGCATTCGCTGAAGCGATGCAGGTCCTTGAGGTGAGCGCCGCGTGTGCATCGACGGGCCTTCTGCGCTTCACACGCGAGCTCGCGCTCGCCGAGCTGAGCGAGTCGCTTCCCGAGAGCGTGATCGCCGAGACGCTCTTCGCGTCACTCCATGCAGAGGCCTCGGAAGGCTCGCTGCGCATGTGGGAACCCAAGCTCTATGCGCGGGCCGCGCAGGGGCTCTATCGCGTGCTCGCCGTGAAGAGCGATGCGGCCTCGAAGGAGCGCGCGCAGCAAGTCTTCCAGGTGCTCGTGCGCACGTCGCCCTCGCACGCAGTCGAAGCGCTCGCCGGGGCACAGCGCTGAGGCTTGTCCCGAGCGGGCAGAAGTTTTTTCGCGGGTTCGAAAAAAAACACGCAACGGCGGAAACGCCGGGCCGATGACCAGAACGAGACGAGGGCAAGGCCGCTGAATGGTCCGCCCCAGAAGGAGTTCCTATGAGTTCAGATCAATCCGTCGCGCCCAAAGAGCGCATCAACATCACCTACAAGCCCGCTACGGGGGATCAAACCGCACAGGTCGAGCTGCCGCATCGCTCGCTCGTGCTGGGTGATTTCACCGGTCGTTCGGACGAGCGCCCTCTCGAGGAGCGTAAGCCCATCGACATCAACAAAGACAACTTCGACAGCGTGCTCGCTGCACATGACGTGCGCTTCGAGGCCAGTCTTCCCGACAGCGTTCGCGGCGAGGGCGAGATGGCCGTCAGCATCTCGATGCGTCGCATGCGCGACTTCGAACCCGAGGCCATCGCACGCCAAGTGCCCGAGCTGCGTCAGCTGCTTGAGCTTCGCGAGGCGCTCACCGCGCTCAAGGCGCCGCTTGCCAACCAACGCGACTTCAAACGCGCACTCGAGAACGTCATCTCGAACGACGAGAGCCGCAACGCGCTTCTGCGCGAGCTCGGCCTTGAGCCAAACGAAGGCTGAGCTCAGCCAACGCCCCACACGACCACGAGAACAACCATGACCTCGCAAACACAGAACCACGCAAGCACGCAGCCCGCCTCCACAGGCGAGCTCTCCCTCCTCGATCAGATCCTCTCCGATACGAAGATGAAGCCCACGGACGACGGCTATGCCGTTGCGAAGAAGGGCCTCACCGAGCTCGTCAAAAGCCTTGTCGGCGAGCGACGCGGGGAGAAGATCGACAAGGCCCTCGTCGACGTCCTGATCGCCGACTTGGACGCCAAGATCTCCGGCCAGGTGAACTCGATTCTTCACCACGAGAAGTTCCAGAAGCTCGAATCGAGCTGGCGTGGGCTTCACTACCTCGTAGGCCAGACCGACTTCCGCGAGAACATCCGCATCGACGTGCTCTCGTGCACGAAGGATGAGCTGCTTGCGGACTTCGAAGACTCCCCCGAGATCCCCAAGAGCGGCCTCTATCAACTGGCCTACTCACGCGAGTACGGCACCTTCGGCGGCCAGCCTTATGGCGCGCTTGTCTCCGGCTTCGACTTCGATGCGGGCCCGCAAGACATGAAGCTCTTGGCCAACTGCGCAGCGGTGGCAGCGACCGCCCACGCGCCCTTCATCGCGAATGCAAACCCGGAGATGTTCGGCCTCAAGGACTTCACCGAACTCCCGAAGATGCGCGACCTGGCGTCTGTCTTCGAGGGCCCGCAATACGCGCGCTGGCGTTCATTCCGTGCGCATCCGGATTCGAAATACGTCGGCCTGGCGATGCCGCGCATGATGCTGCGCTTGCCTTACGGACAAAGGCATACGCCCGTCAAAGCGTTCCAGTTTGAAGAGGACGTGATTGGCGATCACGACGCGTACCTCTGGGGCGCTGCGAGCTTTGCGATGGCCAGTCGCGTGCACGAGAGCTTCGCGAAGTATCGCTGGGCGACGAACATCGTTGGCCCGCAGGCAGGCGGCGCGGTCGAAGGTTTGCCGCTTCATCAATACGACGCGATGGGTGAGGTCGCGACGAAGATCCCGACCGAGATCGCACTCACCGATCGACGCGAATACGAGCTCGCCGAGGAGGGCTTCATCGGCCTCACCTACCGCAAGGAGTCGGACAACGCGGCCTTCTTCTCGGCGAACTCCTGCCACAAGCCGCTCAACTTCCCGGACACGCCGGAGGGTCGCGAGGCGCGCACGAACTACATGCTCGGCACACGCCTTCCGTATCTCTTCTCTGTCACGCGCATCGCGCACTATTTGAAGGTCCTTCAGCGCGAGCAGATCGGGACGAGCAAAGAGCGCGTGGACCTCGAACGTGAGCTTCAAAACTGGCTCAAGCAGTTCGTCGTCGACATGGACACCACGGACGCGATCACCCGCGCGCGTCGCCCCTTCCGCAAGGCGCAAGTCACGGTGGAAGACGTCGATGGGCAGCCCGGTTGGTACCGCTGCGGACTCAAGGTGCGCCCGCACTTCAAGTTCGAGGGTGCCAGTTTCACGCTCTCGCTTGTGGGGCGTCTCGACAAGTCGTGATGGTCAGTTGCAGTGCCCGTGATGGTCAGTTGAACACAGACGCAGACTGACCATCACGGAGCGCCGCGACTGGCATTTGGACGTTCCCTTTCGCTTCACTTCTTCACCTTACAACCCCCGGGACTGACCTCTTCAACGCGCAAGAGGCGACGGCAAGAGGCCAGTTCCGCAATGAATGAATGGACGAGGCTGGCGATGCTGCGCATCGAGATGTTTCATCGAATTACTGGGCATTCCGAGGAGATTCATGTTCACGAATCTCCGGCACGCGTGGGGCGTCATGCTCTTTCGGATGTGCTCATTCACGAGCGAAGTGTCTCTGTGCATCATGGTCAGTTCACGTTCGACTCCATGAGCGTGTGGTACGCGGATACAGGTTCGGGCAATGGCAGCAAGCTCGATGGAGGACCGGTACCGCCCCACACGTTCATCCCTATTTCTCCGGGTCAGGAATTGGATATCGGCCCTGTCACGTTGCGGGTCTATCGAGACGGTGATTCGCGCTTTCCGCGAAGGCACGCACTCGAGTCGCAACTCGCAGATGAGGCCGTGACGATGATGACCTCGGTTGATGTTGCCGAGCGCGCATCGGGCGACACGAGCGAGGAATGGCCCTCGCTTGGGTCGACTGCGATTGCGGGCAACGCCATCCAGCAACTTCAACATTTGCGCGTTGCACTGGAGGCCATTTCACCCGGGCGAAATGCGTTCGTCGAGAACGTGCGCGAGCAGCTTGATGCGCTGCCGCTTGCGACGCGGGGGCCCGTTTTTGGTCAGCTCACGCGTGAGTTCCCGGAGCTCCTTCATATGCGTGAGTTCGATGGCTATTTGACCTCGACGACACGCAACGCAACGGGGGCGACACCCTCTGAGTGGCTTCATCACATCACGGGGCAGCGCACCCTTGGCGCACAGGGTGAGCCCGTCCTCGATGCGCGCGTGCTGGCGCGTACGGAGCTTGTGCTTCGCACATTCGTCGAAGCCCTTGTCGCGATGCGCGCAAGTCAGTCGGAGACAGCGCGTGAGCTTGGAATCGAGCCCGCAGCGTCTGCCTTGCCCACCGATGCGCGCGATGTGCTCGCCTTTCTCTTCGACTTCAAGGCCAATGGAGAGGAGCGCGTCACGCAGCTTGTGCGCGAGTTCGCGATGCTCTCGCTTCATCCCCGAGCGCTCTTGATCGCGATGGACGAGGGCATCACGACGCTCGTCGATGAGCTCTCTCCGAGTCGCGTCCAACAGTTCGAGGAGGAGGCGCGTCGCGAGCGCAAGACGGCGTTCGACTTCTTGCCGACGAGCCCTGGTCGTCTCTGGGAGAGGTACGAAGCGGCGCATGAGCGCACGCGCGATGGGGCGTACCGAAAGTCGCTCGTCATGGGTGCGCGCTTTGCGCGGGCGTACGCGAGCATGGTGGGTGTGCGACCAGTGGATGAGGTGATTCCAGAGACCCGCATTCGTGAGGCGCTGCAATGAAGCGAGCATCCCTGCTGCTCTGCGCTGCGATGCTCAGTGCCTGTGGTGCGGCGCCGCTTCGTCCGCTCGCAACGACGCGCTGCCATGCGCCGCGTGGGGTGAGTGCGAGTGAGCCCACGGACGCAGATTGGGCGCATCTGCTTACGCTCGGCGAGGAGACCCATCACGACCCATGCGCGGCAGAGCTCGCACTCTCACCGCGTCATCTCAACGCCTGTGGCGAGGCGGTGGAGAGCACGCCGCTCGGGCGCATCGAGCCGCGTCTGATTGCGCATCAGCGTGAGGGTGAGGGCCCGGATGTCCTCTGGGTTGCTGTCGAGGGCGATGATGCGGGCATTGTTGCGGGGCCCATCGCAGTGGTCGTGCGAACGCCACTGGGCCTTGAGGTGCAGGCGCTCGGTTGGCTACGTGGCCCCGAGGCGCGGGCGCAGCTGCGCATGCACGTGCTCGAAGAGGGCAATGTCATTGCGGCGATGCTTCATGTTGGCGATGAGGAGCACGCGCTCTTGCTCGCGCAGTCGGGTGGTGCGCTGACACCTGCGGGCATCACCGACGGCACAGCGTGCACCCCAGGCGATGTGGTGCTTCACGCGACGTCGACGGCCGATGGCGCAAGCCGCGCGTGGATGCTGCGCACGGTGCAGTCGGCTGTGCTCCGTGTGGAAGCGGGGGCGCTCGTGATCGAGGAACACACGCAGCGTGCCGAGGTGCCTCGTGCAGACCCTTCCGCACCTGCGCGCTCGACGGAGACTGCACAGCGCAGGCAGATACTTCAGCTGCGAGGCGCACGCCTCAGCGCGCGCTGACGCCGCGTAGGAGCACATCGAGCTCGGCGGCGGTGATGCCAAGCTCCTTGGCCACCTGCGCCTCCACCTCGGGGACGATGCGCGAGGGGCGCGCGTGCACACGCTTCGACATGGTTCGTCGCGCGGCGAGCGCCTTCTGAAGCAGCGCATGCGTGCGGTGTGTGGCGAGCATCCAGAGCTCGGGCGGGTCACCTCCAAGCACGCGAATCAGTGCGGCAGCGCGCCGTGTGATCTCCTCGCGTGGCATGCGATCCAGCTCGCGCAGGACGCCCGGAAATTCCTTCGACAGCGCGCGCAGCTGCGCCTTCAAATCAGAAGGCTCCTCGCCTCCCGCGTGTGCGTCCCGAAGGCGCGCCACGACTTGGGTTTTGAAGAGGAGCCTTTCGATCGCGCGAGCGCTGAGTGGGTCGCGCGTAGTCATGTCCCCAAAAGACTAAACGGGATCGCGCATGCCGCGATCCCGTTTCGTCGTGTGTCAGAGAGACGTCAGCCTCTCATGCGCATCTCAGAACTTGTAGGTCACGCCCAAGCGCGGATAGATGCGGATGTCGGTCGCCTGGCCAATGATGTCCGAATAGAGGCGGCGATGATCCGCACTCTGCGCGAGCACACCCTCGAAGATGCCGAAGACGCCCCAGTTGCGGTCGATGTTGAACTCGACAGAGCCACCGAGACGAAGGCGCGCCATGTCCTGGCGTGAGCACGTGAGGCCAGTTGTAGAACCTTCGCGACAAATCGCATCGGCACTTGGGCCGTAGTCGGCGAAAGCGCTCGAGTTGCGTGCATGGCCGGCATACTGGTCGGTGGAGAGATCGACTCCCAGCCAAAGCGTGACCGCGGCGATGGGCTCAAGCAGCAGGCTGACGTTCGCATCGAGCGACAGAAAGAACGTGTTCACGCCCTGACTGAAGGGGGTTCCCGAAGCCAAACCAGTTGGAAGCTGGTCTTGGTTTGCACACGCAGCTTGGGCTCTCCCCATCGCATCGCGCGCGACGCCATCGCTCGCCGCGGACACCCCGCTTGGATTGCAGACGCGGTTCCCGAGAGTGGCGCTGCCGTTGTACTCCGTGACACGCCGAAGGCTGATGTCCGGCCCGATGCCGCCGCCGAAGCGCGCCTGACCGCCGACGGCGATCTGACGAAGAAGACGCGTACCGACGCGCACGCGGCCTTCGAACTCGGTGAGGCGGCCGAAGGTGCGGATCGAGATGCCCGCGTCGACGAGCTCGTGCACGCCGATGCCAAGGCGCATCTCAAGGAAGTTGGGCCAGCCGAGCGAGACGTCGAGGGTCGGGTGGTTCAAGGGGGTGGGCAATGCCGAGTGCGTCGTTGCGCCCGCGGCCAGGATCTCGCTGGAGTCGACGAGGTTGGCGCTGAGGTTCACGTCGCCCTCACCGAGCTGCACGTTCACCTGCTCGCGGTACTCCTCGTAGCCCTCGGCCCGGATCGTGATGACATGGCTGCCGATGGAGAGGTTTCCGTCGTAGGGCACGGGCCCGACGTCGACGTCGTCCACGAACACGCGCGCTGTCTCGCCGGGGCGGAGCTCGTTCACCATCGAGACGCGGAGGCCGACCTGCTGCGCGACGAGCGTGACCGCGCGATCGCAATCGGTGGCGCCGTTCGAGTTCGAGCACGTGAAGCTCTGCTCCTGGTAGCCAGGTGCCGTGATGCGCACCGAGTGCGTGCCGCCAGCGACGTTCGGGATGACGGCGGGGGCCGTGTGCTCGACGCCATCGAAGTTGACCGTCGCGCCCGAGACGTTGACGCGGATGTTCACCTGGCCTGGCGGTGTGGCCGTGCGCGTGAGCTGCACGTCGACTGTGTTCGTCTGGCCTGCAACGACGACGACCTCGCGGCGATAGGGCTCGAAGCCCTCGAGCAAGACCTGCACAACGTAGTTGCCGGGGGCGAGGCCCTCTTGCGAGTACGAGCCTGAGGGGAGGTTCGTGCCGTTGATGCGCACGATGGCGCCCGTCTGATCGACGAGCACGGCGATCGTGCCTGTCACCGGCGCGGTCACGACAGCGCGAATGCGCGCACGCACCTCGGCGCGCTGGCCGGGCATGACGACGATCGACTGCGTGAAGGGCGTGCCCTCAAGGGGGCGGATCTCGATGGAGTGATTGCCCGCGGGCACGTCATCGATGACCGCCGTGGTGACCATGCCCGTGGGGCGTCCGTCGATGAAGATCGGTGCGCCTTCGACATCGGCCGTGACGAGGACCGAGCCCGTCGTGGGGGCCGAGCGCTCAAGGAGAATCGTTGCGCGGACGACCTGGCCGCCCTGCACATCGACCCACTGCTGGAAGGGGTTGTAGCCATCGCGCGTGGCGCTGATCTGATGGCGACCGGGGGGAAGATTGTCGACGCGCAGTGGCACGCCCTGAAGCACGCCTCCGCCAACGGCCTGGCCATCCACGGTGACCGAGGCGCCGCGTGCGCCGTCATTGCCTGCCGAGAGTTCGACGGAGCCGAGCGCACGAAGCTCCGCGCGGAAGGTCTCTCGCCGGCGCGCGACCGTGACGGCCATCCGCGCTTCTTCGTAGTTCGCGAGCCGGAAGATCAACGTGTGCGCACCCGCTGCAACGCGGACGTTCGCCAGAGGCGTGACGCCAAGTGCGGTGCCGGAGGTCGAGTCCAAGAAGACCGACGCTCCCGCAGGGTTCGATTGGATGTTGACCGGAATCTGTCTTTGCGCGGATGCACTCTGCACAAAGACCAGCCCAAGAAAGAACGCCAAGGCGCTCGTGTAAAGCATTCGCATCGGGTCGATGTAACAGGGATTGGGAGGGCTTCCAAGCATCGCCCGGCTTGCAGCGGCAAGCGTCGGCGGGGCCCAACGTGTGTTGGTCGAGGGCAACGCAGAGGGCGTGTGCGCGCGCGGAGAGAGACCTCGGCGGCTCCAGGTCAGGCCTCGGCGGCTCCAGGTCAGGCCTCGGCGGCTCCAGGTCAGGCCTCGGCGGCTCCAGGTCAGGCCTCGGCGGCTCCAGGTCAGGAGTTTTGTCGTTCAGGTCAGGACTTTTATCCTTCCGCGCTCGAATTTTATCCTTAGGGCCCGTCTGCCTGGGCCTGCGGGTTCGAGGCGAAGCCCCTCGGATTCGCTGTGCGTAGCCTTTGCAATGCGCGCGTTCCGCGTCACAAGCTCGCGCGATGCTGCCGATTGAAAAGCTTGAGAGCCTCGACCTTCGCTTCAAGGAGCTGGAGGAGTTGCTCTGCGTCCCCGAGATCATCGCCGATGGAAAGCGCTATGCGGCGCTGCGTCGTGAGCATGCCGATCTCGATGCGCTGACCCGCACGTACACGCGCTACCGCACGGTGCAGAAGCAGCTCGCCGAGGACAGGGTCGCGCTCTTGGATCCCGAGCTTCGCGAGATGGTCGAGGAGGAAATCCCTCTCTTGGAGCAGGAGATTGTCGACCTCGAGAAGGAGGTGGAGCTCTTGCTCCTGCCTTCGGATCCGAACGATGCGCGCAACACGATCATCGAGATTCGCAGCGGCACGGGCGGCGAGGAAGCCGCGCTCTTTGCAGCCGATCTCTTCCGCATGTACTCGCGCTACGCTGACAAGGTGGGCTGGAAGGTCGAGCTCATGTCGACGAGCGAGGCGAGCGCGGGCGGGCTCAAGGAAGTCATCGTCAACATCACAGGCGACAAGGTCTACTCACGCATGCGCTTCGAGGGCGGCGTGCACCGCGTGCAGCGTGTTCCCGCGACCGAGAATGCAGGCCGCATTCACACCTCGACGGCGACAGTCGCCGTGATGCCCGAGGCCGATGAGGTCGACGTCGTCATCGATGAGAAGGACTTGGAGATCAACATCGCGGCCTCGGGCGGGCCCGGAGGACAGGGCGTCAACACGACGAACAGCGCGGTGCAGATTCAGCACAAGCCGAGCGGGCTCATCGTGAAGTGCCAGGACGAGCGCTCGCAGATCAAGAACAAGGCGAAGGCGATGAAAGTGCTGCGCGCGCGCTTGCTTGAGCGCGAGATGGCGGTGGCGCATGCGGCCGAGGCGGCAGAGCGAAAGAGCATGG
>JBILQT010000124.1:0-20183 GCA_044373065.1 Sandaracinaceae bacterium
GCGCGCGCTCACTGCTTGCCAGTGCTCGTCCGCATCAAAACTCTCGACTTGAACGAGCACACGCGAGAGCGAACGAACAAATGTGCCGCGGCGAATGAGCAGCGGCGCGAGGAGCCCGCCGAGTGGGCCAGCCAGGAGACGCTGGATGGGGATCGGACGATGCAGCGCCGGCTCCACACCGCCGTTGAGGAAGACGACGGCATCGACGCGACAGGAAGCCTCGGAGAGCGCGCCCTCGTGCTGTCGCGCCATCCACTCTTGCGCGACGCTCACGCCGTAGTCATGCGCGACGACGATGGCGCGCTCGATGCCAAGGTGTTTGGCGACCGCGAGGGCGAGGTCCGTCTGCGTGTCGTAGTCCCAGCGTGCCGGTGGGTCTGAATCTCCAAAGCCCGCGAAGTCGAAGCTGACGCAGCGAAACCGAGCCGAAAGGCGCGTGATCACCGGCTCAAAGTCGTAACTGGTCGTTGGAAATCCGTGCAGGAAGAGGAGCACGGGCCCCTCGCCCGCAACACGCACAAACACATCCCGCTCCGCGATGCGAACGCGCTCCCCGCTCGAACGCCATGCCGTGTAGTCCATCATGGTTGGCTAGCACCTGCGCTCGGTAGCGAACACAGCGCTGGCCGCACTCCAGCGGTGCGTGGGGCGCATGGTGCGGGTGCGTGAAGCGCTCTGCTAGGGCACTTATCTTTTGATTTGATCGCCGCACCGCTCGCGCGCTGGGCTGCTTTGCACCGAGACGTCCATCTTCACATCGTGCTTGAGGAGCGTTGGCTCGATCCGACGACGGAAGGAGTCGACCTCGCGATTCGAACGGGTGCGCCCCGGGACGTGACCTGCGTCGCCACACGGGTCGGGCGCTATGGCCACGTCCTCTGCGGCGCACCCTCTTACCTACGCGGCGCGCGCGCACCGCGGCACCCACGAGACCTCGCGGAGCACGCGTTGCTGAGCATGCGGACCGATCGGCCCTGGACGCGATGGACGTTCCAGAAGGGCGTCGAGTCTTGCGAGGTCGAGGCGCGCGCGGCGATCGACGTGGACGATGCAGAGATGCTCTTCGCGATGACCGTCGCTGGCGCAGGGCTGACCGTGCTGCCCACCTACTTGACTCAGCCCGCGATCGACGCGGACAGGCTTCGTGCAGTGTTGACGCAATGGACGCTGCCCGACGGGCCCGTGCTTGCGCTTCATGCACCGCGGCGAAAGCTCACCGCGGCAGCCCGCGATCTGCTGACCTTTCTGGAACGCGAGCTCGCCGAGTAGCGAAAGCCCCGCGAGATGGACGGCGCACTTCCAAGTTCGCGGCGCGCACTTCCAGGTTCGCGTCCGCGCACTTCCAAGTTCGCGGCGCGCACTTCCAGGTTCGCGTCCGCGCACTTCCAGGTTCGCGTCGCGAACTTCCAACGCGCCTTACCCCGTGCCGCTCTCGCCCTCGTTCGCGCGCCCACCGACATGCTTGTGCACTTCGCTCTCCAGCTGAAGGAGCGCCTCCACGCCGTCGCCGTCGAGCAGGGCCTCGTAGAGCTGCGAGCATGCGCGGTCGATGCCGTGGAGCATGCGGCGACGTGCCACGAGCTGAAGCTCTCCGAGCACGACGCGCGCGTGGTCCGGGTCTTCCTTCGTGATGGCGAGCACCAAGGGGACAAGCAGCTCTGCGAGCCCTGCGCTGGCTGCGCCGTCTTGCGGCTCAGGGAGGCCGCGTGCGGCGCGCTCGTTCTGAAGGGCTCGATGCTGGGCTGCCTGTCCGAGGATCATCCGAAGGCGCGTGGGCTCGATGGGCTTGGTCAGCGCATCGGCAAAGCCTGCCTTGGTCGCCTCCTCGTAGATGCCGTCGATCGTGGCGGTTTGAAGCACGAGCCAGGGCCGCGGGCGCACGAGCTTGCGAATCTCGATGGCGGTCTCGATGCCATTCATGCCGGGCATGCGCAGGTCGAGGAGGAGGATGTCGAAGCGAGAGGCGCGCGCCTTCTCGATCGCCTCGGCGCCCGAAGAAGCCGTCTCGGTGCTCCAACCCTCGCGTCCCACAAAGAGCGCGAGCACCTTCAGGTTCACGGGTTCATCGTCAACGATGAGTGCGCGCAGGTTGCGCTTCTCGGGGGCCTTGAGGGGTGGGAGGCCTGTGGCGGACACATTGGCGCGTCGCCCCGCGAAGTGCGTGCTCTCGCGGGCTCGACCTTGGAACGAGCGCAAGAGGCGGAGGATGCGTGCGCGGCGGGGCGGCAGCATCATCGAGAGGTAACCTTCGCGGGTCTGCGTTGCGGTGGGCTCGACGAGCTCGACGATGGTGGCCCACGCAATCTCGCGGCCCTCCTTGGCGACCTCTGCACGACAGAGCACGCGCATCGCACGCTCGCCGCGGGTGGCCTGAAGCGCTGCGAACGTTGCGCCGCGAAAGACGGTCGCACCGACATGCTCAGCCGCGCGGATGATCGCGAGCGCGAGCGTCTCATCCGGCTCCACAAGCCCAATATGCTCACGCTGCTGCGAGAGGCCTTCTTCGTTCTCTTCGTGCGTCGCGCGCTTCAGCTTGAACGAGGCCGTAAACTCCGAGCCGCGGCCCACCGTGCTCAGGACGGAGACATCGCCCCCCATGGCCCGCGCAAGCTTGCGGGCGATGACAAGGCCTAGGCCCGTGCCGCCCTGACGTGCCCCAGCGCTGTCCTGCGCATACTCGAGAAAGATGCGATCGAGCGTCTCGCGCGCCATGCCAATGCCCGTGTCGGTGACCGTGTACCGAAGCACGTTACCCAAGAACTCGATGTCGATGCGGACGTGACCTGTGTTGGTGAACTTCGTCGCATTGCCGACGAGATTCTGCAGCACTTGGCGAACACGCATCGCGTCGCCCACCAGGTGTGGAGTGCGCGTCATGGGCGCAATCGCGGTGAGAACCACGCCCTTGGCACTCGCTTGCGCCGCGAAGAGATCGGCAACGTCTTCGGCCACGCTGACGGGATCGAAGGGCTCATCGATGAACGAGAATTTGCCCGCATCCAGGCGCGCAAGATCGAGCACTTCATCCACGAGGCGCCGCAGGAGCTTTCCTGAGGAGGCGAGGATCTTCACGTGCTCTTGGGTCTGCACATCGAGCTTGGTGCCGAGCAAGACATCGGTGATGCCGAGCACACCGTTGAGCGGCGTGCGGATCTCATGGCTCATCTGGTTGAGGAACTCGACGGCCTCTTTGGCGCGCCCGACCGCGAGATCGCGGTCTCCCTTCATCGCCTCCGTCTGCTCGTTGAGCTTGGCGTTCACCGCATCGAGTCGCTCATTCTTCGACTCAAGCTCGGCGCGCAGACGCTCCAGTTCCTTCATGCGCTCAGAGGCGATTTTCTCGCGTGACTCAGACTCCTCGAGGATGCGTCGCAGGTAGCGCCGTCCATCGCCGGCCACCATCAACGCCGTGAGGCTGACCACCGCGATGACGACGTCATGCGTGATCGTCGTCAGGTAGCCCGTGCCCGAGAGGAGCCGGACAGTGACGAGCGATGCGACGCCAGCGAACCACCAGAGCCAGCCAGCCCGCGTCGAGACGATGATCGCGATCATCGCGGGAATCGCGGTGAAGACCATCATGCCCTCGTCGCCGCCGCGGGTGACCCAGGCGGAGAGCGCCGTGCTCATCGCGATGGCGAACGCGAAGAGATGGATGGGCCAGTGCGAGCGATCTCGGTAGTGAGACCAGATGGATGCGATGACGCCGAGCGATGTCCCCGTGATGCCGATGGCGGCAATCTCACGCGGCTCACCGAGGGCGAAGGAGACGATCTCGTAGACGACCCAGATGAGTGCGCCGACGAGCATGCCGCGCCAACGACCGCGTCGGATCGAAGGGGCAAAATTGGCCTCGTCCACGCTCACGTCACGCTCGCATTCTTCTGTGTTGATCCTGGCGCGCCTGAGGCATTCGCCATGATTTCCAGATCGACGAGCACCTCCACGGCGACCTCGGGCCATTGCTCTTCGAGCGCGCCGAAGAGGGCTTCGAGTGCGGTGGTCTGTGCGCGCCGTGCCTCAAGGCGCATCTCACCGAGGATGGCCTGGCCACGGTCGGTGTCTTGCAGCGCGAAGGCGACATGGAGGGCACGCAGCGATGCGGCCATCGCACCCTCGGGTCGAAGCGGGAGCCCCTTCAGCGCGCGCGCCTCGACGATAAGGCAATGGCGCTCTGCGTTCGCCAGCACAAAGCGAAGCCGGCTGACATCGACAGGCTTGCGGAGAAAATCGACGAAGCCCGCGGCGCTCGTCGCCTCGTTGCCGTTCTCCATCACGCCCTTGTCCATCGCGGAGTAGAGGACCATCCAGGGCAGGCGCTTGGTGCGCGCAATGACACCCGTGGCCGTCTGCAGGCCATCCACGTCGGGCATCTGAAGATCGATCAGGGCAATGTCGTAGCGGCCCGACTCAGCCCGCTCCAACGCCTCGCGGCCCGAGCCGAAGCTGTCGGCCGCCCAGCCCTGTTGCTTCAGGAGCAGCGAGAGGATGCGGAGGTTCACGGGCTCGTCGTCGACCAAGAGCGCACGTCGACCGGTAGGCACGATGGGCTCAACGATGAAGCTCTCTCGGGCCCTTCCTCGCAGGCTGCGGAGCAGGCGCTGCGCACGGGTGCGCCTCGCGGGGAGCTGGAGATGATGTGGTGTCGTCGACAGATCCGCGGTCGCATGGGCGGCGACCAGCTCCACGGGATGAGCCCACGGTGCCTTGTCGAGCGTCGGCAAGAGCTCGGTGCGGACCAGCACACGCATGATCTTGGTGCCGCGCGCTGCGGCGAGCTCCTCGATCGTCTTGGCGTGTCGAACGAGCGTGCCGACGTAGGCGAAGTTTCGCACGAGGGCTTCGCCGAGCGCAGCGTTGGGCTCCACAAGGCCAAGCTCGACCACGGCGCGGGAGTTCTCGTTGACGTCGCCGCCATCGTGGGTTGCGCGTCGCAGCGCAAAGCGCGCATGGAAGGTCGAGCCGCGGCCCACCTCGCTCTCGGCGCTGACATCGCCGCCCATCACACGCGAGAGCCGCCGCGCGATGACAAGGCCGAGGCCTGAGCCGCCGCGCCGCACCCCCTCGCGGTCCTGCTGGTACTCGCGAAAGAGCGAGGAGAGAGCCTGCTCGCTCAGCCCCGGCCCTGTGTCTTCGACCGTGTACGTGAGCTCATTGCGCTCGCTGCGAAGCGTGACCCGCACGATGCCGCGCTGCGTGAATTTCACCGCGTTGCTCACGAGGTTTTGAATGACTTGGCGGATGCGCATCGCATCCCCGACGAGTCGCTCCACATGCATCTCAGGTGGATCGACAAAGACGAACACGCCCTTGGCCGAGGCCTGTGCAGCGAAGAGATCGACGACGTCTTCGGCGACGGTGACGGGGTCAAACGGGTCTTCGAGGAGCTGCACTTTTCCCGCGTCGAGCCGTGCGAGCTCCAGCACGTCGTCGACGAGTCGGCGCAGGAGCTTTCCTGACGACGCGAGGATCTTCACATGCTCACGTGCCTCGGCATCGAGCTTGGTCGCGAGCAACACATCGGTGATGCCAAGGACGCCATTGAGCGGGGTACGAATCTCGTGGCTCATGTGGCTGAGGAAATCGACGGCCTCCTTCGCACGCCCCTCGGCCAGGTTGCGCGCCGAGATCAGCTCGACGTTCAATGCATCGAGCGCTGCGTTTTTGGAGTCCACCTCGGACTTGAGCCGACCGAGCTCCTCCGCGCGTTCTGCCGTCTGACGCTCACGCATGGCACCCAGCGATGCGGCGTCCTCCACCTGCCCACGGCCTTCGGCAGACACGAAATAGAAAACGACGGCCGCTAACCCCAGGCTCACTTCGATGAGATCTCCGTACGCATGAAAGGTCGGCTCAACCCACGAGAAGGTTCGCGACAACGTCGATAGGCCCAGCGCGACCACGCTCAGAACGAGCCAGCGCAGCCCGCTCTGCTTGGAGATGCCGAACGTCATGAGCGAGGGAACGAGGGCGAGCCCAAACGCCATTCGGCTCGTCCCGCCGCTCAAGACTTGGAGTGCACAAATGGCAGCGACGCTGATCGCCGCGGCCGCATCCTCCGGGCGGCTTGTCGGGCGGCGCGGGAGTGCACCGAGCAAGGCGTAGAGGAAGGCTGCGGCGAGGCAGACCGCGCTGGCCACGCGTCCGTACTGAGCGAGATAGTGCAGAGCGCCTAGCGCGCTCCACAGGATCGCGAATGCGAGAATCGCTCGGGGCGAGAGGGCAGCACGGGGCTGCGTGTCAGTTGGCATCGCGACGCGGTCGAGATTGTCCGCGCTGTGGGGTTGCTTGCCAAGATCCCCGCACGCTGTGAACTCACTCCACGACAGCAACTTGTCGTGGCGGCAGATGCACACAGAGCGGCATCGCCAGCGCGTCACCCTCGCGCCACACGTCACCGGCGGATTCGAAGGTGCGCACCGATCGCATTTCGCCATCTGGCACAAGCAATCGCGCGCTCCGTGCGTCGTACGCACCCTCACCCAGGGTAAAGGCCTCGGCCTCGGCCAGGATGTCGAACTCCGCGCCCTGAGTGAGCATCACGAGTCTGTCGGGCGATGGAGGGCTTAAGGCCCCATGCGCGACATAGGCCACGTGCGCATCATCGATCGGCACAAGCCCATTGCCTGGTGCGGGCATCGCTGTGTGCGTTGCTGGCGCGAAGCGCGCGCGCTCCACGAGCACACCTTCTTCGATCGCGACGTGAACGATCCCTGAGCGCGATTCGTCGACGGCAAACGCATCGCCCCGGCAGAGCACAAACGCTTCACTCGCATGGCCCGGGATCGCCGCGACGGCGCCGCAGTTCGAGAGGCCTGGCAGTGCAAGCACCGAGGTGGTGAAGCGCGAGGCGTCCACGAGTGCGACGGCGCCCGGGCCGGATGCGCGCAGTGAGAGATCACTCAAGCGCGCCAGGCCCGCGAGCACGTAATCACGCCCCTCCGCAGCGAGCGGCGCGAGGCGTGTGGGGCGCGCGTAGAAGTGCGTTCCTTCGACCTGGACATCGGCATGAAGATCGATGCGCATCACCATCGCACGCGCTCTTGGATCGATGAGGACGAGGTCGTTGCCACGCGCCATCTCGGCGACACTCGCGATGCTTGGATTGAAGCGCGAGACAAGCCAACGCCCATCGGGAAGTGCCACCGCATCCTGCGGGTTGGGCGAGGTCCCCGCTGTGCGGCCTCCACGCAAATCGGCTTGCCAGAGAAGGGAATTCGGTGACTCAAAGGGCAGCACCGTCATCACATCGCTCTGGTACCTATCCAAGAGCACGAGGGCATCGGAGGTGAGCGAGGTCGAGGGCAGGACGACATCGCCCGAGAGCGCGCTGACAAGCTCGGGCGCACGCGAACCGGAGTCGACCCAGACGACATTCGTCCCGTCCTCACGCACGAGCACAATCGCGCTGGAGGCGTAGTCGGAGAGGACGACGCTCATCACGACATCGGGCACATCGATGAAGTTTGAGGAGCGGCAGGTGGAGGGCTCGGGGCAACCTGCCGTGCTCAGACACAGAAGGCCTATCGCGAGCGCGCCTCTCATCGCGGCGGCCAGTCCAGCGCCAGCACGCTGGTCTTGAGAAGTGCATCCGCGAGGCTGCGCGCATCCGTGTGTTGCTCGCGCAAAGGCAGGCAGAGATCGAAGACGCGGTAGGCCACGCGGAGCGCGTGGTTGTCATCGAGGCCAGGCACGCCGAGCGCGAGGCGGTCTTCACCGAGCTCGAGAATGCGCGGCGCGACAAAGGATCGAAGCGCGACGAGGAAGCGAACAATCGCTGCCATGCCGATGCCGTAATGCGGGCCCGATGCGCCGACGATCGAGAGTGCATCGACCACATCGCGCGTTGGAACGATGCCGATCACGTCGGGCAACGTCCTCTCCTCTTGCATGGCCGCGCGCCGCACTTTGCCTGGCGCGCACCAGCGAAAGAGCGTCACCCCGGCCTCTTGCGCGAGGGCGTATTCCGCATCGAACGCGGCCTCGTCGAGCGTGATGCGAAAGAGGTGAAGCCATGGGTCGTGGTTGGGGTCGAGCTCGCTCCAGATGCGCGTGCAGCGCGCGAGGTAGTCGGCGCATTCGGGCTTGAGCCAAGCGCCATCGACGCGCGCCGTGACCCGATCGAAGTTGTACTTCTCAGGGAAGGGGCCCTTGGGCCAGCGAAGAGAGACAGGCGTTTCACTCATTTGTTTTAGAGTCAGATTGAGGTGAGAGCGCTCCAGCCGAACATCCCGCAGCCCGACGATGCAGGAGTCGTGCGATCGGGACGTGGCGCGTTCATCGCGTCCTCTTCAGTCAGGGAGTCGTAGGGGCTCTGGCACATATAGAGCACACCACCGACGGTGACCCACTCGTAGCGGCTCCAGAGCGAAGGAGAGAAGTCGTTCGTCGCGTCGTTCTGAGCAATTGCAAAGCCCGCTGCGTTGTCGAAGCGCGAGATGCGGAAGCCCGATGCGAAGCCCACGCCCGATGACTCCCAACGTGTATTGCTCACCACATGCATCCCGCCGAAGTCATCCATGTAGCTGCCTGCAATCGCGATCGTGGCGGGTGCATCGGAGGGCACGAACGCATCGACGGCGAGGGGTGCATCGGAGGCGAAGGCATCGCTCGTTGCCGGGGCATCTGACGCCGGGGCATCGCTACCTACTGCCGCATCGGGCATCGCGGTCGTCGGGCAACCGGCTGCCATCGAGACCATCACCAAGGAACCAAGACGCATCAACCACGGACTCTTCACACTGTTCATCACTCACTCCGTTCTGCGCCGCCCGCGCAGGGTGAACGTGCAGAACAGATGTGGAGAGTCGTGAATCTCGATGGGTCGAGGTTGCCGAGTCGCTCGCTCATTTGCCCTCCGCAAATGTCGTGCACGCAAGACGCATGGCAGGTCTCCTGGCTCTCGGGTCTCTCTTCGCAGCGTCTTCCCGGCGTTCCCTTCGTTCGAACGGAATGCGTAGTGACGTGATGCTGCGTTGTCGCCGATCACAGTGGCGGGGGCCGCGTTGGCTTCGTCATCGTCGAGCGAGACGTTCCAACTTCCCTATTCACGCACACTCCACGTCGGTGGAGCGCGCGACCATGCGCCGATTCGGTTTTCAATCTCGAGCGACTCGAGTGCCGCCCATCTAACGTTTGCGCGTTCGAAAGTCACGAGTGTTGTAGCGGCGGCGCTTCCCTCCTTCGTCGGGGTGCGAAGCTGAACCAGTCGACAGGCCCTCTTCTCGTTGACACTTGGCGAACGCCCGTGAGATCGTAGTGTCAATCGGAATATGGTCTATGGGGCATGCAGGCCACGGCTGTATTCACTTCTTCATCAAGGGAACTGAAGTGCATCACAAAGTCACAAAGTCACTGGCAAAGCGAAATGGGTGGGCACGGTGTTCACAGCCTTGACGCTCGGTGTCGTGGCAGGCTGCAGCGCTGAGGCCGTTGTCGTGCCGGCTGAGGAGTCCCTCATCAGTGGCACACTCGTCCAGGCCAGCGCCGCTCAAGCAACTTGGAATGGAACGGTATGGACGCGGCGAACCGCTACTCCCGTAGGTCCAGCGCCAGGGGGCGGCACGCCTAGTTGGGCACCCACGCCCGCGGATTACGGGTTCTGCGGATTGGAGAGGATATCGGGATTCTTCGACCCGCAAGCCAGCGCTCAGATACTCGTGAACCCTGCAGGGTACTTCGAGTTGGTAGTCACGCAGGGGAATGCCGCTCGTCTTGCCGGACGCCCGTTCCCTGAGGCCGCCGCCCGATGTCGGCGTCTCAGTGAGTTCACCAATCTCCCCGCGCCTGCCAATGCTAGGGGTTTCTTCGCGGCTGCCAATGATGCTGATGATGCTCTGCAAAGCTCAACAAGCAGCCCGCTTGGCGACCCCGGCGCGTGTATCTGGCAAGGCTTCTCAGGAATGGGAGTCACATTTCCCTGGAACGGCAGTCTCACTGACATCGCGGACTTCGGCGCCTACGGACGAAGCAGCAACGCCTGTTTGCAGAACCTTTCTCCGGGTGGGGCACCCTGCTCACCCGGAGGTCTGAAGTCAACAGTCGTTGCTCGGACTGAAGTAGGCGGAGGTTCACTTACTTCCCGTGCATACTGCTCAAGGTACACGACGAATCGACTCTGGACCTACCATCCTCAAGCCAATCAGCAACTGAGGCAGAACAACGCATTTACTGGTGCGACGACTTCTGGGAACTTCTGCTGGATTGCCGGTCTCGTTGGAGGTGGGGCTGATCAGCAGTTCGGGGGTAGCTTCAGTGTTTATCTTGAGGAGGCCATACCCCCCGCACCGTTCTCACCGGCGCCGCAGTACCGGTTTCGATCGTTGACCTCCCCCGGACAAGGAAGTGTGGCCGCATGGATCGACTGTTTGCCCTTGGCACAATAGTGCTTGTGAACGTTTATTCCCTCGGTTGCGGCAACGGTCCAACTGAACCGGATGCGCGTGTTTCGGCTGACGCACATGCGGTGCCGTTGGACGAGGGAACCTCTTGTTTGCCAGCGGAAGCAGACTGTCGAACCAATCCGTTCAGTTGCTGTCCCGGCTTGGACTGCGTGATGGTGGCCAACCCAATGGGCACCGTGAGTCGCTGCCGACCTTGATGAGCCTGACACCTGCCGAGTCGCGGATGATGTCGGGGGGCATCCGCGATTTGCTTTTCATCGCTCTGCACAAGAAGGCGCTCTGTCTTGACTCCACGTCGGTGGAGCGCGCGACCATGCGCCGATTCGGTTTTCAATCTCGAGCGACTCGAGTGCCGCCCATCTAACGTTTGCGCGCCCGAAAGTCACGAGTGTTGTAGCCGTGACGCTTGGGGTTGTGTGAGAGTGAAGGGGCCGATGAGTCTCGCCTGCGTTTCGGGTCAAGCAGCTCTCAGTGCGCGCGACACCTTGCGTCGTATCGCAGGCGACGACGCGTACGAAAAAGGGCTTCAGACGCTCCCGCCAGAGGTCGCGATGGAGGTGCGGACGATGACCAACATGGGTTGGGTCCCGACCGCGACGATGCGCGCGCTCTATGCCGCGGTGGCCCCCTTCCTCTACCGCGACGAAGACGAGCTCACCGATGAGGTCGTGCATGTCTCGACGCTGCAGAACTTCCGCACCGTCTGGAAGCCCTTCTTCCGGCTCATCTCCGACGAGGCCATCCTCAAGCGCGTGCCGAGCCTCTACAAACACGCGCGCAATCGCGGCTCGCTCGACGTGCAGCTGCGCGGCCCAGGTCGCGCGACGATCACGCTGAAGGAGTGGCCCGACGCGCACGACAGAGACATCCGCACGCTCGCTGTCGCCGTGCGCACTTCGCTTGAGGCGATGGGCCGCCGCGACATGGTCTGCACGTGGAAGCGGCGTGGTGAAGAGGCGGTGTTTGAGACGAGCTGGCGGGAGTAGGTCAGGGCAGCTTGATGCGCGCTTGGTGTGCTTCGAGCTGCACGCGAATCTTCGTCGGCAATCGATCCTTGTCCGGCAACGCACGCCACGCTTCGCGCGTTTGCTCTGCGGCCGCACGGACGACGCGCTTGGCTCTTTCGAGGTCGTAGGCGACGAAAGGAGCGCGCTTGATTGCGTGCTTGGCGAGCTGCTCGAAGTGCGCGCTGTTGAGCCCGTCGAATCGATCCTCACCTGCAATCTTCAGCGCGAGGCGCTCGCCGCCATAGCCCTCGTAGGCACCGACGAAGAGAAGGTCGTACGCCGGCGACAAGCGCGGCCGAATGCCATCGAGGTACTGCACAGACCAGTTCTTCAGATGCGCGTCGGAGTTTCCCGCGATGGTGGAGAACACAAGGCGACGCAGGAACTCATCGAAGTCTTCGGCGCCACAACGCGCGAGGATGAACTTGCCGATACCGTCGTAGTTGCCGTCGTAGTGTGCTTCTGCAGCTGCGTGGTGCGGCTTGGAGAACACCTGCGCGAAGTCCTCCTGATGGATGCGACCTCCGGTGCGCGGCCTGTCGAATCTCTCCACGACAAGTGCGCTTCCGCCGCGCTCCTCGAGCTCAGCCGGCAGCCCTTCGATCTCGCTCGCGCCAATCGCGCGATGTGATGGCACGTTGATTCCGGCGGCTTCGGCCCACGTCATCACGACGTCTTCGTTCTCAGCGAGACCGGGGAACGCGCCTGGAAGCTTGATGATGAAGCGTCCACCTTCGCCGCTCGCGGGGATCGTCATCCCCTTCTCCGTCTCCACGCTGGAGAACTTCAGCATCATCCCCGCGAGGGAGAAGCGAAGTGGCTGCGCGTTGGGGATGGGCGCGAGATCGGGTGGTAGTGGCGCGGCCCCGGCGAGGTCCGTGCGCGGGGCGACGCGCAATGCGCCGACCAAGTCATTGCCGAGTGCACCGAGCAAATAGAACTCGCGCTCCGGATGCACCCGCGCCCGCTGTGCGAGCAAGCGACGCAAGCGGCCCGCGGGCAAGAGATGCCCAAACCAATGCGGCAGTGACTTGCTACTGCTGACGTCTTCCCGTTTGTGCGCACTTGGCAGATACGCCTGACCAAGCGTGAGGCGCGCCGGGTACGCGAGGTAGTCGGCGTCAAACGCGACGCTGATCTTGTCGTCACCACGCACACAACGGAGTTCACCGATGTGCTGCGCGCCAAGCCAGAGATCGAGAATGTCTTCTGCGCTCACGGGTCCTCCCCATCATCAATGAGGAAGGCCTCGGGAGGCGGCCCGTCGTCGGCGCCGATGCCAGCCATGCGGGTGAGGAAGGCGTCGCGCGCCTTGCGAATCCTCTCAGTGCGGAGTGCAACCCATGACGTATCCGACTTCGCAATGAGGCTCAGCCAGTCGCGGTCCAAGAGGTGCGAATGAAGCACTTCGTCTGTCGTGCCCTCGGCCGTGAGCGCGCTGCGAATCTTCTTCGCCGCTTTCATTTGGAAGAAGGCACCACCGAAGTCTGGTGACTCCACGTCATTAGCGTCCTTCTTCTCGATGACGACCGGCTGCCGAGGAATCTGCACGAGCTGCGCAAGGTCCTCTGGTTCGCCTGTCACGAGGTCACGCGGCTCCGCAGCCAACATCGTCAGCAGCGTGAGCTTCTCCAGAATCCGAGGGGAGGCCCTCACATCCGCTACGCGCAGGCTTGTGTCGCCCACACTACGCAGGAGCATCTGGACGCTGTCGTGCTCGTCGGCCGCGAGGCGCACGGCCCGAATACCCTCTCGGATGATCGGTTTGCCACGTGCGTGCGAGCCGTTGAGCGCGCCCCGGTAGATCCACCGCGTGAGCAACTCTCGCGTGCGCTCGGTTGACTCCGGAAATCTGTAGAAGAACAGGCCGAGTGTGAGCAGCACCGTGGTGTGCGGCAGGTAGCGTTCGTGAAGGATGCCCGCGTCCTCACGCAGAAACGTGATCGCCTGTTCGAGCGCGTGTTGCGTAGGCGGAAGTAAGTGGGTGAGCTCTCCGACGCCAAGCTTCGCTCCGAGCATCTTCTTGCCGTCGGTTGGGTCGGGGTGCCCCTGAATCGCGAGTAGCACCTGCAACACGACGTCGCTCTTCACGGGACCAAAGCGCATGTCTTGGAGTTGCTGCGTGAGTGCGCCGACGCTCGCAGGTTTCGCACTCGCGTCCGCGTTTGCATGCAGCGCGTCGAAGACTTCGATCTCGGAGAGGCGACGCCCCGAATCGTTCACGCGCTGGAAGAGACGACGCGCAACGCGTTCATCAGCGGTGTCGAGGATGTACGCGAGAATCCGCGTGCGCTGCACGGCATCAAAGAAGCTACGGATGCCTTCGAGGTCGGTGGCAGCAGGGGGGTTCGCGCCGAGCCAGTCATTGAAGGTCAGACTGCTTCGCGCCGCCGACACGGGAAAGAGCCCATCGCGCTGGCCACCGCGCTGCCGAACGACGACCAGCTCATCCGTCTTCGGGTCGAATGCGATGCTAGCGCGCCCTTCCGCCGACTCTCGTCCGTGAAGCGAAAGCGCCAGCGACCAAAGTCGTTGCTGCCCGTCAAGCACCAGCAAGGCATCCCGCCCAGCTCGCGGATGGCTCCCGAGCGGCTTGATGTCATCGCCGAAAGTTCTCGCAGGCTCGGTCGCAGGCCGATTCCAGAGCAGGAGCGTGCCAATGGGAAAGCCCCGCGCGATGCTGTCGAAGAGCACACGGCGATCCTCATCCTTCCACTTGAACGCTCGTTGAAAGTTGGGAATTCGAAGCGTTCCATCTTCCAAGAGTTCAAGCAGTTCGCTCAGCAAGTAGATGCGCGCATCAGGCGGCCGCTGTCTCGCAGCCTTCACTTCGTCTCGCCCGTCTTCTTCGCCGGTGCCCGCGTGAACTCCTCGGCCAAGAACGCAAACGCGCGCTCAAGCTCGGGCGCTGTACGCGACTGCGCTTTGGCCACCGCGTAGACATCGAGCGTCGTCTCCCACATCGCGTGCTCGGCACGCATACGCGCATCGCGCAGCGGGGCCATCTTCAGCTCGAAGGCGGCGCGCAGCTTCTCTTCACGTGCGGAGTCACGACGCGCCTTGTTGAGCATCGAGCGCAGCGAGGCGGCCGAGCGATTGGCGACGCGCAGTGCACCGCGGTGGCTCTGCCAGACGGAGACGACGCGCTCGACTGTCTCTTGGTACGTCGGCGGAGGACGAAGCAACGAGGCGCGCTCGTCTTCACTGAGCGCCACGACCTTCACGCGACGCTTTGCGGCTTTCGGCGCAGCTTTCGGAGCGGGAGCGGCTTTTGCGCTCGAAGCTTTCGACTTTGGCGCGACTTTCTTCGCATCCGCGGGCTTCTTTGCTGCGTTCTTGGATGATTTGGGTGCAACTTTCGACGAAATCTTCTTCGCGACCATCGAACTTCCTCCGTGTTGCGCGCACATGCGCGTGAGATGCAAAGAAAATCTCACGAACTTGCGAAGGTTTGGAAGCGTTTTTGAGAACTCTGGAGATTCTGTCGCAAAAGAAGGCCGAATTTCCTGAAGAAACGGCATGTTTCGGAGATGGCCCCAAGTTGGCCATGTGCTGGCCCTGAGTTGGCCATGTGCTGGCCCCAAGCTGGCCATGTGCTGGCCCCGAGTTGGCCATGTGCTGGCCCCAAGCTGGCCATGTGGTGGTCCCGAGTTGGCCATGTGGTGGTCCCGAATTGGCCATGCGATGGCCCGCGGAGCGCGCCCTCAGCCCGCGATCACGGCCACCACATCGCCCACTTCAATGAACCCGCCCGCGATCACGCGCGTCGTGATGCCACCGTGTCCGCGCATCGCTTGAAAGCCTCCCTCGCCGAGCGCGATGTCCATCTTGGAGCATGGCTCGCAGGGGCCCGTGCCCTCGAGGATGACGTCGTTTCCGATGCGGAACTTCAGCGTCTTGAGTGCGATCAAGTTGATGCCCTCGATGACGAGGTTGCGACGCAGTGATGCGGGCGCGACCTCCGCGTGACTTGTGAGCTTGGCGATCACGTCGAGGTGCTCGGACTGAATGAGCGTCACCTGGCGCTTGCCGCCGATGCGCCCTTTGGAGGCCCTGTCACCAGCGAGACCTTTCGCCTCGATAACCTCGATGCGCGTGCTCTCGACCATCGCCACCTCATGCGCAGGGCGCACGCCGATCCACATCACGCGACCCTTTTGGGGCACGTCTTTGATGCGCTCGGTGAGGGGGCGATACCAGCTCATCGCGTTTCAGTGCGCCGGTGCGGCTGGGTCCTCGTAGCTCACGAGGCCGATGGGGCAGCTCACGCCGGTGCCGCCATGGCCGCAATATCCGTTGGGATTCTTGGCCAGATATTGCTGGTGGTAGTCCTCGGCGAAGTAGAACGAGCCCGCATCGGCGGCGCTGCGAATCTCGGTCGTGATGGCACCGAATTGCTCGCGCGTGAGGGCCGCTTGGTAGACGCCGCGTGAGTGCTCTGCAGCGCGCTGCTGCGCGGGCGTGGTCGTGTAGATCGCCGAGCGATATTGCGTCCCGACATCGTTGCCCTGGCGCATGCCCTGCGTCGGATCGTGCGACTCCCAGAACACACGGAGCAGCTCACCAAAGCGGATGCGCGCGGGGTCGTAGACGACCTGCACGATCTCGGTGTGGCCCGTGTTGCCGGTGCAGACCTCCTCGTAGTTCGCGTTCGGCGTGAAGCCGCCCATGTAGCCAACAGCCGTCGAGACCACGCCGGGCTGCGTCCAGAAATGACGCTCGGCGCCCCAGAAGCAGCCCATCGCGAAATAGGCCGTCTCGGTGCCGCGCGGATAGGGACCACGGAGCGGCGTGTGAAAGACGAAGTGCTCCTCGCGGAGCGGCATGGGCGTCGAGCGACCGCGAAGTGCGTGCTCGCGTGAGGGCATCGTTTGGCTGTGCTGACCGAGTGCAGGCACGGCTACGTAGGCCACGAGCACAGCGATCGCTGCAACGCCGATCAGCGCGAGAGGGAAGGCGAACTTCGAGTTGGACTCAGTCATGGGGGACCTCACGTGAAGGCTTGGTGTTCTGGAGGCTTGTTCGCAATGCCCTTGGCCTTCGTTACATCGAGTACATGCGTCACAACGTGGCATGCGCGAGGGCATTGGATAGCATCGGCGCCATCGGAGGATTCTGTGGATCAAGACTTCGTCGCTCATCTCTCGCGTGAACTCGACTCGCTCAAGGAACAAGGCCTCTTCAAGAGCGAGCGCATCATCACCTCGCCACAAGACGGCACCATCGAGTCCGGTGGGCATGAGGTGCTCAACTTCTGCGCGAACAATTACCTCGGGCTCGCGAATCATCCGAAGCTCGTCGAGACGGCGATGGAGGCCGTGCGCACCTACGGCTACGGCATGGCGAGCGTGCGCTTCATCTGCGGCACGCAGGATGTGCACAAGGAGCTTGAAGGCAGGCTCTCGTCGTTCCTTGGCACGGAGGACACCATCCTCTACTCCAGCTGCTTCGATGCGAACGGCGGCCTCTTTGAGACACTGATGGGCGAGGAAGACGCGATTGTCTCGGATGCGCTCAATCACGCCTCGATCATCGATGGCATTCGTCTCAGCAAGGCCAAGCGCTACCGCTACGCGAACAACGACATGAACGAGCTGGAGGCGCAGCTCAAGCAAGCGCGCGCCGATGGCTGTAAGCGCATTCTCGTTGCCACCGATGGCGTTTTCTCGATGGATGGCGTTATCGCGAACCTGCGCGACTTCTGCGACCTCGCGGACAAATACGGCGCGCTCACGATGGTCGATGACTCGCATGCGGTCGGCTTCGTCGGCGAGAAGGGGCGCGGCACGCACGAGCTTCGCGGCGTGATGGGACGCATCGATGTGATCACCGGCACGCTCGGCAAAGCGCTTGGTGGTGCGAGCGGTGGCTACACCTCGGGGCGCAAAGAGATCGTCGCCTGGCTGCGTCAGCGATCACGTCCCTATCTCTTCTCCAACACGCTGGCGCCCGTGATCGCGAAGACGACGATTGCGTGTCTCGACTTGCTCGAAACGGGCGATGCGCTGCGTGTGCGCGTGCGTGAGAACAGCGTGCGCTACCGCGAGGGCATGACGAAGGCGGGCTTCAAGCTCGCGGGTGCGGGCCATCCGATCATCCCGGTGATGCTGGGCGATGCGAAGGTCGCGAGCGAGATGGCCGACCGCATGATGAAGCGCGGCATCTACGTGATCGGGTTCTCCTTCCCCGTCGTGCCCAAGGGCCAAGCGCGCATCCGCACGCAGATGTCAGCGGCGCATACGCCCGAGCAGGTCGACAGGGTCATCCAGGAGTTCACGTCGATCGGGCGCGAGATGGGCATCGTGCCCTGATGGACGAAGGGGGACAGCAGCGCGCCACCGAGCGCAGTCGCACGCTCTCGCTCACGGGTCTTCCAGACAACGTGCTGCGTGAGTTGGTGAACACGCTCGGCCCACGCGGCGCCACGATTGTGCGAGCGCCCGACTCGCTCCTGCGACGCGAGCGCATCGCGCTTGTGATGGCGGCGACAGCAGTGCTGATTCTCCCAGGCTTCTTCCTCGTCAACTTCGGCGAGGCTTGTGATCCAAGGCAATCGCTCGTCTGGGCGTTTGCCGATGCGGCATGTTTGGCACCGACGGCCTACCTCGTGGTGCGTGCGATTCAGGGCGCACTGAAGCGCGCGTCGATGCCGATCATGCCGGGCGTCTACATCACGCTCGCCGATGTGATCCTCGTGCGCTCGAATGAAGCGCGGTTCATTCCCATCGCGTTCCTTGCGGGCGTGGGGACGCCGAAGAAGGCGCCGCTCGCGCGGGGTGCAGAGCTCACGCTCTGGCTGGAGGGCGAGGCGGAAGAGACGGTCTTGGTGCCGAGCGATGAGGCCGAGGGCATCGTCACTTCGCTCGAGCAAGCGCGCACCGAAGAGGCTGCGCTGCGCGAGAACAAAGACGTGCCGCGTCGCCTTCGTCGCGGAGGGGATCCGCTCTTTGAGTTGAAGCGCCTTGAGGTCTGGGAGAAGGCCAAGAGCGAGCCTCCGAGGCGTGATTGGCCGCTGGCGATTGCCCTGGGCGTGTTCGTCTCGATCGGCCTGGGCTTCCTTGCACTCCTGCTTCGCAATGAGGCAAGCGATGCGTTCGCCGTCTCGCATTCAACCGCGCTCGATGATGTCGAAGCGCTGCAGTGTTACGCCGAGCATGAGGGCACAGAGAGCGCGCATGTGCGTGCGGTGCTCTTGCCGGAGGCGGCGCTTCGTCGTGCGCGTGCACGTGGGGATCTCGCCGCGCTGGGCGAGTATGTCGAGGCCTATCCCGAGGGCCCGTCCACGGCGCTTGTGCGTGAAGAGTGGATCGCCTCCGAGTTCGCTGAAGCACGTGATGATGCTTGGCGCTTGCGTGGATTCTTGGCGCGCTTTCCGGATGCTGCGCAGTCGGCAGAGGGGCGAAGACTCTTGCCGCGCCTCGCGCTCGCGGTGGCCGTGCAGCAGAACGAAGTGGGCTCGTATGCGTATGTGATGCGTGAGCATCCAGGCACACCCGAGGCGGCCGAAGCGCAAGCAAGACGCGCTGCGCGCTATCACGAGGTGCTGGAGACGATCCTCGCGCGGCAGGGTCGCGAAGAAGGCAGTGCGTTCTTTCGCGCTCTCTTTGCGTACTACGAAGCGAATGACCACGCGCCCGATGTCGCGATTCGATTTCGTACGCCTTCGAGTGAGGTGCTGCGCATCTTTGACTCGCTCACCCGGCAAGACACAGAGCTCGATGTGCAGCCCATCGCGCCCTCGTTCTCGAGACGCATCTCGATGCAACGTGAGGCGCTCGTCTTCGATCGCTTGCGCACAGCCTTTGCGCGCGTGGCCCCAAGCGATGTGCTTCCCGTCGCGCTTGGTCGAAACCTTCCGAGCGTCATGACGGCCGATGCCCGCGCGCTGCAACTGAGTGAGGTGCCGGAAGAGGAGCACGAGGCGACGCTGCTGCGCTGGGCGAGCGAAGAAGACGATGACAGCGGCATGCCCGAGATTCGCGTGACGTATGTGATCGAGCCTGACGGACAGGTCTATCAATCACGCGAGCCCATCGATGAGCTCACCGCGGAGACACGCGCGCTTCGCGATCTGCAGGCCGCACTTGAAGGGCGCGAGAGCGGCCCCGACACACGCGCATTCGCCGGCTTTCGCATCCTCTTCGATATCGAGCTGCGCATGCCGGGAGAGACGGCCCGTCCACATTTCGTCTTGGAGATTGCGCCGCCCCCTTCATTCACCGTCGATGGTGGTGAAGACCGTGCGCGCGATGCGACGGTGTACGAGGTGATGATCACCGGCGCGTTCGACTACCTCGGTGTGGAGCTTGAGCGCGCGTTCTTTGGTGCCGAGGAGGCGAGCCCGTGATCGTGTCCGAGCGGCTCATGGTGGTCCTGCGATGGATTGTGCTCGGCGCACTCGTTGGGCTTCTCTGCGGTGCAGCCTCGGCGCTCTTCTTGTGGCTCCTTGATGAGGTCACAGCGCTTCGCCTGCGCGATGAGCGCATCGTCTTTGCGCTGCCGCTTGCGGGCCTTCTCGTCGGCTACCTCTACGAGCGCTTTGGGCAGCCGATCAAGGCGGGCAACAACCTGGTCATCGACACGATTCATGACGAGGGCCCGCAGCTTCCGCTTCGCATGGCGCCGATGGTCTTGCTCGGCACGCTCGCGACGCATCTCTTTGGCGGAAGTGCGGGCCGTGAGGGCACGGCGGTGCAGATGGGCGCGAGCCTGGCGGATGCGCTCTCCCATCAGCTCGGGGTGAGCAAGTCGATGCGGCTTCAGTTGCTTGCAG
>JBILQT010000448.1:0-4665 GCA_044373065.1 Sandaracinaceae bacterium
CGCAGAGGCGATGGATGTGTATCGCTCGGCGCTCGACTGGGCTCCGGAGGATGCGCGTCTCTTGCGTGCGCTCTTTGCGCTCTATGACGAGAACGACGATCAGCATGATCGCGCGCAGCTGGGTGAGCGCTTGCTTGCGCTCGTCGATGGTGCGGAGGGTGCGCCGCTCGCGCGCGCGCTTGCCGCGACCTACACGCAGTTTGAGGACGACGATGCCGTTGGCCGTGTGCTCTGGGCGGGCTACCGCGCAGCCTCGGGCGATGACGACCTCCGCACGCGCTTGGAGCAGTGGCTCGATGCACGTGAGGACCACGAGGGTCGCGCGGAAGTGGCCGTGCTCGATGCGCTGCAGCGTCAGGATCCGGCGCAGCGCACGGAGCGCTTGCTTCAGGCATCGGCGCTCTTCCAGCAGATTGGCCGACCGGAGCGCGCAGTGGATGTGCTCGGTGAGGCGGTCGCAGCGAACCCATCCGATGTGGCGCTCTTTGCCGAGTACGTCACAGCGCTCGTCGCCTCGGGACGTGCGGAAGACGGCATCCCGCTCGCGACGCAGGCGCTTGAGGGACGCTCCGGTGGGGGCCGTGCGCATGTGCTTGCGCAGCGCGCGCGCCTTCTGACGGCTGCGGGCGACACCCACGCTGCGGTGCAGGATCTGGAAGACGCCTTCCAGGCCGCGCCGCGCGATCACCGCAATGCGCTCATCGAGTGCCTTGCGCTCCATCGTGCACGCGTCGAGGCGACCGGTGAGCGTGAGGAGGAGCGTCGCGCGACGCTTCGTCTTGCGGCCCTCTTGAGTGTGGGCGGTGACTCGGAGCAGGCGCGCACGGTGCTCGCGCACTGGGTCTCGCGCGATGCGGATGACGTGCTCGCGCTGCGCACGTTCCGCGACATCGATCTCGCGGCTGGTCGCTACGCCGATGCACTCGGTGCGGCGGCGCGCCTGGTCGAGATCGAGACGGAGGAGGCGCAGGTGGATGCGGCGCTTCGTCTCTACGAGGCGGCAGAGCGCGCAGGCGCGCCGGGTGCTGCACGTGCGGGCCTGGAGCGCGTCTTCCAAGACCAGCCGACGCAGGCGCCGATTCGCGATGCACTGCGCGCGATGTACGAGTCGACGGAGTCATTCTCGGAGCTTGCGGATCTGCTTCGCGTCGATGCCGAAGAGGCCGCGCCCGAGGCGCGCTTCGACATCCTCAAGCGTGTTGGCGAGATCCTCGTCTACCGCGTGGGCGATGCGCCGCGTGCCGTCGAGCCGGTGCGTGCTGCGCTCGCGATCAAGCCGGATGACGGCGATGCGATTGTCCTCTTGGCCGATGCCTACATGGGCTCGGATGCGCTCGCCGAGGCCGTCGATCTTCTCAACGAGGCCATCAACCAGAAGGGCCGCAAGCGCACGCCTGCACTCGCGGGGATGCAGCTCCGCATGGCGCGCATCGCAGGCATGTCGGGCGATGCGGGGACGCAGGTCGAGTGGCTCAAGGTCGCGCTCGATACGGACAAGGGCAACAACGTGATCGCCGCAGAGCTTGCGGAGCTTGCGCTCGCGCTCGGCGATGATGCGACGGCCGCCACCGCGCTTCGTGTCGTCTCGCTGCAGAAGACGCCGGGCCCGATGTCGAAGGCACTCGCCTCGCTGCGTCAGGCCGAGATTGCGAACCGTGCGGGCGACCGCCAGAAGGCCGTGCTCCTCGCGCGTCGTGCCCGCATCGAGGATGCGGATCTGGCGGAGGTGGACCGCTTCCTCGCGAGCATCGGCGAGGGCTGAGCCGCTCCGAAGACGAAAGCAGGCGCGCGATTCCAACTCGGAGTCGCGCGTTTTGCTTTCCGTCGCAGCGCGAGAGAGACACCGACGCCCCAACGAAAAACGGGCCGCGATCTGCAGCCCGTTCTTCATGCTTCGGTGTTGACCTCAGCGCTCGATCGCCTCGTCCCCGCGGCTTCGCTTGGGTGTTGGCCTCGTGGGCGCGAGGAAGGCGTCGACCGTGTCGCGGTCCCCCGGGAACAAGCGGAGGAGGTCGCCCTCGAGGCGGTCGAGCTCGCGGTTGATCTCGTCGATGTAGAGCGTCTCGTTGGCGCTGAAGGTTGCCTGTGCGCGCACGGCGTCCTTCTTGTTGCGGGCTGCGGTTGCGAGGCCCTCGGTGTTGTCGGACCAGCGTGGGGTCCAGGTCTCGCGCTGGGCGGCACCGGCCTCTGAGGCGAGGATGCCGAGGATGCCGCGGCCGATCTCGACCTCTCGGTCGACGCCGAACTCGTTGATCTTGGAGGGCGCGGTGGTGGGGTAGTAGGTCGCGTAGGGTGCGACGTCGCGCTTGCCGTTGGAGGCGTCGAGCATGCTGCGCGCGAAGCTCGAGTTGTTGCGGTCCCAACCCGCGTCCGCGACCTTCTCGCGTGCGCGGGCACGTCCGGTGGCGCGCCTGTGGTCGCGACCTTGGTCTGCGATCTCGTCGCCGCGCAGCACGAGCGCCGTCCAGGCGACGGCGAGCGCGCGTGATGCGCTGTTGGCATCGAGGCCCGCCGCGATTGCGTCACAGATGTCTGCCGCGTCTGCGGCGCCCATGTCTCGAAGATGTGTTGCCATGCTTCCCGATCTCTCCTTGAGGTTAGAGCAAGGCTACATCGACGATCGCCCCCGCGAGAAGTGGTCACCGAACGCTTCTGTGACCGATCCCCGTCAGCCGCCACGCCTAGCGAACGCTTCGAATTCAGCATCGCGCCGAAAGGCGCCTTGAGCGCGCGTTTCGGTGGCGGATCCCCGTGCGCGGGCATGCACAGCGAACGCTTCGGTGAGGCTTCCCCGTCACGCGCAGCACGCACCGAAGGCTTCGGTACGCGCGCCCCTTCTTGCGGCGCCTGCACAGAAGGCTTCGCTCGCATTTCCCCGTCACGAGACGTCGCCAGAGGAGCCCCGTGTGGCCACGCGTTGCGACCGAAGTGCGGCACCGAAGCCTTCTGTGCAGAACCCCCGTCGCGAAGAGCCGCAGGCGCAGCCGCACGTCGCATACCCTCGCCGCGATGCAGCCCTACGAAGCGCCCATGAACCGCACCCCGTACATCCTCGCCGCCGTCGGCGCAGGCCTGACAAGCCTCTACTGGGCGGCGCTCGCGCTCCTGATAGGCGTCGCCGCCAGCACAGGCAGCGGCAGCCCGATCCAGGCCATCCTGCCCTTCATCCTCATCGGCCTCTACGCCTACCGCGGCTACCAGGTCTTCCAAGGCATGCCCGCCGCCGCGAACGCACTGCTCTGGCTGCACGGCATCGGCGCCGTCGTCTCGGTGATGCGCATGATGGACACCGACGTCATCACGATGACGCTCTACGGGATCAAGATCGGGCTTCACGTCTTCGGTGCGGCGACGGCGTATTGGGCGATGCAGGCATCGACGAAGGGGTGAGCGGCTCTTCGGCTACGTCGTTTGTGTCGTCACCCGACGACCGTCACCACCACCCGCCGCGCCGGTCGATTCACCGCCAGCATCGCGCTCCTCGGCTTCACCCCCGAGAGCCGAAACAGCGACGCGCATTGGACGCGCAGAAGGAACTGCGCCGAGGTGTGCTGCAGCAGCTCATCGCAGGCGCGCTCGCCCATCACGACGGTGGAGTCCGAGAGGCGCTCGACGCGCAGGTCCACCACGTTGCGGCAGACAAGCGGCCAGATCTGATGGCCGAGGCGGACGACCAGGCCGTGTGAGGGGCCAAAGAGACGGAGGGAGCCCTCGACGATGGGGCGAAAGAGCGGCTGGGTGAGGGCGACCTCGGTCATCCCGCCGATGAACGCCTCGGCGCCACTCTCGCCGAGCTCTTCGAGGAGGCCTTTCGTGAGCGCGACGTCGAAGGAGTAGGGCACCCAGCCGAGCGGTCCGGCCTCGTCGACGGCATCGCAGAGTGCTTGGCCGACATGCGCGCGGATGCGCTCGGCCTTCGTCGGATGCTCGCTTGCGATGCGGCGCAACGAGAGGCGCGCGAGGGCGGCGCGCAGCATCGGTCTCGTGCTTTCGGGATCGGGCATCTGAGGCGATGGTACGCGCCTCTGGCTCAGCGGAGCCGACGAACTCCTCGGCGCCGGCTTCGCCGAGCGCTTCGAGCTGGTCTTGGGTCAAGGAGACGTCGAAGGAGTAGGGCACCCAGCCGAGTGGGCCTGCATCGTCGATGGCCTCATAGAGGGCGCGCCCGATATGCGCGCGGATGCGCTCGGCCTTCGCCGGATGTTCGATTGCAACGCGGCGCAACAAGAGGCGCGCGAGGGCGGCGCGCATCATCGGTCTCTTGCTCTCCGCATCGGACATCGAAGGCGATGGTACCCGCCGCTCGCTCAGCGGGTCACGCTCGCGAACGTTGGCACCAGAAACGCGCCGTCCGCATCGATCTGCGAGCGAATCGTCGGGGTCTCACTGAGCGCAATCTCGCCGCGACCAATCGCATCGATGACAGCCGGGTAGAGGCGATGCTCGACCTTCTGAATGCGCGCTTGAAGCGAGGCCTCGTCGTCGCCTGGCAGCACGGGCACGGCGCCCTGCGCGAGGATGGGGCCAGTGTCGACGCCTGCATCGACGATGTGCACGGTGCAGCCCGAGATGCGCACCCCTTTGGCCAGCGCATCGCGTGCGCCGTGCGCGCCGGGGAAGGAGGGCAGGAGCGCGGGATGCACGTTCAAGATGCGGTGCGGAAAG
>JBILQT010000125.1:0-20158 GCA_044373065.1 Sandaracinaceae bacterium
ATTTGACAGAATCTTTGAGCGTCCTGACGGCCTCGAACTCGTCATGGCCGAAGACACAACTGACCTTCAATTCAGCTTGATCAGTGCGGCTGGCTTCTGCGGGAGACCGACTGGCGGCTCTGCCCAAACAGGTCGGCTTGTCGATCTGGCGGATCCGCCGTGCAGTCTTCCACCTGCGCTCGGGGAGACCCGTCCAGCAACGCCATGCGGTCCGTGAAGTATTTGGCTTTGGCCAGCTGCGCGTTCGTCGGCGGTTGCTGGGAGACCAACACCCGCAGCATCGACGCGGCAGTCATTCCGAGTGACAGCCGTGTCGATGTCGGCCCCGACGCTCCCACCTACCCTTGCGAATCTGATCTCAGTGGCACTTGGCAGATTGTCTACAGCCCCGAGTGTCGACAGGCGCCTGAGCTTCGAGAAGGGCCCTTCCCGATCGGATTGCCCGACTGCGCCCAGCGGGCCTGCGACAGCACAAACTGCATCGCGTCGGCTCCGGTTGCGCCCCTCTGTGAGCGAGCAACGAGACTCGAATCTCCCTGCGCTGGAACACCACGCGGCATGGGGCTCGAATCCAGCGACCGCGTCGTCTCGCCCGACCGCGTGGAGGGGTCCTGGCGCATTTGGAACGACATGGAGGTGATCACGTGCTCCTACTTCGCCCGGAGGGTTCGATGAGCCGGGCGTGGTTGTCGCTCGTGTTCATGCTTGCCGGCTGCTCGTGCTCGACTCCTCCGATGGCGGGGATGGATACGGGCCCTCACGACGCTCTCGTCGTGGACGTGGTGGCCCTCGATACCATCCGCGCGGCATCTACCTATTCGTACTGCATCCCATCGCGTCCGTTTGAGCCGGGGCGCACGTGCGCTTCACCGCGCGATTCGTGCATTGCGCTCGCTCCTCCGGGTGCGGGCGAGATCTGCTCTCCAACCTGCGTGACGGACGCGGATTGTCCGCCCGTTCCGCGCACCTCGGGGGCCTGTCTGCCGCTCGCGCAGGATGGTGGTCGCGTATGCGTCCTTCGTTGCGGTGTGGACGAGCCGGGCGCGTGTTTTCTTGAACAGACCTGTGTCGCTTACGACGGGATGACCTACTGCCTATGAACCAGCTCAGATCTCATTTTGTGGGGCTCGTCTCCGCCCTTCTGTGCGCGTGCGCCCAGACGCCGCAGGTCGTCGCTGGCATCGACAACGATGCACAGTTTTGCGAACTCACCATGGCCCAACTAAGGCTCTACTGCGCCTACATGGAGCGGCGCGCGGCGGGCCAACCGCCCGGAGATGGCCTCGGTTACGTGTGCGCGGACGGCATCAGTACTTCGCAGCGAGTGCAACCGGCCGATGTCTGCGCGGCCTTCTTGTGGTCCTCATGCGAAGCGCTTGAGCCCAACGCACCGTGCGGGATTCCCGTCGGCCCACGCGCCGCCTGCGCGGGTGCGGAGGCCGAGCTGTGTGCCAGTGGCATCGACACGATTCCAAACGGCGGCTGGGAACCCGGTACGGGATGCAACGTTCGACGTGGTCCGGACGACTGCGTGATTGATCGAAGCCTCGCGTATCGGTGAAGTCGTGCGGCGCTTCGGTCGGTAAAGCCGCACGCGCTGCACTTCGACCCTCAGAGCGCCGGTGCCACACAGAGCTCTCGCTCTGCACGCGCGAAGCCTCCGCGCAGATCACGCACGACCCAGGTGAAGCGCACGGGCATGCCCTCCATCGGGATGGTTGCGATGGGAGGTGGGGCCCAGCGCACGGTGGTGGGCGTCTCCGTCGTCGCAACGGCCTCTACCGCGGAGAACGAGCGGCTCATGCGGCCCGCTGTTACGTAGTGCGAGAACTGAAGTGCCTCGCGCACCATCGCGCCTGTGCTCGTTGTGTAGGCATCGCGGTCGTCCTCGGAGGTCGTGAACGTGATGTCGATGCGGTAGGGCGTCATCGCGGTCGGCGGCGCTGCATCGCGTGGAACACGCACCAGCGGCATGCCCGAGGCGGCACAGCCCATCGTCAGCGGCGTGGTTGTCGCGGGCCAAGGCACAACACCACCCTCGGCCTGTACGGTGTACGTCTCCTCGGCGATCTCGGGGTGACGATTGGCAGTCATCGCGCTCGCCGCAAGCGGCAAGTTGAGCGTGCTCAGCTCCGCACGCGCCATCGGGTCATCGCACGTTGCGACCATGGTCGTGGCATCGAGCGAGGGGCTCGCGCCGCGATCACAGGTGAGCATGATCAACACCAACTGAGCGCCCGCTGGCGTCGCTGCGGGCACTGTGAAGGTGACCGGTGGTGGCTCCGCACTCGGAGGGGTGGGCGGGACGAACGCGAGCGGCGCATCCGCGCACATCGAGGCACCGCGGCGAATGTCGGCGGCGACGCACACGATGTAGCTCGCGCGCACCAAGCTCTCCTCCTCGGGCTGCACAACCCAGGGCTGCACAGTGACCTCCTCGCCTGGAAGAGGCGCCGCACGACGCGCGTCGGCTGCGACACTCAAGCGCGCACCGACAAGGCGCGCACGCGTCACGGTCGAGCTCGGCTCAAAGCCTGGCCCGCATGCCGCAAGCGGTGCCGCCAAGAGCAGGCTTCCCACAATGACTGAAGGCCAATGAAGACCCGCGGGTCGCGCCGCGGATTGGCTTGTTCGCTTGCTTCTCACAGCTCACCTCGGATTCCGATCGATGGGATGATGGGCAGTCCGCCGATCACGCTCTGCTGCGAATAGTCGAAGTTGTAGCTCGTGCCCTCAGGGTTCGCGTTGTTGTAGACGTTCTGCACGTCGACGTAGAGCGAGAGCCTGAAATCATCGATGCGGAACTGCTTCTGCACGCGCACATCCAAGCGATGGAAGTCGGCGTTGCGGCCGGTGTTCACGCCGCCATAGACCGGGCGATAGGTGCCTGTGGAGAGGTCGTTCACCGAGCCGATGACTGGCGTGTTCGGATTGCCCGTGACGAAGCGGAACGTCGCGCCTGCCTCCCAGCCATCGCCGATCGTCCAGACGAGCGAGGCCGTGAGGATATGCGTCTGATCGAAGTCGAAGAGACGCCAAGGTTGGTCAGGGCCATCCTGGCGCTCGGAGCGCATGAGCGTGTAGGAGACGAAGCCGAAGAGGGGAATCTCGCCGCCGGGCGCGAGACGGGCACCGAGCTCCATGCCGTAGATGCGACCGAGGCCATTGTTGGTGAAGAAGGGCGGCACGCTTCCGGTCGTCGCAACAACGCGGTCGGTGATGTGCTTGTAGAAGCCATCGAGCGTGAACGAGAGGCGCTCCTCGGGGAATCGCAGGTCAACACCGAGGCCCGTGTGCACCGAGCGAATCGGGTTGAGGTTGGGATTGCCCACGCCAGCGGCGGACTCTGCGAACTCGGGAGGCTGCGAGAAGAGGCCGACGCCTGCGCGAATGGCCCACTGCGGCGAGAGCGCCAAGCGTGTGCTCAAGCGCGGGTTCACCGACCAACTGTTGATCTCGCGGAAGTAGTCGAGTCGCACACCTGCGACGACGTCGAGCGCATCGAAGACGCGCACGTTGGACTCGAGGTAGAGCGCGGGACGATACGCGTTCGCCTGTGCTGTGAAATCCACGCGACCTGTGTTCGCGCCCTGCGCAGGTTGCCCCTCGGACTGCGTCGGTTGTGGGCCGCGGAACGAGAGCGTGGTCGGGATGTAGTTCCAATCGATGCCGCCGATGAGGCGCACCTGCGGGCTTATCTGCGCGCGCCATTCCGAGCGTAGCGTGACCGGAAGGAAGTCGCCCTGAAGGCGCACTGCATCACCGAAGCCGAAGTTCAAACCGCTCCAGCCGAAGCTGACCATCACGTCTTGCTCGAGCCAATCTTCGTAGAGATGGCGCCATGAAATTTGGCCGCGATGGAACTGCGTCGTGATGCCGAAGTTGCCGCGCACGTTCGGGTCGTTGTCCGACGGATTGGTGAACGCGAGACGCAGCTCATCGCTTGAGCCGTAGACGTAGAAGCGAACGCGATCGGTCGTCGAAGGACGCCACGTCACGTTGAGCTGGTAGTCGTAATAGACGGGCGCCGCGACCGTGCTGAACACGCCGGCAGGGACCACGTTTGCGAAGAAGAAGTCGATGTAGCTGCGGCGTGCTGCGACGGCGAAGCTGACGTTGTCACCGATGGGCCCTTCGACCGTGAACGAGGCATCGAGAAGGTTGATGTCGACGTAGCCGTGATAGCCATCGGTGCGCGGATCACGCGGGTCGACTTCGAGGATGCCGCCGATGCGCCTTCCGTAGCGAACCGAGAAGTTGCCGGGGATGAAGGAGATGCGATCGATGAGCGACGAGTTGTAGAAGCTGGTCAATCCGCCGAAGTGGTAGAGCAAAGGGACGGAGCTTCCGTCGAGGAAAACTTCCGAGTCGCCAGGGGCCGCGCCACGCACAAGGAGCACACCTCCGCCGAACGCGGGACGACCGACACCGGGCAGGAGCTCGACTGCACGCAGTGCGTCGCCGCGCGTTCCGGGAATGCGTGTGAGCACCTCGCTCGTCAGCTCACGACGCGTGACATCACGCGGTGGAGGCTCGACCGTCGCGCGCGCACCGAAGGTCGCGAGCTCCTCCTCGGGCATCTCCTCCTCGGGCGTGTTGACCTCGGTGGGCTCGGCCGCTTCCTCTTCGAGAGGCTCTTCGACAGGCTCTTCGATGACCTCTTCGGGCACTTCCTCGACCGGCGGTGGCGGTGGGTCGAAGCGGACCGCGTAGCGAATGCGCGCCGCCATCGCCGTCTCACCACGACGCGCGGGCTCAAATCGCCAGGACGTCACAGCGGCGAGCGCCGCCTCATCGAACCCATTGCCCACCGGCGTCACGACACGTGCATCACGCACCGTTCCATCGGTGTTGATGATCATCTCGACGAGCACCTCGGCGCTCTCTGTCTCATGACCGACAGGTGCGATCGGTGGCGCACCCTCCGCAAAGCGAGGAGGCGTCGCGGTGGGCGCGGCCTGGGCCTCTTGTGCTTGCAGCGTTGCGGCGGTGTAGGCCGGTGCGCCGAGGGTCAGCGCAGTCGCGAGGTGAAGTGTGAAGGCACGCAGACGCGTCTGTCGTGGTTCTCGAGATCCCTCGGGCGGGGCAAATCGTTTGTCCATGCAAGCACCGTTATGGGTCACGCGTTCGCGGCTGACCAGGGCTGAGGTGAAGGACGTTTCTTCACAGAGAAGAAAGGCTCTCGTTACCGCTCGGGCTTGCTCTTCTGGGCGTAGACCGGGACGATCGGCACATGTTGAACGCTGAGACGCTCGCCCAACCACACACTGATCTTTCTCTCAGCGCGACCATCGCCGCGCCGCTCTTCGATGTCACCTTGGATGCGCCGGATTCGGCTGCGCTCACAGCCTTGGTGAAGACGCGCTCTGGTCTCAACACGTCCGTCCTTCCGCGACTTGAAACGACCGACAAAGGCGTCCGGCTCTCGACCACGATTGGCCCTCGTTACGCGACCGTGAAGGAGCTTGGCCGCGGCGGAATGGGCGAGGTCGCGCTCGTCGAGGACCGCGACATCGGGCGCCCGGTTGCGATGAAGAAGCTCCACGCGAGCGAGTCCGGGCCCGCATCGGTCGCACGCTTCGTCGATGAAGTCCGCACCATCGGCAGCCTCGAGCACCCGAACATCGTTCCGATTCATGACGTTGGTGTCGACGACGAGGGGCGCTTCTTCTTTGTGATGAAGTACGTCGATGGCGAGACGTTGGAGAGCGTCATCGATCGCCTTCAACGTGGCGACCCGGAGGCGCTTCGAAAGTACGACATGCCACGTCGCATTGAGATCCTCCTTGGCATCCTTCGCGCGCTCTCGTTTGCGCACGAGCGCGGGATCATCCACAGGGACATCAAGCCGGCCAACGTGATGATCGGCAAGCACGGCGAGATCATCCTCATGGACTGGGGCGTCGCGCGCACGCTCGGGCGCACCGAGGCCAATCAAGACGTCGCCTCGCTCCGCGACACGGCCTCGGACATTCAGCGCGTGAGCTCGACGCATGCGGGTGTGCTCATCGGCACGCCGCTCTACATGTCGCCCGAGCAAGCCTCTGGGCTCAACGAGTCGCTCGACGCGCGCTCCGATCTCTACTCGGTGTCGGTGCTCTTCCACGAGTTCATCACGCTCAAGCATCGGCTCAGCAACGAGACGTCCTTGGTCGGCGTGCTCCACCGCATCACGACGGAGGACATCGACAACTTGAAGCTCTTTACGAGCGCGCGCGGTGTTCCTCCCGAGCTCATCTGGTTCGTGTTGCGCGGGCTTGAGCGCAAACCTGAAGACCGCTGGCAGACCGCCGCGGAGATGATCGAAGAGCTTCACGGGATTCAGTCCGGCAAGTGCCGTGTGCAGTGTTCGGCCACCTTCATGAAGCGCATGTCGACTGAATCGAGTCGTGCAGTCGACAAGGCTCCGATGTTCGTTGCCGTCGTGGCGTCCGCCTTCGTCACCACGTTCGTCGGCCTGAGTGCGCACTTCGTCTGGTCGATGATGCAATAGCGAGAAGATGCAATAGCGACCGGAGCCAAGACCCACGTGCGCGACGAGTCGAAGCTCCATGCCGCACCGCAATGGTTCTTGGTCACAAAGAGCAGCCTCGCAGCCACATAGGGCGATGACTCGGACAAAGCGTCTCGCCCTTGCCGCCCTTCTCGCACTGCCCCTCTGCGCCTGTGGATCAGAGCCGAATGCGGAGGTCGTGCCCGAGCCCAGCGTTGCTTCCGAAGCGGTACCCCCGCCGCAGCCGGACAATGCTCCGGCCGTGGAGCCAACGGTGGAGCCAACGCACGCAGCGGTCCCAACCAGCGCGGAATCCGAGGTCGGTACGACAACAGGAGCCGCACCAGCATTGCAACCCGAAGTTGCAATCCCGGCGACACCCTTCGACCCGGAAGTGCTTCACGAGGCCATCCGTCAGGTCGTGCGCATGCCATCCAATCGCCCGCTCGCACGGGCCGCGCGCGCGCACCACATGCGCATCCAGAATCTCTCCTGGGAGGATACCGGGCGCTCCTTCGGCTCATCGGTCGGCCCGAATATCAGCGACCTCACGCTCGAGGTGCATGAGACGCGCACCAACGCACGCGGGCGCACCTTCACACGCACCTCACTCCTGCCTGTGCTCCGCTATCCCAACTTCACCGACCGCACCGCGGACCTTCCGAGTGATCAGTTCTGGGTGCGTGTCGGCAATCAAACCGCGGGCACGGAGAACAGCGCGCTCACGCCCGTTCCGCTCACCGAGGTGCTCGGACATCTGCGCACGTATCTCTCCGATCCCGAGAGCCTTCGCGGTGACTCAGACGACTTCACCGCACCGCGCGACACGCACTACCTCGTGAGCGCGCAGCACGTCTTTGTGCCGCTTCCACAAGGCGCGCAGGTCACATGGGCACCAGTGCTCTTCAACTACCAGAGCTCGCCAAGCGCGCCGGCCGTGCTCTGCCTTGTGATCACGCGCGAGGGGACGAGCATTCAGATCATCGAGAACCGCACCGATCCGCTGCACCCCGACGGCTGGGGACAGCGCCTCTATTTCAATCATGGCGGGCAACGCACGCTCTTCACCGCCGAGCGTCGCAGCGATGTCGCAGTCCGCATCGAGGCAGGTCACGCCACGGCTGACGATGCGACCGCGCTCGAGGAAGGCGCCGACATGGTGATGATCGTCCAGGTGCCGTTGCGACAACGTGCTGCGATGCGAAGTGCGGCGCCCGCACCGATGTCGATGGGGATGGGCATGGCCGACGAAAGTGCGGGCTTTGGCGCCGCGCCGAGCAGCGAGCGACAGAGCGACGTGGAGCGCGCCGTCGTCGGCCACGCACTCGAAGAGGGCCCGATGAACGAGGTGCGCAACCAGCGCATCCGTCGCGACCCGCGTTTCCCGATTCGCGTGACCGTGCAGTTCTATCGCGCGACCTCGAACGGTGTGGTGAGCGAGGACGACCTGAACGCTGCCGTGGCCCAGATCGAGCGCATCTACAGCGACGCCGACTTTGTGGGCTCACTCGTCGTTGGTTCGCAAGAGAGGCCAACTTCTTGGATTCGCCCCACCGCCACACCGTGATGGTCAGTCCGTGATGGTCAGTCCGTGATGGTCAGTCCGTGATGGTCAGTCCGTGATGGTCAGTCCGTGATGGTCAGTCCGTGATGGTCAGTCCGTGATGGTCAGTTTCACCACCGATGATGAAACTGACCACTACGCCGTGATGGCCAGTGCGATCAACCGTAGCGGCTGAGGGCGTTGGCCAGTCCGCTGGCGGCGCGATGTGCAATGGCCTCAATGGTGATCATCGGGTTCACGCCGGAGGCCGTCGGAAAGCAGCTCGCGTCCATGACGTAGAGCCCCTGCACGCCGTGCACTTGATTCGTCTCGTCGCAGACCGAGGTCTTCGGATTGGCACCCATGCGCGCCGTGCCATTGGCGTGGTAGCTGCCGTACGTGTGCTGGTTCGCGCCGTATCCAATGCCATCCACGCGCGACATGAATTGCTCGAGCGTCTCGCCGCCCCCAGGACGCCAGACGACGGGCCGCGAGGTGACCGTGCGCACCTCAAGCGCGCCCACCTCACGAAGCCCCATCGCCGCATGGCGAACGCCCTCGCGCACATGCCTCTGATCGACCGCCTCCAGCGCGTAGTCGATGCGCGCAGGCCCGATGCGCGGTGTATGCACGCGACCTCCCGAGTGGTCGCGCAAGAGCACCGCAAATGGCACCCAGTGCCGATAGTTGCGGAGCACCTCCTTGAAGTCGTGCGCGCCTCCCCAGCCCTGCATCACCGTGAACTCCGCCGGATGCACAGCACCGGATTCGAAGCGCACGCCGTAGCCGCGACCATCCTGATTCGCGAGGTGACGGCCAATGCGCGCCTGCATCACACCGCCCCAAGGGTCCGTGTTCTCGTTGGGGAAGAGGCCCCAGACGCCGGTCACAGGATGCAGGTGCAGATGACGGCCCAACGCAGGCATCACAATGCCGCTTCGCTCCAGCAAGCGCGGCGTGTGGAGGGCGCCGCAACTGACCACAATCGCGCGCGCGAAGACGGTCAGCGCACGACCCTCCTCGCCCTTCTTCGCGACCCGTGCACGCACCGCCACTGCACGGCCCTCCTCCTGAATGACTTGCTCCGCCTCGCAATCAGCAACGAGACGTGCACCGGCAGAGACGGCATCTTCGATCCACGTACGCAACGTCGATTGCTTCGCGCCCGAGCGACAGCCGAAGTTGCAGAAGCCGCACTGCGCGTCCTCCGAACAAGCGCGCACGTTGCGCGGCAGCACGCCGACATCCCAGCCCAGCTTTTCACCGGCCTCCGCCATCAACCGATCACGCGGCCAGGGCGTGGATTGGCTCTCCGTCACACTCAAGCGCTGCTGCACGGCAGTGAGCGAATCAGCGAAGCCGCGACCGCCAAAGACGCCGCGAAATCCCGCCTCGCGATCCCACTCGGCCCGCACTTCGAGCGGCGTTGCGAGTGAGGTTGCGTAGTTCACGACGGTGCCACCGCCAACGCATCGACCGTTCACCACCGTGACCCCGAGATCACTCGTCGGGCGTACCTCATAGAGGTCGCGATCCGCCTCGTCCTGATAGTGCGTGAAGTCGCGCTCCGTCTTTAGACTGCCTCGCTCCAGAATGACCACATCGAGGCCCGCTGCCGCGAGCACAGAGGCCGCGACACCGCCGCCCGCGCCCGAGCCAATGACGACGACGTCGCATGTCCAAGTCGCGCCTGATTCCACCTTCGTGGCCACGACGCGCGGCTCGGTTTCCGGCGCTGCGCCCAAAGGCCCCGGATAGCCAATCGCCTTCCAAAGAGGCGAGTTTCGCGCACCATCGGCATCGCGCGCAGCCAGTGGATGCGCAAGGAGAAGGCCAATCAACTGACGCAGCAACTTCGCGCCCTGACGCGTCACGGGAGAGGGCGATGTGAGCAATCCGAGAAAGACACGCTCCGCCTCCGTGGAGGAGAGCTTCACGAACGCTTGCGGCCTTCCAAAGAGCGCAAGTCCACCTGCACGGCTTCGCAAGAGGCCAAGCAGAATCTTCAACGCGACTCGGTCCATGTCGCTGGGAAACGTCGCGACGAGCGCATCCACACGCGATGCCATCTCCAGCGTCTCTGGGCCCATCCCACTCAAGGCATCAGACCCACTCATCGGTGCAAAAAGCACCTCGGCCACGCGCATCAAGGTCTGTCGTTCGACGTCATCGAGCTTCACATCCACAGAGGGCTCCTCCGCCGAACTGGCATGTACGCAACTGGCATGTACGCAACTGGCATGTACGCAACTGGCATGTACGCGACTGGCATGCTCGCAACTGGCATGTACGCAACTGGCATGTACGCAACTGGCATGCACGCGACTGGCATGCTCCCAACTGCCATGTACGCGACTGGCATGCTCGCAACTGGCAGTCTCAAGGTGTCAATCGCACCGTCTCGACACTGCCCATCTCCACATCGGCGCGCTCGAAGCGAAGGGGCCGATGCGCCGTCTCCTGCCAGTCCGTCTGGAGGTTGTTGTAGAAGGCGTTGCCCGGCTCTCCTGAGACACCGCGCGGCATGTCGAACACGGCTTCTGGGACGCCCTCTGCGTTGAATCCAGCCACCATGCGGTAGACAGACCCACCGGTTGCGTCGAGACGCGTGCGGGGATTGGTGCCGTCGAAGAAGCTCGTATTCGAGACGTTCACCGTGCCGTGGGAACCATCGGAGGGAATCCATCCGCCATCGCGTGCGGCACCGTAGACCGAGTTGAAGCGGGCACCGTGAATGGCGCCCCACGTGTAGCGCGTGGGCTCGAGGCCACCGAACTGTGCGCTGAGGTAACTGGCAGTCTCCTCGAGTGCGCGAATCATCGCGAGTGATGCGGGGCCATCCACGAACGTTGCTGCGTTGGTGATGCGGTTCGTGATGGTCAGTGCAGTGAGACGCAGCATGTACATCGCCTCGCCGCCGAGGATGACGTCAAAGACGGGGCCGAACTCATCCGCGAAAATCGCGCGCGTGAGGAAGAACGCGTACGCGTTGAAGGGCACGGGGGCAGAGGCCTCACGCTCCATGCGCCTATCCCAACTGCGCAGTTGCTCCACGATGGAAGCGAGATCGGTGCGCGTGCGGTAGGGCGCAAGGTCGGCATCGGTGGCGCGTGCATCCCAGGCCGCGAGCAGCGCGGGCACGAGGTCTTCCGCGAGAAGCGAGACCGAGTCGTCTTGCAATGTCGCCATCTCAGAGGCCGAGACATCGCCGCGTTCGGTGAGCCGTGTCAGCTCATCATCGATGCGCTGCGCGCGTGTCCCTGGGTCGAAAAACGCCCCAAAATAGTAGGGATTTGTCGTCAGATCGAGCTGCTCGGTGAAGCCAAAGGGCTCGTTGTTCGCAGTCGCCAAGAAGCCACGTGCACCGCCTCGGCTATGCGGAAGCATCGTGAGCGGAAGGTTCATGTCGCTCCAAAGCGAGTCTGCTTCGGAGGCGTTCAGCACGGCCCACGGTGGACGTGCCGCAGAGAGCGTGCGGCGCACGGGGACGACCATGCTGGAGCGATACGCAATCGCGTCTGCATCGGCGGCGATGAAGTTGAACGAGGCAATCTCCATCATGTCGACGGCACGCTCGAACTCCTCGACGTTGGTCGCAGAGTTGATCGCGGCAAAGCCCTGCGCCTCACGCGTCGGCATGAAGCCCGTCCATCGATAGAGCAGCTCTTCTCCCGTGTTGACGATCGGAAGCGGCGCGATGTCCCCGGGCAAGATGACGCCATATCCAGGCACCTCGGTGATCTCCACCATGCGCGGCGCAGCATCGCGAATGCGCACTTCCTCGACATGCGTGCGCACGGGCACCTGCATGCCTCCAATGTTTGCCATTCCACCCACGATGCGCACAGCCCAGAGGTCTTGCGTGTCGGGATAGGTCGTCGTCGCGGTCCACGCGATATGCCGGTTGTGACCAAGCTGAACGCCAGGTGCGCCGGTGAAATTCCAACCGATCACATCAAGCGGGGCGGTGGCGTCCGTCGTGTGGATGTGATGCATCCAGAAGATGTTGGGGCTCGAGAATCCTTGATGCGGATCGCCCGCAATGATCGGTCGGCCGTTCTCTGCGTGCCTTCCTGCAATCGCCCAGTTGTTGCTCGCGCCACCCCAAATCGAGAGGCCACGCGAGCGCTCACGCCGCGCGAAGAAGCTCGCCATGCGTTCCGCAGCGTCGGGAGGAAGCGGACTTGGCTGGGCAGGCTGGAGATCGAAAGTGCGGATGCCTGGCGCATGCGTGAACGCGCGCGGTCGTTCCTCGGGAGGCATGGTGTGCGCATCGCGCATCGGTAGAAAGAGCGGCACCGAGTTGAAGACATCCGGGAAGTAGCGGCGCAGCACGCTTGCGAGGATGTCGAACTCGATCTGGTTCGCATTGCCGAAGAGCAAGAGCTTGCCGACCGCCAGCGCGTGCCCGACCGTCCAGGACTCTGGGAGCGTTGCGAGTTCAGTCGCACCAAAGCCCGAGGGCATGGGCACCGTGCCAGCGCGCACCTCTTCGATGCGACGATTCACGCCACGCACCCACGCATCCAAGAGCACGTATTGCGAAGGGTCTTCGCGCGCGATGAGCGACGCATTCACCTCGCCCCAATGGGCGATGCCGACCGTGCGCATGAGGATGTCGTCGCCCGCAGCACCCTCACCCAACACCTCCGCGGAGCGACCCAATGCACGACGCCGCGAGAGCTCCATCTGCAGCATGCGATCGGTCGCCTGCGCATAGCCCGAGGCGAAGTAGGCATCGCCATTGTTCGCCGCATAGACATGCGGAACGCCATCTTGGTCGCGGATGATCTCGACCGCGCTTGCAAGGCCCGCAAACGAAGGCCGACATGACTCGGGCGTGACCTCCGCCTCACACGGATTGCCAGCGTCCGTCACCGCATCGGGCGCCGCATCGGAGCTCGCCTGGGCATCCGTACCCGCATCGCTTGGCGCGGGTGTGTTGCACCCGGAGGCGGTGAGCGAGGCCAGCGTCAGAGCAAGAGTCGGAGCCAGTTGGGGTGCGCGCACGGAGCCTCCTGAGAAGTGGCCACGAGCTTACACGTGTGACTTGCCGAGAGGTCGCAAAGAGCTTGCTGCTCCAGCCATTCCGAAGTCTTCTGCGCCCTCATGCACGAACTTGAATTGCTCTATCGGGACAACACTGTCGCCATCGTGAACAAGCCCTCGGGCATCGCTGTGCACAAGGGGATGGATCGTTCCGACGACAACGTGCTCACGCGATTGCGACGACAACTGCGCGGCTGGGTCTGGCCTGTGCATCGACTCGATCGCGCGACAAGCGGCGTGCTCGTCTTCGGGTTGAATGAAGAGGCCGCCTCGGCCCTTGGCGGCTTCTTTGCGCGCGGTGAAGTGAAGAAGCACTACCTCGCGTGGACACGCGGAATCCCAAGCCCTGAAAGCGGATTCATCGACTACGCGGTGCCGAAGAGCGAAGAGAGTGAGGAGCGCATCGAGGCCCGTACACGCTACGCAACACGCGCGATCGCGAACGACCCACGTACCGGTTTGCCTCGCTATGCGCTCGTCGCATGCGCGCCCGAGACCGGCCGCTACCACCAGATTCGTCGCCACATGAAGCACCTGCGCTGCCCGCTGCTCGGCGACACGACCTACGGCGACGGCAAAGACAACCGCGCTTTGCGTGAGCACGCAGGCCTGCGTCGCTTGGCCCTTCACGCCAGCGCGTTGACCTTGCCGCATCCCTTCGAAGAAGGACGCATCCTCGAGATCAGCGCACCCATGCCTGACGACCTACGCATCCCAATGCGACACTACGGGCTCAGCGATGAAGTGCTTCAGGAGGCGTCGGCGTTTCGTGTCCCGCCCAACGAAAAGGGCCGCGAGGACGAATCCTCGCAGCCCTTGTAGTGTCCTGCTCTTCGCTCAGCCTACGCGATCATCCCAATCGGAGCCTCGAGAAGCTTCTTGAGCGCCGCCAGGAACTTCGCACCGACGGCACCATCGACGACGCGGTGATCGCACGAGAGCGTCATGCGCATGCGCTTGCCGGGGACGACCGCGCCGTTCTTCACGACGGGCTCATCACGCACGGCTCCAACGGCGAGAATGGCGCCTTCGGGTGGGTTGATCACCGCAGCGAAATTCTCGATGCCAAACATGCCGAGGTTCGAGATCGAGAAGGTGCCGTTCTGCATCTCCTCGGGCTTGAGCTTCTTGGCCTTCGCACGCGCAGCGAGGTCTTTCACCTGCTCCGAGATTGCGACGACACCGAGCTTGTCGGCATCGCGCACCACAGGCGTCACAAGGCCATCCGCAACAGCGACAGCGACCGAGATGTCGACGACCTGATGGAAGTGAATCTCGCTGCCCATGAAGGAGGCGTTGCACTCGGGCACACGACGCAATGCGATGGCCACGGCCTTGATGAGCAAGTCGTTGACGGAGACTTTTCCGCCGCTCTCCGCGAGCGCCTCGTTCAACACCGCACGCGCATCGACGATGGGCTGCGCATCGACATCGATCGTCAAATAGAAGTGCGGCACCGTCTGCTTCGACTCGGTGAGACGACGCGCGATGGTCTTGCGCATCTGTGAGAGCGGCTGAACGACGACGCCCCCCGGTGTGCTGCGCTGTGCGGGCAAGGCTGCACGCGGTGCACTCGCCGCTGCGGCAGGCGCGCTCGCGGCCTTCGGCGTCGCATCCAAGTCACGCTTCACGACGCGACCATGCGGGCCACTGCCTTCGACGCCATGCAGGTCAATGCCCTGCTCACGCGCAAGCTTGCGAACGAGCGGCGATGCGAAGACGCGACCCGTTGGCTGCGGGGCTGCAGGGGCTTGCGCTGGTGCAACCGTCGCTTGCACGGGTGCAGGGGTGGGTGCCGCGGGTGCACTCGCATGGGCCACCGCTGCGCGCGCAACGGCCGCACTCGGTCCCACTGGCACGGCAGGGCCCTTCGGCGCCGCTGCAGGAGGAGCCCCGCTCTTGGCCTGCTCGATGAGCGCCGTGATGTCCTCACCACGCTGACCGAGAATCGCCACGGGCACATCCGGCTTCAGCGTCGAGCCCTCAGGCACGAGGATCTTCAAGAGCACGCCCTTGTCGAGCGCACGCCACTCCATCGTCGCCTTATCCGTCTCCACTTCGGCAACGAGATCATCGACCTCGAGCGCGTCGCCTTCCTTCTTCACCCAGCGCGCGAGCGTGCCCTCTTCCATCGTCGGCGAGAGCTTTGGCAGTCCTACGATTTTGGCCATAACAATCTCCTTCAACGACGGTAGGTGACGGCTTCAATCGCCGTACGAATGCGCTCTTTCGTCACGATCACTTCGCTCTCGAGGTGCGCCGCATAGGGCATCGGGACGTCGTGGTTGTGTGCGCGCATCACAGGCGCATCGAGGTAGTCGAAGGCCTCGCGCTGCACGCGGTCGACAATCTCCGCACCCGGGCCGCCGTAGGGCCAATGCTCGTGCACCACGACGCAGCGGTTCGTCTTCTTCACGCTCTCGATGATGGTCGCGTGATCGAGCGGACGAATCGTGCGCGGGTCGATCACTTCGATCGAGACGCCCTCCGCGGCGAGCTCATTGGCGAGCTCCATCACCGTGACGTAGGGCCTGCCCCAGACCACGACTGTCACATCCGTACCCTCGCGTGCGATGCGCGCTTGGCCGAAGGGGATGACCTCATCGGCCTCCACATCGGGCACTTCGCCCTTGGTGCCGTAGAGCGTCTCGCCCTCAAGGAAGACAACCGGGTTGTCGTCACGAATGGCCATCTTCAGAAGGCCCTTCGCATCGCGCGGCGTCGACGGATAGACGACGTAGAGGCCCGGGAAATTCGCGTACACCGCATCGACCGAGTGGCTGTGCTGCGAGCCGACCTGACGCGCGGATGCATTTGGTCCGCGAAAGACGATCGGCACTTTGTATTGGCCCGCGCTCATCTGAAGCATCTTCGCTGCGCTGTTGACGATTTGATCGATCGCCACGAACGAGAAGTTCCATGTCATGAACTCGACGATTGGACGCAGGCCCGTCATCGCCGCGCCGACTGCGACACCCGCAAAGCCCTCTTCGGCAATCGGTGTATCGAGCACGCGCTCAGGGCCGAAGCGCTCGATGAGCCCGCGCGAAACCTTGTACGCGCCCTGGTAGTAGCCGACCTCTTCGCCCATCAAAAGGACGTTCGGGTCGCGCGTCATCTCTTCGGCCATCGCCTCATTCAAGGCGTCACGGTAGGTCAGTTCACGCATCACTCAGCTCCCGGTGCATCAGCGGAATCCGCGGAGAAGGGCGCATGCGCGCCGTCAAAACGTTGGGGATAGGCGACGGAGGGCGCGAGCACGGTGCTCCTCACGGTGCTCTCCAATGCCGGTGCGCTCTCCTCGGCGAACTGCACGGCGTCGGCGATGTCGGCTTCGACTTCGGCGTCGATCGCGGCCATCTCGGCTTCGGTTTTGCCCTGCGAGAGAAGACGATCACGCGCGATGCGCACGGGGTCACGCGTGCGCTTCATCTCTTCGACCTCTTCAGCCGTTCGATATTTGCCCGGGTCACTCATCGAGTGCCCGCGGAAGCGATACGTGAGCACTTCGATGAGCGATGCGCCGTGGCCCTCACGTGCATGCGCGACCGCCTTGGCGATGCGCTCTTGGACGACTTCGACGTCGTGCCCGTCGAAACGGTCATGTGCGACGCCGTAGCCCGCGGCCTTGAGCGTCACGTCGGCGACAGGGTTTGTGCGCTCCATCGGCGAGCCCATCGAGTAGTGGTTGTTCTCGCAGATGAAGACGATCGGCAGCTTCCAAATGCCTGCCAACGTGAGCGCTTCGTGAAAGCCGCCGATGGGCGTTGCGCCGTCACCGAAGAAGCAAAGCGTGACGTCCTTCGTCTTCAGATACTTCGAGCGGAAGGCTGCGCCTGCACCAAGCGCGAGATGCGCGCCGACGATGCCGTGACCGCCCATGAAGCGACGCTCGGCATCGAACATATGCATCGAGCCACCGAGGCCGCGCGAGCAACCTGTGTCCTTGCCGAAGAGCTCGGCCATCACTGCGCGCGAAGACGTTCCACGCACAAGGGCTGTGCCGTGATCGCGATATGTCGTGATGACGAAGTCGGTCTTTTCGATCGCACTCTCCGCGCCAACGGCGACGGCCTCTTGACCGATGTAGAGATGCAAAAATCCGCCGATTTTCCCGGCGAGATAGGCCCTTGCGGCTTCCTCTTCGAGGCGCCGAATCCGCTGCATGAGCTTGTACTGTTGAGCGAGCTGGTCGGACAAAACGAACCTCCACGGAGCGAGCTGATGGCGCAACCTACACGACCCATATGAAGCGCTGCGAGAGTTCTGTCAGTGCCAGACAGCCTCCGACGCGCTGCGTCGAATCTCCTTCGGCGCACGGGGTTGAACCGTGCGTGTGTTTGTTGCGGAACGCATGTCCTCACATCGTGGTCTCTCGCCCTCCGCGCGTCACAGTGGTCGACGCCAGAAGAGGAAGGGAGCCATCATCCGGCGATGCGTCGTTGGTTGGTTCTCACCCTCGCTGCCACCCTTCTCGGCTGTGGCGCCGCCTCGAGTGGACATCACGGCAACACCGGCGCGCACGGCGGCTTTCCCTCGGGGATGGATGCCTCGCTGGAGCTGATCGCAGAGTCGTGGGTTGTGAGCCGTGCGGGGCCTGGCTTCACCATCGTCCCACTCGCGACCCTTCACTGCGCGGACGAGACCCGCATCGCACTTGTCTGGCCGGCGATGCGCGGGGGGCAAGTCATTGACGATGACGTGGTGGCATTGCGTGTCGCGCGCCAGCCCGAGGGCGACCGTGTTGTCGATGATTGGCGTGCCCGCGATCACGATTCGCTTCGCGCACGATGCAGTGGCGCACGGATTGAGCGGGGACTGAGTGGCCTTCCTCCAGACCGCATCGGGCCCGAGCTTGTCCTTCGTGCGCGCGAGGTGCGTGATGCGATTGCAAGCCGCGAGGGCGAGCGCTTCCGTCGGGCAGCCATCCTCTTCGCACAGCTCTTTGATGATCGCGCGATCGCCAGCGAAGGCATGCCGGACGCGCTGACCGACATGATGGGCGATGCCTTTCAGATCGAGCGCGGCGAGGTCAGCGGTGATCAGATCACCATCCACTACCTGCGTCGCGGTGCGCCACGGCGCGAGACGGCACGACTCATCCCTGCAACCGGCGGCACTGGCCTTGTGGTGATCGAGATCAACTGAGTGGAACAGAGGAACGCGCTTGACGGCACACGCGCTTCTGCGTGAAGTCTGCGCTGTGCAACGCCTTTCACTTCTCCTCGCGACTCTCGCCATCACGGCCCTTCCTGCGTGTTCGCAGACCGCATTCGTGACCGGCCGCTGGGTCTATCTCTCGGGTGGTGAGCATGTCGCCGCTGGCCAAGCAGAGACGCCCGCGCGCGGCGCTCCGCTGCATCTCATGGCAGGCAGTGCCGCGGGTGGTGCATGCATGTCCGCCGAGGACTACGCGAACTCGTTCGGTGGCACGTGCCCAAATGAGGAAGCGATGGATGAGAGCCCCCTGGTGCGTTGGTACTGCGGTGGCGACCTCACGGTGCGCGTGCGCTTCGAGGCCTGCGAAGAGCGGCCTGACAGGTTTCGTGTCGTCGAGGTGGCTGTGGCCACCACCTACGCGAACTGACCTTCACCTCTCCAATTCCCAAACTTGATAGGGTGCCGCCATGGATGTTGAGACCGAACGCCCACCGAAAGTCCCGACACGCGGGCCGCAAGGCTGGATGGCCCTCGCCGGTCTTTTGGGCCTCTCACTCATCGCGAACGCGGCATTGATTTTCCGCGGTCCGACCATCGTGCAAGCACCTGCGATTCCGCCGCCTGCATGTCCGCCTGAGGTCGTATGCCCAGCTCCCGTCATTTGCGAGGTGTGCCCAGTCTGTGAGGTCTGCCCCGAGTTGCCCGAATTCATCGCGGGCGAAAACACGGGAACAGGCAATGGCGGCACGGGTGGAACACGTCCTCCGCGCGTCGACGAAACGGCGGCTGCGGAGGGCGAGGCGCACCTCACTCACGCCGAGACCGTCGGCGAAGTCGACCCAGTACAGCTCGCCGCACAGCGTCGCGTGGCCGATGGCGTCGATCGCATCACCGCATCACACAGCCCGGTCGCCGCGCGCCGCTTCATCCAGCGCAACCTTCCCGCGATGGCCAGCATGGACTGCGCATTCCGCGACCCCGCAGCCGCCGAGCACGTGCGCATGCGCCTTCGTGAGATGAACGACATTCTCCCAGAGGCCGAGCGTCTCTCGGAGGCTCAATTGACCCGCTACGAGAGAGATTTGCGATGCCCACGCGAGTAATCCGTTTTGCCGTCCAAAGCGCCCTCGTCGCACTCGGTCTCGTCACCGTATCGAGCTGCGGTCACCGCCCTCCCCCGCCCTGCATGGGCGAGGCGTGCCGCGAATGGCCGCATGTCGACATGCGCTTCTCACGCAACCGCGCAGGCCGTCCCTACACTGGCGCGCTCTGCGTGCAGGTCAGCTTCGATTGCCCCGAGGAGGGCCGCCACGAGGTCTGGGTCGAGCCCGAGGCGCCGCGCTGTCAGACGTACTTGAACGCCGAGGGCCCCGAGTGGCTCCGCGTCGAGCGCGGCCGACTTTCGATCCCATGGCCAGCGCGCTGCATGGGCGAGAGCATCGAGATGTACATCACGGCGCAGCCCAACTTCGCCACGTGCAACGCACTCAACAACGAGCTCATTCGCGTGACGCGCGACGGGTTGAGTGGCGAGGTCGTCTTCGACTGTCGCTGAACGCGAAGTCACACGCCTTGCGCCCAACGCGCACGCGGATGTAGCCTCTCGGTCATGGGTGTGTACCGAGTTCAATGGGGCGCTTACGTCCTGATGTGTGTGGCGAGTGTGAATGTGCTGGCCTGCGATCCAACCCGCGATCGAGACGCAGGGCTTCGTGGGCCGCCGGACGGTGTGTTGATGTTTGACCCGTCGATGCTGGTCGACGCCAGCACAAATCCCGACGTCGGCACCTTCAGGGTGTAGCCCCGTCTCCTGCTGAAATTTGAAGTGGCGGTTTCTCCGGCCCCGGAAACATTCCGGGGTGATTTCCCAAAGGAACCGCCATGAAGAAGATTGCCCAAGAGATCGAGTCTCG
>JBILQT010000126.1:0-20119 GCA_044373065.1 Sandaracinaceae bacterium
TTCAGCGTCTTCAGGCTGTCGTGAGTGAGCTCGAAAGCGGCGACCTTCCGCTGGAGCAGGCGCTCGTGCTCTTCGAGGAGGGCGTGCGTCTCTCTCGCGTCGGCACCGAGCGCTTGGACAAGGCCGAGGCGCGCATCGATGAGCTGCTTGGCAAAGAAGGTTTCCGCTCGCTTGAACCTCCCGATCTTCGGGACGGCAATCCGCAACGCACCACGAAAGAAACGCGATGACACAATCCCTCATCATCCTCACGCCCTTCGCCGACATGTCGGAGCTCGCGGAGAATTTCGCAAGCCGCGTCGACGAATCGCACCTCATGCTTCCCTACTCCGAGGCGGTGGCCGAGGAGGAGTGGGTGCACTTTGTCGTGCAGCTCGCCGATGAGAGCCCGGTCATCTCGGGGCAGGGTCGCTGCACAGGCTCGAACGACAACGGCGAGGAGTATCCGCCCGAGTATCGCTTCGATGTCGTGCTCGACTCGCTGGAGTTCGAGGGCATGAGCGAGGTGATGTTCGAGCGCATCTTGGTGGCGCGCGAGGCACAGGCCTCGGGTGACCCGGGCACAGGCGAGATCGACCTCGACCAGATGAACGCGCAGGCCGCGGAAGTCTCCGAGGTGTCCGAGCCAGCGTACGAAGAGGCCTCGGGCGTCGAGGCCTACGCCGACCCAGGCGCGGTGGATTTCGCAGAGCCCTCCGAGGCGGCCTATCCCGCAGCCTCCGCACTCGATGCGGTGCCCGATGCGTACGACGACGAGGATGAGGATGTGCCGACGCAGTTCGGTACGGCGCTTCGTCCTGAGGATGTCGTCTCGCCCGCAACGGTGACGCAGGCCCTCGATGAGGAAGAGCCCGCATCCGCGGAAGAGTGGGCCGATGAGGCCGGTGACTTCGATCAGCCAACGCAGATGGGCAAGATCGACGCGCAGACGCTCGAGGCCTCCAAGCGCAGTGCACCACCCCCGGCACGCCCGGCCCCGGCCCCTGTCGCCGTTGCGCCCGTCGCCGTTGCGCCTGTGGCAGTGGCAGCCGCGCCCGCAGCGCCCTCTGGGCCGCGTCCGACGCCACGTGGCAAGCAGCGCGCGGCCGGTGCGCTTCCGTTGATGCACACGTTTGAAGAGGGCGTGCTGACGCGCCCCAGCCTCGAGGCATCCTGGGTTCCGACGGTCCTGCCGCGCCCCGAGGCTGCGCAGTCGAGTGGTCTCTTCGACTACGGCGGACCCATCCCGCGCCCCGATGCACCACCGCGTCCCGACATCACCGATGAGCTTCGTGTCGTGCCTGCGCCAAGCCCCTCCGCGCCCTGGTCGCGCGCACCCGAGGAAGTCGCCGCCGAGATCTGAAGACCTCTCGCCGACATGAAAGAGCCCGCTCGACATCGCGTCCAGCGGGCTTCTTCATGTCTCCATAGGATTGAAAACGTATCGAAATACGATCGGTATCCGACTCAGAGCGGAAAACTGACCCCGGTCAGTTTCTCGGAGAGCTCCCAGAGACGCTTGGCGTCGGCTTCATTCTTGGCGCGCTTCGACATGCCCACGCGGACAGGCGGGCCGGCGAGCTCACCGATGCCATTGGGTCCGAAATAGTCGCCGGTGGAGGCGCCGCGATCGGCGAGCGCGCGCAAGGTTGGCATCGCGCCCATCGTGGCGGTCTGTGCAAAGAGGCGATTGCCGAGCGTGAAGATCGAGGCGGAGAACTTCGCGTTCTCCATCTCGGCGCCCTTGGTCTGAAGCGCGGTGGAGGAGTAGCCGGGATGCGCGGCCGTCACGAGCATGTTCGCGTTCTTCTGCTGCAGACGACGTGAGAGCTCATTGGTGAAGAGCAGGTTCGCGAGCTTGCTCTGGCCGTACCAAGTCCAGCGCTCGTACCCGCGCTCACCGTGCAGATCGTCGAAGTGAATCTTGCCCATGCGATGCGCCTGGCTTGCGACGTTGACCACGCGCGCTCCCGGCGTCTTCAAGAGCAGCGGCAGCACAAGGCCTGTGAGCGCGAAGTGACCGAGGTGGTTGGTACCGAGCTGCATCTCAAAGCCGTCCTCGGTCTTGGTGTAAGGCAGCGCCATCAGGCCTGCGTTGTTCACCAGGCCATCGAGCTTCTTCTGCTTGGCCAAGAGCTCATCGGCGAAGGTGCGCACACTCTTCAAGCTCGCGAGGTCGAGACGCATCGCCTCCACGTTGGCGTTCGGCACCGCACTGCGAAGCGAGGCGAGTGCATCGCCTGCGCGCTGCGGGCTGCGACAGGCGAGGATCACATGCGCGTTCTTCTTCGCGAGCACGAGCGCAGCCTCGTAGCCGATGCCGCTGTTGCCTCCTGTGATGACGAAGGTCTTTCCGCTTTGCTCTGCGACGCTGGATTCGGTGAAGGTCATGGCCAAGGGATGTACGACGAGTGCCTGCGTGACTTCAATCGCGTGATTGCGTTCCGCCCTGCTGTGCCGAGTTGTGCAGTGAGAATATGGCGAAAATCCTTTGAATTGAGGCGGAACGCGGATTGCTCTACGGCAGGCATGCGCCCTCTCTCGCTCGCCTTTGCCCTCACCGTCGCCCTTCTTCTTCCGCGCGCCTCGGCACACGCTCAAGCGCCTGCGCCGACTTCAGAGGTGGCCGTCGAGGCCGATGCGTATGGGCCGCCGCTCACGCGTGCGGAGCGTCGCGCGATGGAGGCTGTGCCTGCGCACGATGAGACGAACTGGGCGCTCGTCGGGCCTGGGCTTGGTGCCGGTCTTGGTGGGTATGTGCTCGGTTGGTTCACGACGCTCGGCTGGGCACTCGGCGCATCAGGATGCACAAGCCGCCCTGCGACGCTCGCCGACCCGATCGGCAATGTGTGTCCGCGCGGGCCGCACTCCGAAGCGCTCTGGCAGATGGCGATTCCGCTCGCTGGGCCCTGGCTCAGCCTCGATGCGTTTGATGGGACAGACGTCATCTTCCCGGTGATCGTCGGCATCCTTCAGCCCCTCGGCCTCGGCCTGCTCATCGCAGGCTTTGCCATGCCCCACCACGTCGAGGCGCGGCCCGCGACGGTGCAAGTGCGCGTCGGTCTCTCAAGCCTGCAGCTCGACGTGCAGTTTTGAGTCAGCGGACGAGGCGATAGAACGGCTCTTCACGAAAGGGGCCGTCTGATTCCACGCGCACGACAGGCCTCGTCGCGAGTGGAAAAACGTGTTCGCTGTACACCGAGAGAAATGCACTCCAGCCTGCACTTGCAGGGTCTGTGAATCGGCAGACGTAGAGCGTCTCGGTATGCGAAGGCGCGCCCTCCAGAGGCTGCTGCGTCTCGTACTGGGCGACCTCGAACACCACCACGGGCGATGCATCGCAGTGGATGTCGAGCGTGACAGCGCGTGTTGTCTCTGCACCCAAAGGAAGCGTCCCCTCGCCCTGCCAGCGTGCGGTTGCGAGCGTCATTGCGGTCATATGCAAATCAAGCGTGCGCGCGCCTCGCTGTGCCGTCCCCGTGAGCGTGACCTGCGCATGCTCTTGAATGACGGTCGGCGGCGAGGAGGCGCCATCCCCGAACATCGGCTGCGAGCCCATCGTGCTTCGGTGCGTGCGATCGATCGTGAGCGTGACCGCCTCTTGCGCGCTGACATCCACAGTGAACGAAGCGGCTTCCGAGCTCATGGCCCACGACTGCGAGCAACTGTTCTCACTGGTGGCGTGTGTGCGGCCCGAGAGGTGGAGCGCCTGGGCGTGTGCTTGCGATGGCAGCATCGGCCCAAGGACGGTGAGCGCAGCAATGAAGAGGCCTCGCATAACGCATTGGAACACACGAGGCGTCGGTGATCTTGGAGGAGTTCGCCTCAGGGTCTGAACACAAAGCGCAGATAGGTGGATGCGCTGTACTCGCGGCTGATCTGCACCACGGGCGTTTGTGCGAGCGGGAACGCGTCCGGACCGAAGTCGGAACGTGCGGATGCGGTGCAGCTGTAGACATTCCTCGTCTGGGTCGGCTCATCCTTGTCCGGTGCATCCGAGGTGAGTTCCGCAACCGCGGCAAGAACAGGCTCGGCGCTTCGCTCGCAGTGAATGCTGACGTGCCCCCTCGACCGACTGGGCGTCACGGCGGGGGCTGGCCCCTCGCTGTTCCAAGAGACGTGGGATCGCGTCGTCTCGTCCAACTCAAGGTCAAGGCTGCTCCCGCGGACGACGGCTGTGCCTGTGAAGGTGAAGACGTCGCGCGTCTGTGAGATCGAACCAGCTTCGCCTTGGCTGCCGGAACGACTTCGACGCGTGCGCACGAGCTCCATCGTCGCCGTGTGTTGCGCAGTCACATCGAGCGAGAACGACGCCTCGTGGATGTTCGACTCCCACGACTCAGAGCACGCTTGCCCGTTGCGTTCGAATGTACGTCCCTCCAGATGAAGCGCCTGGGCCTGGGAGATCGAGGGTGCTGCGAGGAAGAGGGCTGCCAGAAGGAGAAGGGGTCGCATGGTTCGGACTGGGACACGCAAGACCGAGAAGGTTTGGCTGCTTCATATCGAAACTATTGAAATCGTGTTGCGATATGACTTGTAAGGACACCAAAGCCAAACGCCCCGCATGCTTGTGAACATGCGAGGCGTTGAAGTGGAGACCATGGAGCGCACTCCATGGTTTGCGAACTCTACCAGTCGATGATCGCAGCGCCCCAGGTGAAGCCTGCACCGAAGCCGCAGAGCGCGACCTTCATGCCGGGCTTGAGCTTGCCTTCCTCGTAGGCCTCCCAGAGCAGAAGCGGGATCGTCGCGGCCGTCGTGTTGCCGTACTTGTGAATGTTGTGGAGGAGCTTGTGCTGCGGGATGCCAAGCGTGTCGGCCACGTAGGTGTTGATGCGCATGTTCGCCTGGTGGAAGGCGAAGAGATCGATGTCGTCGGCGGAGAGGCCCATCTCAAAGCAGACGCCCATGAGCGAGTGGCACATCTTCTCGACGGCATTGCGGAAGACCTGCTTGCCGTCCATCTGCGGCCAGAGCATCTCGGGGACGATCGTGGCGTTGCCCGACTTGCCGTCGTTGAGCGGGATGAAGGGGCGCTTGCGCATATCCCAAACGGGCATGCAGAGCGCTTCTGCACCGCGACCGTCGGCACCCAGCTGCCACTTGCGAAGGCCACGCTTGGGGTCGTCCGTGGCGCTGATGATCGCGGCGCCTGCACCATCGCCAAAGAGCGAGGTGACGGTGCGGCCGCGTGTTGTGAAGTCGAGTGCAGCGGAGTGCGTCTCGGCGCCGACGAGAAGGATGTTCTTCGCGGTGCCCGCCTGCACCATGCCTGCGCCGACCGCGAGGCCGTAGACGAAGCCGGAGCATTGATTGCGGATGTCGAGCGCGGGCACGAACTTCGGCATGTCGCCTTCAAAGAGCTCTTTGAAGCGGCGCTGCAGAAAGCAGCCCGAGCCGGGGAAGTTCATGTCGGGCGAGAGCGTCGCGAAGATGATCATGTCGATGTCGCGGATCGACAGGTTCGCGTTCTTGAGGGCGATCTGCGCGGCATAGAAGCCCATCTCGGATGAGGCCACGCCTTCATCCGCAAAGCGGCGTTCTTCGATGCCGGTGCGCTGGTGGATCCACTCGTGGGTGGTCTCGATCCCGTACTGCGTGGCGAGATCATCGTTGGTTACGACGCGGGGTGGAACGTATCCACCGACGCCCGAGATATAGGCATTGGGCATGTGATTAGTCCTCCGAAGGGCCCCTGCGGTTAGCACGGAACACGGTGCGCAAGCTTCAAAATTTGCAGCGCACTCAACGACGCAGTGCGTAACGAATGCGCCAGTTTGAAAGCAAACGCGCGCTCACTTGGCGCTGCGAAAGGCGTCCGTTCGGTAGTACTTCGGGCGCTTGTCGAGGCGCACGTGAAGCCACGAGACACCCATACCGGCCGTGCTTACCCACACGGGTTCTTCGTCGGTGCGGAGGTGATGAAGGACGTGCTGACCGACCTCACGAAAGAGCGCGTCGCGTTGTGTCGCGGGGGCGTTCTTCAGGAACGTGATCAGGTGCGCGTAGTCGACCTTCGCTTTGGGCTCACAGGGGACGACCAGGCGCGCATCCCCACCCCAGTTGAGGAAGGATCGAACCTCGCTTGTGCCCCGCCCCGAGTTGAGATGCTCACCAAACGAGGCGATGTCCGGAAGCGCGCGCGCGAGCGCTGGGTGCGGCAACACGCATTGGGCCATCGGGAGGTCTGCCGTCGCGCGTGAGATGGGCGCCGTCTCCCATGCGAGCGCTGGGTACTCGGTGGCGAGCAGCGTCTCGATAAAGAGCGTTCGAAAGTCCGCGTCGTTGGCGAGCGCCTCGTAGAACGCTTTGCGCGAGAGTGGCACGAGCGCCTCACCCTCATGCCGACTCACATCGAGCATCAGGCCGGGTTGCCCAAAGAGGCTGCGGGTGTGGATGGCGTAGTTCGCGGTGGGGCGCGTCACGGCGGCGGAACCTCGCTCAATCGTGGCGAAAACGCCAAGTGAATTCGCGGAATGAGGGCGAGGGCACGCACTTGTCACGCGCAGCGACGAACGAACCCCTACGTCGCCCTCACGAGCTTCTCCGAGAGCAGCTGTCTGCGTGCCTCGTAGCGCGCCTCAAGCGATGCCACGAGGGCTTGGTCGGCTGAGCCTGGCGAGCCGCATTGGAAGGGCGGCGCAGGGTCGTATTCGATCGCGAGCTGGATGCGCTTGGCGACCTCTTCGCCTGCAACCTCGGCCGCAATGACGAACGCGAAGTCGAGGCCTGCCGTGACGCCACCGCCCGTGAACACATTGCCATCGCGCACGACACGCGCCTCCACGGGCTCTGCGCCGACCTGTGTGAGCAGCGCTCGGTAAGCCCAATGCGTCGTCGCACGGCGACCTCGCAGAAGGCCAGCTTGGCCAAGCACAAAGGCGCCTGTGCATACGCTTGTCACGTAGCGCGCCTGCGTTGCCTGCTCGCTCACAAAGGCCATCAGCGCCTCATCGAGGATCGCATCTTCGACGCCGAAACCGCCGGGAATGCAGAGGAGATCGAGCGGAGGGCAGGATGCGAAAGTCGCTGTGGGGACAAGCGAGAGGCCGCAATCCGAAGGCACGGGTTCGAGCGTCTTGGCGACGATATGAACGCGTGCCTCGGGCAAGCGATGCAGCACTTGAAGAGGCCCTGTGAAGTCGAGCTGCGTGACGTTCGGGAAGAGGACGAAACCTATCTCCACAAGGCCTCCATGGTGCGGCCCCGACGCTACTGCGCCCAGAGCTCGAGCTGTGCGCGGCCGCCTCCGGGCAAGTTCGCGTAGCGGAAATCAACGCGACGAATCACCCGCGCATCGCCAGGCAGATCGATCGTGCGGCTTGCGGTGTCGGGCGCGAAGATGAGGCGCGTTGGAGGCGAGAAGGTTGTGCCATCGCCGAAGGTGATCACCACATCGAAGAGCTCGAGCGAGCTGTGCTCCACACGCAACGCGATGCGACGGAATGTTCCGTCACGCGCACCGACTGCGATCGTGTCGTGGTCGACGCCACCTTGGACCCAGCGCTCACCCAGGCGCGTCCAGCCCGTCATCACCTCGGCAACGCGATCTTGCCGATCGTCACGACGCTCCTCGCGACGCTCTGCACGACGTCCGCGTCCGCCGCGTTGCGCATCCACGTCTGTCGGTGAGACCAAAGGTACGAGAAGCCCAAGAGCCAAGAGTGCTGCTCCTGTGCGACCGATTCGATTCATACGTCCTCCTTGTACGAGAGCCCTTTGAGTGTGCTTGATGTGCGTTCGCGAAACGAGCACGGAGAGTACGACTGCTCCACTCAAAGCGGATTCAATGTGACCGTCACATCGGTCCCGAAACCAAGACGCGACTCAATGCGGAGCGCGCCGCCATGCGCACGCATCAGGCCCTTGGCGATCGCGAGGCCAAGGCCGCGCCCACCGCTTGCGCGGTCACGTGATCCGTCCGGTCGATAGAGCGGCGAGCCGAGGCGCTCGAGATGCTCTGCGGCGATTCCTTCGCCTTGATCGTGCACGCAGATCGACTTCGACGAGGCATTGACCTCCACGCGAATCTCGCTGCCCTCGCGCGCATGTCGAATCGCATTGTCGAGGACGTTGCGCAGCACCTGACCAAGGCGCGCACGGTCGACTTCAACGCGGAGGGAAGTCCCCTCGATCGCGATCGAGAGCCCGCGTGTGCTGGCCTTCGGACGCATCGCATTCGCCTCGCGCGTTGCGAGCTCCAAGAGGTCGATCTCGCTCCGCTCAAGCTTCACACCGTCATAGCTGAGCTTCGAGAGCGTCGTCAGATCATCCGCGAGCGCATCGAGCTGCTGCGCCTGATCGAACGCGATCGCGACGTAGCGTGCACGCGTCGCTGGGTCTTGATCGATCTCCGGCATCTGCAGCGACTCGAGGTAGCCGAGCACGCTCGTCAGCGGTGTGTTGATCTCATGCGTGAAGGCCGCAAAGAGCTGCTTTTGACGGGACTCTTCGCCTTCGAGACGCGCCACGTGTGCAGCGAGTTGATCGGCCATGCGATTGAAGTCGCGCTCGAGATCGCCCACCTCATCGTCGCCCTCGGCCACCAAGCGCACGCTCAAGTCGCCCGCTGCCATGCGTCGAACCACACGCTCCGTCTTTTGGATTCGTCGGCGCAAGCGTCGTGCGATCAGCCAAGTCACGAGCACGCCAAGGAGCGAGGTGCCGATGCCGATCCCCACAAGCACAACGATGCGCCCCTCGGCGAAGCGACTGACCGATGCGCGATCAAAGACGCCGACATAGCGAATGCCATCTGCACCTTCGACCGAGGCGATGACGTCGGTGGGCGAACCCGGATGAAGCGGCGTGAGAAAGAAGGGTGCGCCTGCCGCACGCGCGGCCCCTTCACGCGCTGCTGCATCGAGCGCGATTGGCGCATCGAGATCCGGATTGCTCGCACGAACACGCGCGCCTTCCGCGTCATACATCGCGATTGAAAAGTCGGAGACGGGGCCCAACTCCTGAGCGAGCACCTCATCGCTCGCACCATGCTGGGCCACGATGCGCGCAAGGCCTATCCCCTCGGCAATTGCCCGCTGCCGCAGCTCCATCGAGTAGTGCATCAGCACCATGCGGAAGGTGAGCATCTGCACGACCGTCACGGTCAACACGAGCAGCACGACGGCGATGCCAATCCGAAAAGAGAGTCGATGACGAAACGACTTCATGGCGCACCAAACCGATAGCCAACGCCGTGCACCGTCGCGATGAGGTCCAGGTCGAGGCCCGCGGCTGTGAGCTTCTTGCGGATGCGTGTGACGTGGCTGTCCACCGTGCGCGCGTAGCCCGAATGCTTGTAGCCCCACACCTCCAGAAGGATCGCTTCGCGCTCCAGCAACAACCCGGAGCGCTGCGCAAAATGCGCGAGCAGATCGAACTCCTTGGGTGTGAGTCGCACGGCCTCTTCGCCCACCAGCACGCTTCGAGCGAGCAGGTCGATGGCGAGCCTCCCAACGCGAATCGCGCGTGGCCCGTCTTGTTGACGCGCACGCGTCGCAAGCGAGAGCAGCGCATCGATGCGACGGCCCAATTCGGCCACACCAAAAGGCTTTCGAACGTAGTCATCGGCGCCTGCTTCAAAGCCCGCGACTGCATCGTCCTCACTCGCGCGCGCCGTCAGCATCAAGATCACGGGCTGTGGCGGAGGGAGACGGCGAAAGGCCGCACAGACCTCGATGCCACTCATGCCAGGCAACATCACGTCGAGGATCACAAGCGCGGGTCGCCTCTCACTCGCATGTCGAAGGCCTTCAATGCCATCATATGCAATTGTGACCTCGTGCCCTGCACGTACGAGGTGATCGCGCACCAGCGAGGCAATCGCGACGTCGTCTTCGACGATCAACATGGACGCCATGTGAAACCTTCTCTCACGCAAACGCCTTTGCCCACCAAGCGTTTCGTGCGTGCACATTTCGTCCACAACTCGAAAGAGCGTCTTCTCCTACCTTGAGGTGATGCACCGATCTTCGCTCTTTGCGCTTCTCTTCTTGGCGGGCTGCACCACGACCGCGATGCCAACAGATGTCGGCTCGGATGCTGGTACAAGCCCGGACGCAGTGATCCTCGCCGATGCGCCAACGCTCATCGACGCAGCGCCGCTCTGCAGCGTCACGCCAGCTCCGAGTGGCCTCCTCGCACTCACCGGAACGTTCCAAGAATTGCCGGCCTCGGGGCCCTCGCCGATTCCCGTGCAGACGGGCGGAGACCCAACGGGCGTGTGGCGCTTTGATCGCGCAACGATCTTCACGGCACCGGGCAGCAGCGCGATGTTTGACGCGGCCACATCAAGCATCGAGGGCACGGGTTGGGCCGTGCTCGAAGGCAATGCGCTGCGTCTGGAGATGACGCTCGACCTGACCGTGCGTGGCACCGTCGCGGGCACGGTCCGCCGTCACAACGTCACGACGATTCGAGGCACGTTTGCCGTCAGCGAGGCGACGCTGATGATCACGCCCGAGTGCATCGAACCCATGCCGATGGCGGCAATGGCCGCACCGACGTTCACGGCAACTGGGACCACGGGAAGCCTTGTGCTGACGACGTCCGGGATGCTCGGCACGAATCAAATCTTGCTCACCGGAACGCGCACGCCTTCCTGAACTCCTTGGAGCACTTCATGCGAACGATCACTCAAGCGCTTCTCGTCACGCTCGCACTCTCTGCAAGTGCGTGTGCGACCACGCCTGCCTCCGGCCCCACAGCCTTGCCTGCCGAGGTCGCTGAGATCGTCGAGGCGCGCTGCGGCAATTGCCACGGCACGTCGATCTCGGGCGGCGCACCGATGACGCTGGTCACCTGGGAGTCTATGCACGCGGCCTCGATCACGCGGCCCAGCGAGCAGGTATTTCAAACTGTCTCTGCACGCATTCACGACGCAGCGCGCCCCATGCCCGCATCCGGAATGTTGCCCGCGAATGAGCTCGCCATTCTCGATGACTGGATCGCAGCGGGCGCACCTCCAGGCAACGGCAGCTATGTCCCGCCGATGCCTGTGGAAGTGGGCCCTGAGTATCTGCCGTGCACGCCGACGGCCGAGTTCCGCGCACACGCGCCGGGCAACATGAGTGAGCCTTTTCATCTCGAACCAGGTGTGGGTTCGAGCGGGAATTCAACGCTCTGCTTTGCGTTCGCTGCGCCCTTTGGCGATGCAACCCAGGGCACGGCCTTCGCGCCAATCATCGACGATCCACGCGTGCTGCATCACTGGATCATCTTTGCCTCGGAGTCGTTGCCCGCGGGCATTTCTGCCGGTGATATGTGGGATTGCGGCGCCTCGGGCGGCATCACAGCGAGTTCCCAATTCCTTCAGGGGTGGGCGCCAGGTGGACTGAACACTGTCTTTCCGGAGGACCAAGGGCGTGAGCTTCCGGGCCCGGCAGCGTTCATCGTTTTGCAAGTTCACTACTGGAACGTCGCGAATCATGCGGACGTCTTCGATCGAAGCGGCGTGGCGGTATGCACGACGGAGACACCGCGCACGCATGAGGTCGGCACCTCGATCTTGGGCTCGCTCGATCTCGCGATTCCGCCGCGCGCAAACCAGCATGAGGTGGTCGGGACATGCACGCCTGCGATCACGGCTCCCGTCACGATCGTTTCGTCTGGCCCGCATATGCACACACGCGGCGTCAGCATCTCCACTGAGGTGATTCGCGCGGACGGTGCACGCGAGATGCTTGTCGATGTTCCGCATTGGGACTTCAACAGCCAGACCGGTGAGCCCGCACCAGGAGGCGCGCTTGTGATTCGCCCTGGCGACAGGCTGCGAACGCGATGCGTCTACGACAACCTCACGAGTGAGCCCATCACCTTTGGTGAGCGCACCGAAGATGAGATGTGTTTCAACTTCATCAGCGCGTATCCGGCCGGCGCGATCGCGACTGAGATCGGAAGACCACGGCGCCTCTGCATTGATTGAGGTGCGATCCGACGCGAATCCAAGCTGCACTCGTTACACTGCGTTCGATGAAGCGACTTGGTCCGGATCACGCTCTTCTCGTGCAGGACGGCGTCGTTGTGCTTCTCGCGCGCTCGGCACCAAGCGCATTGATGGTCAAGCAGGTGGAGCGGACGATTCTGTCGACGGCGAGCGGGCGGCCAGCGGGCGCGGAGGTGCTCTACGTCCTCATCGGCGATCGCAGCTCAGTGCGCTTCGAAGAGGGCATGCGCGACGAGCTTCGTGGCGTTGCCAAGCGCTCTGCGAAGAGCATCGCTAGCTTCTCGATTGTGGTGCTGCGCGATGGCTTCATTGGCTCGGCATTTCGGAGCGTGATCACGAGCATGATGCTCGCGCTTCGTCCGCATTTTCCCGCACGCGTCCACGCAACGATTCAGGCGGGGGTGCTCTGGCTTGCTGAGACGCGTGCGAAGAACGAGCCCCTCGATGCGGTGCTGCTTGAGCAGACCGTGCTGCAGGCCCACGAGGCCTTGATGAAGGACGCATGATGCACATCGACTTCACGGCCACGGCTTGTTATGCGCGCCCAATGCGCTCCTTCGCTCGCCTACTCCCCGCATTCGCATTCACCTTCCTCAGCACAGCTTGTGACCCGCAGCCCACTGCCTCCGATGCGGGCATGGATGCGGCTCTGAGCGATGCACCGAGCGAGGCGGTTCCTGATGCCTACCGTGATGACGTGGGTCGCGATGCATGGATGCGCGAGGCGATGGTCGTCGGCGAAGATGTCGTGCTCGAGGCCGCAGACTTCCCGTGCATCCTCAACTGGACGAGGGTGCGTCACTTCCGCATCACGAACGTGCTCGGTCACCTCGACGAGACACTCGCCGTCGCGAATTCACCCACTGGTGGCACGTACCCGGTCGGCACCGTGATCCAGCTCGTTCCCACTGAGGCGATGGTCAAGCGTGGACGGGGATGGAATGCGGCGACGAACGACTGGGAATTCTTCGCGCTCGATGTCACCGCTTCGAGCACAACGATTCGCGCACGCGGCGCGGAGGACACGGTGAATGCCTTCGGCGGCAACTGTTTCAACTGCCATCGACGTGCCGATCCTGCGTTCGATTTCGTCTGCGAGGACACGCATGGATGCGACCCCTTGCCCATCGGGCTCAGCACGATCTTGAGCATCCAGAACGCCGACCCGCGCTGCCCCTGAGTCCTCAGGCAGCCCGCTCAAAAGAGAGAGGCCAGGTTCGTTGACTCCGCGGTCAACCAACCTGGCCTTCGTCGTTTCGGATCCCTTCAGCGCGGCTCAGGAAGGAGCATGCCGGCTGCGACCGTGTTGTTCGTCGCCTCATCCACGAGAATGAAGCTGCCCGTCGTGCGGTTGCGCTTGTACTCGTCGTAGGCGAGCGGCGCGGTGGTGCGCAGCGAGATGCGACCGATGTCGTTCAGCTTGAGCTGCTGGATGCCCTCCTCGCGGTGCAGCGTGTTGATGTCGAGGCGGTAGGCGATGCTCTGCACCACGGTGCGCGCCCACTTCGTCGTGTGCTTGATCGCGTAGCGACCCTTGGGCGAGAGCGGACGCTCATCCATCCAGCAGATCATCGCCTCAAGGTCTTGGCCCACGAAGGGGCGGTTGTTGGGACGCGCGATCATGTCGCCGCGTGAGACATCGACATCGTCTTCGAGGTGCAAGGTCACGCTCATCGGCGAGAAGGCCTCGTCGAGCTCACCGTCGTGCGTCTCGATCTTGGTGATCTTCGAGGAGAAGCCGCTCGGCAGGATCACGACTTCATCGCCCTTGCGCATCACGCCGCCCGCGATCGAACCGGCATAGCCGCGGTAGTCGTGATGCTCCTGGCTCTGGCTCTGCGGGCGCACCACCCACTGCACTGGAAAGCGCGCATCCACGAGGTTGCGGTCCGATGCGATGTGTACGTTCTCAAGGTGATGAAGGAGCGGGCTGCCTTTGTACCAAGGCATGTTCGCGCTGCGATCGACGACGTTGTCACCGGTGAGTGCGCTCATCGGAATGAACGCGATGTCCTGCACATCGAGCTTGCTCGCGAAGTTGCGGAACTCGGCCTCGATGCGGCGGAAGACAGCCTCATCCCAGTTGACCAGATCCATCTTATTCACGGCGAGCACAAGGTGCGGGATGCGCAGTAGCGATGCGATGAATGCGTGGCGGCGCGACTGCTCAACCAATCCCTGGCGCGCATCGACGAGCACGATCGCGAGGTTCGCCGTCGAGGCACCCGTGACCATGTTGCGCGTGTACTGAATGTGGCCCGGTGTGTCGGCGATGATGAACTTGCGGCGCGGGGTCGCGAAGTAGCGGTAGGCGACGTCGATCGTGATGCCCTGCTCGCGCTCGGCGCGAAGGCCATCGGTGAGCAAGGCGAGGTTCGTGTACTCGTCACCGCGACGACGCGAGACGTCTTCGACGTGCGCCATCTGATCTTCGAAGATGCTCTTGGTGTCGTAGAGCAAGCGTCCGATCAAGGTCGACTTGCCGTCGTCGACGCTTCCACACGTCGAGAAGCGCAAAAGCTCAGCGCCCTCTTCCATTACGGCAACGTCACGCGGAGTCAGCTCAGAATCCATGCGTCGCGTTTAGCGAGTTCGTCGTGCGAGAGCAAGGTTGTGCACACTTCTCAGCGAACGCAGAGCACAGGCGAGGGCAGGGCACAGAGGCCGCCTTCACATCGGTCGCTTCGGCAGGAGGCGTCGCTCGCACAGGGCTGTGTGAGGAAGAGCGCGCGAACGCAGCGGCCCTCATCACAAACGAGATCCTCGTCGCACGTCGCGATGCGATCCGGATGCGCCGCGCCACAAGGCTCATCGAGTTCAGGCAGGTGCACGCAGAGGCCGCCCTCGCCGCAGAAATGGTCGCGCGCACAGTCCCCGCGCTGTCCCGTTGTGTCGCTGGGGCTGGGGCGGCATGTGCCGTCTGTACGCGGCGTCGCACATTGAAATGCGCCCTCCACTTCGACGCAGACAAGCTCACGCGAGGCGCAGCCAAGCTCGGGCTCGCAGGCCTCTCCAATGCGGAAGTCACCCGCGACGCAGGTGCTTGTTGCAAGGTCGCAGCGAATGCCTGAGTCACATGCGATGGACGAGGTGCACGGCGCACCGATGCCGCCACCGGTCGGCCTCGAAGAACAGACCTCGCCCGTTGCGCGCATGACGTCGCGGCAGACCTCTGCGAATGCGCCGCCACGTAGGGCACGCGCCACATCGATGCAGGGTGCATTCGAGAGGAAGGCGATGCAGGCATCGGCCTGTGCAGCATCGAAGCGCGCGGCATGTCCGAGCCACGAGAGATAGGGCGCGGTGGAGGCGATTTCCGCCTCGCAATCCTCGGGCACGGAGCCCAACCGAAGCGAGGTGAAGCGTGTCCCGCAGCGGGCATCGGCATCGCAACTCGCAGTTGCAAAGCGCGGAAGGAAGGCACGCAGCGCATCCTCGTCGAGCGCAGGAGCGGACGCATCGATCGGTGCCTCGGAGCTCGGTCTTGCGTCGGGCGCGTTGAGCGTCGCGAGACACCCGCATGCAACGAGCGCAATCCAACATCCGAGACGCTTCATCGCTCAAAGCTCGCACGCCCGCCCTGCGCAAGCGAGCATGGGCGCATGAAGCTCTACGCCGTGCTCGCACTCGCCCTGCTGACACTCTCTGCGGCCTCACCGCTTGAAGCACAGGATGCGCCGCCACGCGCAACGCTTGTCCTCGACGCTGCATTGGCTGAGCGCACTGCGGCGCTGCGTCTTGAGCTGCGTGAGGAGAAGATCGCGGAAGGCGCGGTTCTTCTCTCCTTCGCAGGTGCCTCGATCCTTGGAGGCGCGGCCACTGCGGCCATTGGCGCCAATGACTTTCGCCTCCTCTCCGCAGGCCTTGCAACCTCGGGCTGGGGCCTCGTGAATGGCATCCTTGGGCTCTTTCTCCTCGACCTCACGGGCGACGCGTTGAGTGCAGCGCAGGCCTCACGCGCGATGACCGGGGAGCGACTCTTTTCCGACCTTGAGGGGCTCGCGAATGACCAAGGCAACTCGGCGCTCATCTTTGCGGTGAACACCGGCATCGACCTTGGCTATGTCGCGACAGGCATCCTGATGGCGCTCATCGGCTTCAATGCGCGGCCGGAGGATCAGGGGTTGATCGGATACGGACTCGCACAGGCCGCACAGGGGCTTGGCCTCTTCGCATTCGATCTCGCGTGCTGGATGCGCTCCTCGGAGCGCCAGGGAAGGGTGCGCGCGTTGATGCAGCCAAGCTTTGCGGAGTGATCACTCCGAGCACGCGCCTGAGCCGCTCGAGGCGATCTCCCGCGGTGGCAACACACCTGCGTTGCGAAGCGGACCAAGCACGCGCCCTTGCCTGTCGTCGCTCGCGAAGAAGGGGCTCTCCGCGCGCACCGGCTGCACATCGACCTGCACCTCGAGCTCGCTTCGTGGCATGCGCCACGTGACGACGAAGCGGCGCGCTGCATGACCGCCACCCGCGACGCGGGCTGCGCGTTCCAGCAGCCGAAAGAGGCCCCACTCACCGGGCTGCTCGATGCGCTCTTCCAGGCCGTTCTGTCCGCGCACCTCAAGCGTTGCGCCCTCTTGCGGCGACGTGCCCGGCCACACGATGCGGCTCCATTCTTCAGGCCCGTTGCGGTAGTCGATCGCCGTTCCACCGACATTGAAGTGCACCTGCGAAGCACCCTCGACAGGGTGAATGCGGATGTCGAGCTCGACCTGTGGTTCCGTGGCGCCCACGGGAAAGAATGCGCCTGTGATGGCTTGGCTGCGCTCAAGGAAGAGAGGCAGCGTGCTGCGGTAGGCGCGCCCTGCATCACCGAGTGTGGCAACGAGGACGAAGTGATCGCCATCGCGCTCCACGCGCGAAGAAAGCGTGCCTGCGTAGTACGACCAGAGCGTGCCTTGATCGCGTCCGTAGAAGGCTGCGAAGTCGGCCACTGCGGCGTCTTCGCCCTCTCTGTCGAAGGGGTAGCGACCGAGCAAGGTGTCGTGAAAGGGCGAGACGATCGCATGGCACCAGGAGCGCCCCATGGCAGCGGCCGCCTCGCGTGATGAGGCCATCGAGGCGCCTTCGACGGGCGGCCAGAGAAGCGCGTGAAGCAGCGGACGCACGCCAACATCTTGTTCCGCGACGAGGCCCTGAATGCGCACGCGTGCCGCTTGAAGGCGCGCTGCCAACGCATCGCTCGTCGAAGGATCATCTTGTGCCGTGACGAGCGCATCGCGCACGAAGGCGAGCTGCTCCTCGTAGATGTCGAGACCAACCGGCGCTGCATCGCCGCTCTCTGTCGGCGCGGCCACACCGAATGCGAGGAAGCGTCGCAGCGAGTCGAGAGAGGGATCCGTCACGCGCGCCGGGCCCGAGTCTGCCTCGCTCGCCTCACCCAGCTGTCGCGACACGAATGCGCGCACCTGATTTTCTGGCTCGTTCGAGGGCATCGCCTCATGCAATTCGAAGTGATGCGCGAGGCCGCGGAAGAGACGCGACATCGGTGCCGGGTCACCTCGCGTGAGGTCTTCCAAGGTGCGCAACGACTCCGCTTGATCCGAAGGGGGACGCAGACGAACCCCGCGTAGAAAGTGCTGCCAGGCCTCGGCATAGCGATGGAAGTAGCGGGTACGAAGTGCGGCGCGAAGGCTCTCTGCACTCACCGCTGCATCGCCGAGCACCCAGCCCTCGCGCGCCTCTTCCGCTGCACGCTCATCGATCGCCGCACGAACGATCTCATCCCAACCACGACGTGTGTAGGCGCCGCGCACCTGGCCCTCGGAAGTCCACGTTGTACCGAGCGAGCCGATGAGTCGCGCGAGCGTGATGTCCATGTCGCGACCCTCCGTGCGCGCAGCTATCGCATCGATCGTGGCATCGACGCGGGAGGTGCGCGTGAGCATCTGGCGCATGCGCTGCACGAGCGTCTCGCGACGGGGGACGGCGAGCTCTGGGTGCTCCTCGATCAGCACAAAATAGACGCTCGCGTGATCGCGAAGCGCATCTCGCTCGCCCTCTCTCGCCGCACTCGAAAGCGTTCGCGCGAGGTTCTGTCTCTCGCGGGCGAGCACGTGAGGCTCAGTCGAGGCGCGAGGGCCTGTGACGCGGAGATAGCGAACCAAACGCGCGTACTCCACCAGCGTCTGCTCGGGTGTGGGCGTGCGATCGGGATGCGCTTCCAAGGGGGCAAGGAAGGCCTCGAAGGCGCGCTCTTGCTCTTCTGCAACCGGCCTCATCACGCGATCGCGAAGTCCCTCTCCGTACGTCATCGTCACAGGCGCTTGAATGGAGTCGCCGCGGTAGAGGCCAAAGCGCATCGCAATCGGGATGCCGCTGCGCTGATGCCTTCGGAGCGTCACAACCTTTGTGCGCAAAGGCGTGAGCTCGGATGGAGCCAGCGTGCCCTGCTCGCTGAGGGGCGCCATCGCGTCGATCGTGCCCGAGAGAAAAGCGCGATTGCGACGCCAGGACATCACACTGCCGAGCACAAGAAGCGAGCCCGTGATGGCCAGCGTGATGCCCAGGCCGCGCTGCAGACGACGGCGCGATGCAGCCCGCATTTCCGTGGGCGCTTCGCGTTGCGCGTCGATCACGAGCCGATCGCGAAGCACACCGAGAAGGAACATACCGACCTCTGTCGCGGGCCATGTCGCCTCGCTTGGAGAGACACGCATGCGCTCTTGGAATGCGCGCTGCGCAAGGTCGATCGTGTGGCCCGGCTGCGTCGCACTCGTGAAGTACGCACCGCGAAGCAGGGCTCGCTCACACAGCGCATCCGGCAAGACCAGCTCTGCGAGAAAGCCCGCGAGCGGATCGCGCAGCGCATCGAAGACCTCGGGAAAATGCGCGATGGCCGCGCTCTCTTGTGCACTCCGATCGTGGAGCAGAAGCGCGCTTCGCGATGTCAGCGCATCGACCATCGTGCGCATGTGGGTCGCACAGCGCGTCATGACATCGCGCGCTGTTTCGTGGCTCGCCTCGAAGGGCAACGTGAAACCCCACGCCTGCTCGCGCTCTTCTGCGCTGAGCTCGGCGAAGGTCTCCGCAAAGCCCGGCAGCAGATCGCATTGCGTGACGAGAACCGTGATCGGTACCTGCGTGCGCACCTGCGAGATCGCCTCGAGGATGCGTGGTCGCAGGCTCTCCACATGCGCGCGCCAGGCCTCGCCCTCCTCAAGCAGGAGGCCCACATCGATCGTGACGACGATGCCGTGCAGCGGCCTCGTTCGCGTGCGCTTCAAGAGTTCAAGGAAGAGCGACCAGGTGGCTGCGTGCTCCTCCAGGAGGCCGCTCGTGTCGAAGAAAACGCCTTCATTTGCAAGCCAATAGTCGCAAGTGGAGGAGCCCCGTGAGGTGGCATCTCCAAGCTGCGAGAACGCGAGGCCCGAGGCGCGAATCGCACTTGTCTTTCCTGAGGCACGTGGCCCGATCACGAGGAACCAGGGCAGGGCGTCGATTGCGCGCTGGCCACCTCCGCGAAGCTGAGAGCGCATGAGCGCGCTCCTCATGCTCTCGAACTCGCGCTTGAGCTGCGCGCTCGCAGCATCCTCGGGCGGCTTGGCTTTGCCGACCAACGCTTGGCTCACGGCGCTCTGCTTTTTTCGACCATGCAGAACGCGCCAAACGAAGGGCAGGCTCAAGAGGCCAAAGACGAGCGTGAGCAGCGCGGGCACCCAGAGTGGCCAGCCCAGCACAAGGGCGACTGGCCAGGCCACGACGGCGAGGAGGACGAATAGAGCGATGGCAACCATGCCCACCTATCGGCCGAGCATCGAAGACGTTGCGTGCCTCAGTGCAGATTCTCGAAGACTCAGATCGGCGAAGAATGCAGCGTCGAGAAAGAGCGCGAGGAGCAGTGTTCCAACACCGAACGCGAGCAGAAAGCGCTCAGGGCCTTTGCGCTTGGGCGCTTCGGGCGGGGCGGCCACATCGGGTGCCAATGCACAGAGTTCAAGCAGGCCCTGGCCCTCAAGGTCACGCCGCACAGCCTCGCGCAATTCACGAAGGGCCCGCTCGCCGCGAAGGGCATACGCACCTCGGAATCCGAGCTCCATCGCGAGCCAATAGACCAAGAGCACATGCCCCCGATCGGGCTCACGACGCAGCGCTTCGAGGCGCTGAAAGAAGCCTTCACCGAGCGTCGCTTGCCCGAAGAATGTGAGCTGCAGTTGCTCACGCATCCATTGCGCGGAGAGCGCACCACCACGCTCG
>JBILQT010000127.1:0-20116 GCA_044373065.1 Sandaracinaceae bacterium
ACACGGTTCACGGTCGGGCCGTTGGAAAACCGTTGCGGCTGAACGTGGGCATCGCCGACGTGGTGCCGAAGCTCTTGGTCCTTCGTCTCCTGCGTCCGGCGCTGGGCCTTCCCGAGTCTGTGCGCTTGGTCTGCTACGAGGATTCGTACGAGAAGCTGCTCACGGATCTCGCCGCGCATTCACTCGACATTGTGATCTCGGACGCGCCCGTCCCCTCGGGTAGCCCCGTGCGCGCCTTCAATCATCTCTTGGGCGAGACCGGCGTGAGCCTTTTCGGAACGCGCGCGTTGGTGAAGGCCTACAAGCGCGGATTTCCTGGCTCCCTTCACGGCGCTCCGATGCTCTTGCCTCTGGAGAGCCTCGCGCTTCGCCGCTCCCTCAACCACTACTTCGATCGCAGTGGAATCTCGCCTGCGATCGTCGCCGAGTTTGAAGACAGCGCGCTGATGAAATGCTTCGGAGGGGATGGCCTCGGATTCTTCCCCGCACCCACTGCGGTCGAGAAAGAAGTCAGCGCGCAATACGGTGTGGAGCTCCTCGGCCGACTGAAGAACGTGCGCGAGAGCTTCTATGCAGTCTCGGTGGAGCGCAGGCTCAAGCATCCCGCGGTCGTGGCGATCTCAAGCGCCGCACGACGTGGAGTCTTCGCGTGAAGTGCGGATGATCCGCTATGCGACGATCACCTGATCCAGGCGATACACGAGCTCGGCGAGCTGCACCGCCGAGGGCTTCGCAGCCTCGCCCTCGGACCATGTGGAGATCGACACATCATGGAGCTTGGAGGGCTCTCCGTTCACCATCGGCTGACGAAGGCTGAGCCGGAACTGATAGTCGCCGAGCGTTCGTGTGAAGCCTTCGATCTCAGCGTACTCGCCCACACTCGCGCGCCATCCGTGCGATCGCAGTGTGTAGAGCAAGCTCGTCGGCGCCTTCTTGTCTGCGTAGCGCGTGCCGACCGCCTCCACCGCAAAGGTCTCCTCGGGGCGCGAGAGCTGGGCGAAGGGCTGCATCACCGCGTAGTCGGCCAACACCTGTCCCCAGCGCGCCGTGAGGCCCTCTTGCGTCCGCAGCGTGTACGGATGCACAAGTCCAATCAACGCCTCGGCTGGCAACGTGAAGAGCTCGTCATCGATGCTCGCGAGTGATTTGTCCTCCGAGACGCGGAAGCTCTGAAGCAGCGCGCCCTGTGCATCGAATGCGCCCCAGATGAGGCGCTTGGTCAGATGCCCCACCAGCGGATGGTTGACGAAGGAGTCAACGAACACCTCGGCATCCACGCGGCGCTCATCGGCCATCATGCGCTCAAGCCTTGCGACCTGATCGCGCGAGACTTTCTCGGCCTCGCTCTTGAGCATCTTCCAAGCCTCCGAAGCAGCCTTGGCCTTCGCCGCATCATCGTTCTTGTTCGGGCGTGGGAAGGCATCGAGACGCTCGCCCTCGCTCGTCTGCACAAAGGGCGTGAGGTGTTCATCAAAGCCGACGCGGAAGGCCCGTGGGCCGAAGTCGAGCACGAGGGTCCCTTGTGCATCGAGGCCCAGATCGGGCGCTGTGCGATCCTCAAGCTCATCGCTCGAAAGCCCACGATTGGATGCGATCTCCGCGAGAAGCTCGGTGGCTCTGTCCTTCATGTACTGACGCAACGAGCTGCGTGACATGCGGCCCACGAGCGAGAGCGAAAGGTCGGTTCCCATCGCGCCGAGCACGTCGATCGCGAGGAGGGCGCGCTGCTTCTGATTGTCCTGGGCCCACGCACGCGCTCGATCGAAGAGGAAGCGCGCAGCCTTGTCGGTCCCGATCACCGCGACTGCACGCACAGCCCACTCATGTGCCGTCGGCATGCCTGCCGCGACCCACGTGCGCACGAGCGCCTCCACAAAGACATCGAGCGAGCGCGGATCACACGCAGCCTTCGTTTGTTCGATGCCCGCATAGGGCGGATCCATCGCGGTGAATGCGAGCATCTCAAGCAAGACCGCGTTGCACTCTACCGGCAGCAAACGGCCATCGCGCAAGGCAATGCGTGGAAGCGACTCGAGCCCATCCATCACCTTCGGAGGCTTCGAGGGCGCGAATTCGAGCGGGTCTGCATCGAGCACTGCGGAGGTCGCAGACTCGACGGCGGCACCATGATGACGCGCCTCTTCGAGGATGATGTCGCGATGCGATTTGCCGATCGTGATGAGGAGTGCGCGCGCGCGATCACGCTCGGTCGCAGCCTTTCCTGCACCCGAAGAGAGCGCGATTGGAACGAGCGCTGCGGCTGCATATCGTGGGAAGCGACGCACCCATTGCTCGGCCGCTTTGCGCGTCGCTTTGCCACCCAGCCACTGAATCGCGAGTGGTCCAACCTCGACTGCACCGACGTAGCCGAGCTCCGAGGCGAGCACGCCCTTGAGTGCAGGCACAAGTGCCAGAAGCGCCGGAAAGGATGCGATTCCCTCGCGCGCGAGGATGGCGGTCAGCCCGGGCGTGTAGGTGTCGTGCGTCCAGTACTCGCCGCCCAAGAGCCTGGGGAGCACACCCGCGAGGCGAAGCGTCTCAAGCTCCGCGGCGCTCATCGTGAGCACAGCGCGCACCTCGACGTACTTGCCTGTGTTGAGGTTCTCAATGAGCTGCTCGGGCGACACACGCTGGTACTGGAGTGCAAGCTGCGACTCCTTCGCGAGCGCCTTCGGGTCGAGCGAGGAGAGGTCGAGCACGTGCTCGATCACACGCGGCACAAGCCCATCGAACGTTGCGTCCTTCGAGGCCTTCTTCTTCGCGCGCCATGGCGGCGCTTGAAAGACCCTCGGCGCATCGCTCAAGGCCGCCTCGATGTGCAACCCAGAGGTTGCATGTTCCGAACTCGACTCTGACGAAGCCGAGGCTTGCGAGGCCGAGAGCGTGGCGATGAGCGCATCGATCGCGTCGCGGTATTTCGTCTTCTTCGACTTCGCTTCGTTCAGCGCAATCAGCGCATGCGTAGGCATATGGGCGAGCGCTTGGCCAACGCGCTTGCGACTCGACTTCGCCTCCAGCATCGGGACGAGCGCGCGCGCGGCGAGCAGCGACGGGTAGCAAGCGATGACGGCGAGTCGGTCTTCGTTCGGTCGCGAGAAAACAGCCTCTGCGAGAGAGAGACCATGACGCAGCACCGCCCGCATCGCCTTGGCTGGGTAGAAGGTTACGTTGAGCACTTCTCCTGCATCGCTGGCGTTTGGTGCGATCCCCAGCACGGCCGACACAGCGGTGAGGCGGTGCGCGCGCGCCTCCGAGATGGCCAGAGAGGCCTCCGCCTCATCCTCCAAGAGGAAGGCGAGTGCCGCGCGGCGCGCCGGATTCGTGGGCTGCAGCAACGCGCGAAGCGTGGCCTCCAACGTGGCAATGCCATGCATTCGCGCGTGTTCGTGCACAGCGACCAGGAGGTGGTGCTCCGGCTGCATCGCGGCGGCCTGCACGGCATCGCGAACCAGAAATACGGGTGTCGCTGCGTTCCCTCGATCCAACCACTCTGTGCGAAAGAGCGTGCGCAAGGCCGTCACCGCGTCGGTACGTGCGGTCCAATGCGCGAGCGCGCGTGCGGTCTGCGCCTCCGGCATCTCTGACCCGTAGCGGCTCACGCGGTCAGAGAGCACGTAGGTGTAGGCCTCCAGATCAACGTCAAACCCCTCGCCCTCATGCGCGGCATCGAGTCGCGCACGCACGCGATCGAAGAAGGCGTCCCCCTCGGGCCAGATGAGCTGCTTGTACTGCTCCCACGACTTATAGCGCGAGAGCAAAGGCTTCCATGTCTCAGCGAAACTCGGGGCTTTGCGTGCCCGCATTGGCGTGTGCACCGAGGACTCGGCTTCCTCCTTTGCCCATGCGGGCGGGTCGAACGAGACCATCTCGCCAAGCACCATGGCGGTCGGCACGTTGCGCGCCGTCGCGATGGCAGCGGGCGCCTCAACCGGCTCTACTTCAACCGTCTCAGCGGGTTCCGCCACGGCTGCAGATGCCGCAACGATCGACTTCGGCGCGACCGCAGGTTTGGGAGCGGGTGCTGCAGGTTTGGGCGTGGGCGATGCGCCTGTCGCACCGACCTCTTGGTAGCCCTTCTTCGTCTTCTCCAGGACGAGCTTGTCGGCTTCTTTTTGCGCAGCGTCGCCGCTCGCGAAGCCCTTGGTCTTGCTCTGTCCCGATGTCCCGATGCGGCCGTAGTTGACCGTCATGTCGCTTCCATCGACAGACACTTCCCAGAACTTGCTCGAACCACCTTCTTCGAACTCAAAGCGACGCATCATCGTTCACCTCGACGCGGAGGTTAACAGCGGGTCCAAGTCGCCGGTCGTCAAAGCAGGTCAACGCGGCCCCGCCAACGCCGCTCGGCCCCCCGCTTGGCTTCATTCGGGAACGTTTAGGGTTCGCGTCGCCAATTTTAGGCTTCACGAGCGGTCAATAGTGCTTCGCGGCCGGTTCCGGGTTTGCAAGATTGTGGTCGCGCGTTGCTGAAAGTCTGGTTGCGCGCGACGCGCTCGTGCGAGCATCGCGCTCGTATGTTCGTCAAATCCACATGGCGTTCCGAGCGCATGCAGCGCGAATCCACCCTCGTCCGTTGGGGCCACTTCGGTCAGCCCGTTCTCATCTTCCCCACTGCCGGTGGCGACGCGGAAGAGATCGAACGCTGGAAGATCATCCACGTGCTCAATCCGCTCATCGAGGCAGGCCGCATCAAGGTCTACTCGTGCGACTCGATCGGCGGGCAGGTGTGGTTCAACAAGGAGGGTTCTCCGCAGCACCGCATGTGGATGCAGAACCAATTCCATCAGTACATCAAGCACGAGGTCGTGCCTGCGATTCGCAAGGATTGCGGCGGTGAGGCCGTGCCGCTCTGGACGACGGGCGCATCGATCGGCGCCTTCCACGCAGTCGCTGTGACCTGCCGTTTCCCCGACCTCTTCTCGCGTGCGATCGGCATGAGCGGCACCTACAACATCATGCGTTTCATCGAGACCGAGAAGTACACGGAGGATTACTTCGTGAGCTCGCCGCTTCAGTTCGTGCCGAGCCTCTCGGGCCCGCATCTTGAGCTCCTCCGCAAGCGCTTCATCCTCCTCGCCTCGGGTGCAGGACGCGCCGAAAACATGGGCGAGACCTGGGCCATGGCGAAGGTGCTTGGCCAAAAAGGAATCCCCAATCGCGTCGACCCGTGGGGCGAGGATGTGCACCACGATTGGCCCACTTGGCGCGCAATGCTTCCGAAGTATTTCGGTGAATGGACAGGTCAGTGAGCATGGAAGACACGCGCGATCACAAGAAGGTTGAAGGCGAGCTCGCAGGCGAGGAGCGTCGCCGCTTCACACACGCGATCCTCACGGATTTGCGGGCGCTTGAGCGCATGCTCGATGAAGACCTCTTCGAGAAATGCGAGCCCCGCATCGGTGCCGAACAAGAGATGTTCCTCATCGATCGCTCGACGTACCAGCCCGCACGTGGCTCGTTGAAGATGCTCGAAGCGCTTCAAGATCCGCACTTCACGACGGAGCTTGGACTCTTTCAGTTGGAGCTGAATGCCGACCCGCAGAACTTCGCGGGCGATGGCATCGCGACGATGGAAGCGCAGATGCAAGAGCTCTACGCGAAGTGCCATACGGCCGCGGAGGGGCTTGGACTTTGGCCTGTGCTGATCGGCATCCTGCCGACGATCCGCAAGTCGGATCTGAGCCTCGACAACATGGTCCCCTCGCCCCGGTACATGGCGCTCAACCGTGCGACAACGGCGATGCGCGGCGAGCACTATGACTTCTCGATCAAGGGCATCGACGAGCTCAACGTCAAGCATGACTCGGTGATGGTCGAGGCCTGCAACTCGAGCTTCCAAGCACATCTGCAGGTCGCGCCCAAAGACTTCGCGCGCATGTACAACCTCTCGCAGGCGCTGGTCGGCCCGGTGCTCGCGAGTGCGACGAATTCACCGCTGCTCTTTGGCAAGCGGCTCTGGTCGGAGACGCGCATCGCCCTCTTCGAGCAAGCGGTTGATACGCGCAAGACGGGCACGCACATGCGTGATGCGAGCGCACGCGTCTCGTTTGGTCAGCGCTGGTGCGAGAAGAGCATCCTCGAGATCTACAAGGAGGACATTGCGCGCTTCCGCTCGCTCGTCGGCACGGACCTCGATGAGGATGCGATCGATGTGCTCGACCGCGGGCAGATCCCGGAGCTCAAGGCGCTGCGTCTTCACAACGGCACCGTCTATCGCTGGAACCGCGCCTGCTACGGCGTGCGTGATGTCGCCCATGCGGACGGCACCAAATCGCGCATTCCCCATCTCCGCGTGGAGATGCGTGTGTTGCCCTCGGGTCCGACCATCCTCGATGAGATGAGCAACACGGCGCTCTGGCTTGGCCTGATGAGCGAGTACGGCGAGCGCCTGGAAGACGTTCGTCATCATATGGAATTCGAGCAGGCCCGCGCGAACCTCTACGCGGCCGCACGCGATGGCCTCTCGGCGCGCTTTGGTTGGCTCGACGGTGTGGAGATGACGGCGGAGTCGCTCATCCTCGATGAGCTGCTTCCCAAGGCAGAGGCTGGCCTGCGTCGCGCGAAGGTGCGTGAGAGCGACATCAAGAAGTATCTCGGTGTGGTCGAGACACGCGTGAAGACGGCGCGCACGGGCTCACGCTGGATGATTCAGTCGCTTGCGGGCATGAAGGACAGAGGCTCACCTGGTGAGCGTCAGGTGGCCATCGTCGCGGCGACGGTTGCGCGCCAGAAGACTGGTCGCCCGGTGTCGGAGTGGGAGCGCGCGCGCCTCGATGAAGTGCCCAGTGCACGCTCGAGCTACCAGCACGTCTCGCAGTACATGACGACGGACATCTTCACGGTGCACGCCGATGATGCCGTGCAGCTCGTGGCCGATCTGATGGGCTGGGAGCGCATTCGTCATGTCCCGGTCGAGGACGGAAACGGCAAGCTCGTGGGGCTCGTCACCTACCGCTCGGTGCTTCGCTACTTGAACAACCTTTCGAAGGGTGGGGCGAAGAATCAGGGCAAGGATGCGGCACTCACGCCCGTCTCCGACATCATGCGTCGCGATGTGCACACGGTGACGCCTGAGACGCCGACGCTCGATGCGATTCGCCTGATGCGTCGTTACCGCATCGGTTGTCTGCCCGTCGTTGAGAATGGGCATCTCGTCGCCATCCTCACGGAAGAAGACTTCATGGCGATCGCCACCGACTTGCTGGAGAAGCAGCTCGGTCGCGAGGGCAGCAAGCCACCCCCGCCGCCTTCGAGTGACGACAGCAAGACGGGCGAGTGATGACATCGCCCGAGGCCTCTCTTGGTGGAGAGTCGCGCGGTGAGGATGAGCGAGTGATTGGGCATCTGCGCGGTGACAGCGCAGGGCCCACGCTCATCATCGTCGGCAGCATTCATGGAAATGAAGACGCAGGCACAGCCGCTGCGCAGCGCGTTTTCGCGCATCTTCAGAAGCAATCGCTTCAGGGCGAAGTGCTTGCGTTGATCGGCAACATGGCGGGCCGAAAGCTCGATGTTCGCTATCAGGTGAAAGACCTGAATCGTCAGTGGACGCCGGAGATTGTGAACGGCCTCGCGGGTCGCATGCCCGAGCTCGATGACGCGGAAGATGCGGAGCAGCGCGCGCTTTTACATCATATCGAAAATGCCATCGCGCATGCCCGCGGGAAGGTCTTCCTGATCGACCTGCACACGACCAGTGCCGCAGGCTTTCCTTTCGTGCTCTTTGGCAACATCCCCGCGCAGCGCGCCTTCGCGAGCCAGCTGCCGATCACGAACTTGCTCGGCATGGAAGAGCGCGTGAACGGCGTGCTCAGCAAGTACATGACGACGCGCGGTGTGACGACCTGCGCGGTGGAAGGCGGCCAGCATCGCGACCCGCGCGCGACTGACTACCTCGAGGCTGCGATCTGGGTCGCGCTCACGAGCAGTGGCGTGATGCCCGCGAGCGTGAATCCGCGCCTCACGCATGCGGTTGCGCTCTTGGACAAAGCGCGTGGAAGCATCCCGCGCGCGATCAAGGTGACGCGTCGCTATGCGATCACCCCGGACTGCCAGTTCCGCATGGAGAAGGGTTTCGCAAATATCGCATTCGTGAAGGAGGGGACGCTCCTCGCGCATGACCACACGGGCGAAATTCTCGCGCCGAAAGATGGCTTCGTGATGCTCCCGCTCTATCAAGGGCTCGGGAGCGAGGGCTTCTTCTGGGGTTACGAAGTGACGTCGCGCTGAGCCGTCGAGGCGATGGGTCTTGTGCTGCTCAGTCCCAGTCGGCATCGCCGCTTGCGCTGCGATCCGAGCGCCGAAGGTCAAACGTGCACTGGAGCGTCTCGTCGCCAGCGAGCTCGTAGATGAAGCTGCCGCGCATCCTCGTGCGCGTCGCTTCTTCAAGGTCGACCGTCCCGCGCGCTGGCATCAACGCACTCTCGATCCAGTTGAGCACCCGCGCACTTGCACCACCGCCGAGGACGAAGGGCTGAGGGGTCAGGGGCAGACTCGAAGGAGGCCCTTGGAAGCGCGCGATGTCGGCGCTGACATTCGTGGTCCCATCCGTGTAGTGCATCTCAAGCCGGGCATCCTCGTTGTACTCGAGCACGTACTCGCTTCGCTCTGCTTCGAGGCTCAGCGAGACTTCCGTTCCGCCGATCATGCCGTGGCACTCGCCCGTATCGGGGTCGTCGAAGAGCCCACAACCCGAGGTCGATGCCAGCGTCGTTGCCAGCAGAACAAGTGCACCAAGTGTGAGCGCGTTTCGTTTCATGCCTTCCGCATCTTCACGCTCCGTGCCAGCGAGCCCTCGCGTGGGAAACCCCAAAAATGCAAGGAATTCCGTGACTACGGAGGCTCACAGTGCTGCGCAGTCACACGCCATGTGAAGCGCTCTTCTCGAATCCAACCTGTCGCACTGAGATCGCGCTCGCTTCGGGTGATCTCCACCGACCCCGACGTTGGGTGGAGTGCTTCGAGGATGGCGCACCCCGCTTCGGTCGGGTCGGCGAGCACACCCCAGGCGCGCGTGCTCGCAAGCAGACGCGAGAGCGGGCCGTCGATGCCCAGGCCACGCATCTCTTGGAGCTGCCCATCCGCGCGCACCTCGAGCTGGATGGCCAGCTTGGGTCTGCAATAGACACCAAGCCCGAGGTACTTCCAGGGTGAGATCCGGTAGGTGCGATGGAGCATGTGCTGCACCGGTGGCCAGAAGAGGAGGCACGCAAGCACGACCCAGGCGAGCATTGCGCGCGGGGTGCGCGGCTCTGTTGACGATACGTCAATAGGCTTCAGCTCCATACGCGGCCTTCGGTGACAAACCAGAGCACAGCGCCCAGCGCGTAGGCGGAGCCGATGGCCACCAAGGTGTTGCGGAGCTTGTTGTGCGGCCAAACCAAGGCATTGAGCGCCACGAAGAGGCCGCCAAAGAGCAGCTCTCGGGCGACGAGTGCAAAGGAGATCGCAAGCACCAAGAGGCCAAGATGCGCGAGCGTGCGCAGCCGCGAATGCAGGGCTGCAAGGGGTAGCCCCACCTCCAGGAGAACGAGCACCCGTGCGAGCACGAGCGGCAAGCCCGTGAGCACGTAGGGTCCTGCGCCGATCGCGTCTCCGCGAAGCGCACGCAAGCGCGTCCACGCTTCCGGTGCGAGAAGCCAGCGCATCGCGAGCTCGAAGCGTTGCGCGTTGACCACCTCGTAGGCGAGGAAGCTCCCGCTCCACCAAGTGCCGTGAAGCAGCTTCTGCACGCCCGCTCCAAAACAGATCACGAGCAACGCGCGCTGAAGAAAGCGAAGCGCGGTCTTCGGTTCGTCGATCAGCAAAGGCACGATGAGTGTGAGGAGCGAGCCGAAGAGCCCGTGATTCGAGGTCTGCGGCCATGACCCAAGCACCAGACTGCACGATGCGACTGCACGCAGCGCACGCCACCGGGTGCCGTTGAAGGGGATGCTCAACGCGAGCGCGAGGGCGGCAAGAAGGGATGCGACGAGCGAAGGACTCGGCGAGAGTGGCTCGTTCACCGAGGCGAGTGTCGAGAGTGCCCACGAGGCTTGTTGGAACGCGAGGAAGCGCTCGAAGAGCAACACCTTTGCGCCGTCGCCTTGGGGGAGGAGGCTCTCGGCCTTCATGGATGCCTTGGACAATCCAGAGCCAGCTCGGGTTCAGAAGCGGTTGTCGTCCACGCTGACATCGTAGCCAACGTCGAGCCCAGGTGGATGAAGCACTGTGCTCTCGCAACGCAACACGCCTGCCGCGTCAACGAATGTGGTGACATCGGCGACGCGCCACATGGCGCCGATCGACTCGTTGCCGTTGGGGCCCATGTAGCCGACGACTGGGTCTGGGTCTGCACCGTAGGTCGCGATGCGACGACCTGCGCAGTACACGTTCACGACAGGCCTTGAGACTGCGCCCGTGAAGTTGTGGACCATGATGCGGAACGTCTGATCGTCGCGCGGCGCGTCGATGTTGATGTTCTCAGGCAAGCCCACCGACATGTCGAGGTTGTTGTCGATGTCCAGGCGCGGGTTCGGGCAGAACCCAAGTGCACGCCATTGATCGCCCTGTGGACCATTCTCGCATTCGACGAGTGGTGAGTTGGGATAGCCCCAATCGGCACGCGCGGTCGCGCCGCGAAGCGCCGCCTGACAGTTGAACCAACTGCACGCGCGTGGCGTCGGGTTGAAGGCGTTGCCGCCCGCGAGGTACCAGGGCACCCGAAAACCAGGCTGGCTGAGCAGCAAGTCGAGGTCCTGCGTCTCGCTCTCGGGGTAACACATCTCGATGCGCAGGCCTGGGCCTTCGACGTGCACGATCCACTCGCAGGTGAGCGTGGTGCCCTCCGCCGTCACCACCGTCAGCGTGATGCGGTAGTCGCCCGAGAGTCGCGGGGTGAAGGTTGCGATCTCACTGTCCGCACCGCTGAGCTCAAAGCTCACAAGACGCGTGGCGAGGCGATCGCAGGGGCCGCCCTCAATGCGCCAGTTCACGCGGGCAATTCTACCCGGGTAAAAATCGCGCACACGGAGCGGGTAGGGCTCGAAGGGTGTGCCTGGAAGAATGCGCGGGTCGTCGGGCCCAGGGCATGAGATCGGGCAGTCGCGGTCGAACGAGCAGCCGTTGCAGAGGTTGTCGAGGCCGTTGCAGACATCGGGTGCAGGCCCGGTTCCGCCCGTGCAATCGCCCCAGCGCCCACGCCCATCGGGGCTCGATTCGCAGGTCTGCTCGCCGTCGCTGCATGCGCCGATTCCGCGTCTTCCCGGGGGCCCTGTGAAGCACGACTGCACCGAGCCGATCTCGCATCCGCAGGTCTCATCGACGCTGCCGTTGCAGTTGTCGTCGAGCCCGTTGCCGCAGACTTCGAGGCCACCGCAGCGGTCGTTCACGGGCATGCAGCCCGCATCGAAGGGCGCATCCGTGCCCGCATCGAAGGTGAACGCATCGGTGCCCACATCGTTGCCAACATCGGGCGGCGCATCGAAGCGAAAGGCATCGAGCTCGGGGGCATCCATGCCCGCATCGATGGGGTCGATGCCGCGCAGGCCTGACTTCGAGCCGCACGATGCGAGCAGAAGGAGCAGCGATGCGAGCGCGGCAGATCGAACGACGAAGTGGAGAGGAGAGCGTGGGGATCGCGTGCGCATAGAGGCTCGTTGCATGAGGTGAAGCGTTAGCGTCCTAACGAACAATGGCGTCGAAGCAGAACCTGTGACGGCCGCTGCCACCGCCAGCAATTTCGATGCCCAGCTCGCCGTCGCCGTGGAGCGCGAACTCGCCTGTTTCCCAATGGCGCCCATAGGGCACCTCGACCGTGCCGAGCTCGCTCTCGCCGCTCAACGCACGCAGCGTGATCGGTGCGCCGTCGCCACGCGCCCAAGCGTCGTCATCCACACCGCCCGCAAGCACCAGCGTGCCGTTCCGTGGGGCGTTAGGAATCCGCACGAGGAGCGAGCCCTGCGAGGGCGGGCCCGCAGCGATGCAGGAGCGAAACCATCCGTCGATGCAGGAAGTCTGTGCAGTGAGGCGCACACCGAGCTCGGCACATTCGCCACTTCCGCCCGAGCAAGGCAGCGCTTCGGCATTCGGCGAGGCCCGATGCGCGAGGGATGTGCCGTCGAGATGCTGGGCCACGTGAAAGCCGCGCCCCGCGCGTAGAAGGAGCACTCCAAATGCGAGCACAGGAAGGATGAGCGCGAGCTGAGGCCAGTACGTCTCAAGCCACGCACGGGGTCGTTCAGGTACCTTTGCCGCGGCCTGCGTGAGGGCAGCGAGGCCACGTCCCTCGAGTGCGATCACACGCGCGGGGAGGTGCGCGTGGAGGCGGTAGTAGAGCGCGAGCATCAGGCCCACCAGCGTCCCCAGCACACCGAGCACGTTGCGCATCCCAAGGCCCTCGTAGCGCACCTCCACGCGTGCGGTGCCCGGGGGAATCTCTATGCGCATCAAGCGAAGATGCGGGCTATCGGGGATGCGCTCGAGCTCAATGGGGACCTCGCGACCATCGGCGTAGGCGTGCATCGGCGGTGCATAAGCGCGGCGAATGAGAAGGCGCGTTGCATCATTGGGCGTAATGACGATGCGCGTGTCCTCGTAGTTCAGAACGCTCGGATGCACATGGTGATCGAGATCGGAGACGACCTCGCCCGACCAATTGCGCAGCTCGTAGATGCTTGCCATCCCAAGCGTCGTGACAAGTGTCGCCTCGCTGGAGAGCGGGTAGGGCAGGGGCTGAAACGCGACGACGTAGCGGATGTTCATCGCGCGCAGCGCTTCGGGATGCGCGCCGTCCGAGGTGTTGCGAAAGGCCTCGCCCACAAGCACGCCCATGATGTGACCTGGCACATGCGTGAACGCCGGTGAGCTCTGCCCAAGGTGCGAGCCCTCATGCAGCCAGAACACGCGATAGAAGCCCGCCTCGGGATGCGCCTCGCGCTCTTCGCGAATGAAGCGCCAGGCGTCCTGCCAGCTTCGCCACTCGGGCAAGGTGGCGGTGGTGGGCACATCGCGCGTGATGGCGATCTCACGGAAGGCTTCCGGCACGCGCACAAGGAAGGGCGCGAGCAGGGCGAGCACAATGGCAAGGCCAAGCTTGCCCTGCGGCGCTCTCCATCCATCGCGCCATGAGTGTCGAAGGCGCGCACTCAGGTCTCCCACCATCGCACCCGCCAACGCAAAGACGATCGGCTTGGCGATCATCATCATGCGCGGAAAGACGATGCGCCCAAGCGACGGCATGTAGCGCGCCATGTCGAGCGAGATGAACCATCCTGGCGAGGCGATGATGACGGCAAAGAGGGCGGCGACCGCGACGCTGCGACGACGCGCTTGCCCGGACAACGCGCCATAGAGAATGCCCATTGCGGCGAGCACGGAGCCCCAGGGGCCACCGCGCAAAATGCCCTCGCCGCGTGCGAATCCAAAGCCCGTGTCCTCCGTCGGTCGGTAGTACTGACCGTGGTCATCGAGCCAGGCGGTGAAGCCGAACATCGGCAAGAGCCACCAGAGCGAGATGAGCCCGGCGATGCCGAGCACGGGGATGAGCTTCTTCAGATCCGCGCGCAGGTTCGGCTTCGCGTCGGTGAGGCGCATGACCACGAGCGCGGGCATCACGCTGCCGATCGCAAGGAGCGTGGCCTGATGCGAGAAGAGCGCGATGCCGAGGAGCACCATCGCGCGAAAGCCGCGGCTCTTGCTGCTCTCATCGAGGAACTCAAGCAGGTCGGCGAGGCCGAAGAAGAAGACGGCCATCGCGAGCGACATCGGCCAGACGCCGTAGAAGACGTCGTAGAACCAACCGCCCTCGCTGTGATCGCCGAAGTCGGTGAGCGCGAGAAAGCCAGCGACGAGCGCCCCGGGAAAGCCGCCCTTCAATGCATAGGCAAGACGCGCAACGCTGAGGCCCACGAGGCAGCGGAAGAGGAGGATCGAGAGCGCGTAGGTCTGCGTCCACTCAAGGTGCTGCGTGAAGACGCGCACGAAGAGAATGAGCAACGTGCCCGATGCCGTGTAGACCGTGTTGAGCGGCACGCCCATCTCGATGAGGTCGCTCCAGAAGCGAATCGAGGGAAGGTGCTCCCAGGTGAGGATCGCCTTGCCGAGATGCGAGCCGTGATCCCACGAGATGGGCGGTGAGAGGCCCTCGGAGAGGCCCGGCCAGAGCTGCGCTGTCGCGAGTGCGCAGATCGCGAGCGCGACGAAAATGGCCCAAGGGAGACGGCGTTCCTGCATGCGGGCGCGACACTATCCGCGATGCATCCGGGGCGCACGATGCGTGCGTGGTAAAGCCAAGGATGAAGAAGTCGACGTGGCTCATCCTTTCAGTGGCAGCGCTCACCGGTCTCTGCGTGGTCTGCGGTGCGAGCGCGGTGATGGTGCAGATGAGTCGTCCCAATGTCGTCTCGTACTTCTCAGGTGAGGATGAGGTGCGCGTGACGCTCTCCTGTCCGACGCCGAGTGCGGAGCGCGATGAGGCCGCGATCGAGGCGCGCTTGCGTCAGATGCGCGTGGTTCATGAGCTTGAGGTGCTCTCGCCGACTGAGCTCCGCCTGCACGTTGTCGGCGTCGACCCGGAGTTCACGCGCTATTTGACGCGACGTGGTCATATCGAATTCATAGCGATATTGGATGAGCCTGGAGCCCAAGGACGAACGCTTCGGCTCTGCGAGCAGGGCGCATGCACGGACGTGGTGGTCGCGCCGGAGACACGCATCTCGAACGAGCACATTGCGAATGCCGAGGTGTTCATCGACCCCAATACGAACGCGCCTTCGGTGAGCATTGGCTTCACGGGTGAAGGTGGAGCGCGCTTCGCATCCCTCACCACCGAGCTTGTGGGCCGTCGCTTGGCGATCGTGCTCGATGACACGGTGATGAGTGCGCCGCGCGTGCAGGAGCCCATCACTGGGGGGCGCGCGGTGATCACGATGGGCTCCGCGTCCGAAGCGGAGATGCGCCCAGAAGCCGAAGCCATCGCGCTCGCACTGCGCGGCGGTGTGCCCCTCGAATGCGCGTGGACGATCACAAGCGAGGAGCACATCGCGCATTGATGCGAGGTGCCGCAATGCGTCAACGCAAGTGGCTGCTGATTTCCCTCGCGCCTCGAAGGGGCGTGATAGGAACGCGCCCGCATGGTCCACACGACGAACACGAATGACCTTGTCGCCCTCTATCGCCACGCCGTCGCTGCGCGGCTTCTCGATGACAGGCTCACCGTCCTCTCAAGAGCAGGGCGCATCGGCTACCACCCGGACGCTCAATTCGCAGAGCTTGTGATCGTGGCCGCCACCGCGGCGCTCTCGAAGACGGATTGGCTCTTTCCGACACCGCGTGATCACGCTGCAGCGTTGGTGCGCGGCGCGAGCTTTCAGGAGTACGTCGATCACGCGATCGGCAACGTCGCGGACAAGACTGCGGGCCACGGCACACCGGGCACATACAGTTCACGTGCGCTTCGCATCGCGCCTCCTTCGATCCAGGTCTCGCAGCACCTCACGCATGCAACGGGCCTTGCCTGGGCAGCCAAGATGCGTCGCGATCATTCTCAAGAACAAGAGGCTGTGCTCGCCTTCTTCTCCGAGACGGCAGCCGATGCGGGTGACTTCCACAGCGCGGTGAATTTCGCGGGTGTCATCAAGGCGCCGATCGTCTTTGTCTGCAAGACCGATGGCAGTGAAGCGCCTGCGCCGGCTGTCGAAGTGAAGGACAAGGCGCTCGCCTACGGCGTTCATGCCGAAGCGTGTTCAGGCCAGGCGCTTGAGGTGTTCGATCGCGTTCGCGCTGCCCTTCAGCGCGCGAAGAATGGTGAGGGCCCGACACTCCTTGAGGTGCGCATCACGCCCACGCCTGACCCGCTTCAAGTCCTCTACCGCTCGCTGCTTGCGGAGGGCTCGCTCAACGAGCTTGAAGACTTCGCGTGGCGTCGCGATCAGATGGTCTCGATCGACGCAGCGCTCAGCGCTGCCTTCCAAAAAGAGCAGCCCAGCTTGGGCTCCATTTTCGATCACGTTTTCGAACGCGCTTCATCCGTGCACGCAACCGACCGCGCACACCTTGAGGGAACACGATGAGTCAGAACTTTGCCGGAAGGCAAACCAGCCAGAAGAACATGGTCAAGGCGATCAACGAGGCGCTGCGCCACGAGATGCAGCGTGACGATCGCGTCGTCATTCTTGGCGAGGACGTAGGCAAGGTCGGCGGCGTCTTCCGCGTCACCGAGGGCCTCTGGGATGAGTTCGGTGACAACCGCGTGATCGACACGCCGCTCAATGAAGGCGGCATCATCGGCACCGCGATCGGCATGGCCGCGTACGGCATGAAGCCCGTGCCCGAGATTCAGTTCGCCGATTTCATCTTCCCGGCCTTCGATCAGATCGTCAGCGAGGCCGCGAAGTATCGCTACCGCAGCGGCGGCGAGTACGGCTGCCCGATGGTGATTCGCACGCCGGTGGGCGGTGGCATCAAGGGCGGCGCGTACCACTCGCAATCGCCTGAGTCGCTGTTCATTCACACGGCGGGCTTGAAGGTCGTCTGTCCTTCAAATCCATATGATGCAAAAGGCCTTCTCGCTTCGGCGATTCAAGGCGAAGACCCGGTGCTCTTCTTCGAGCCCAAGCGCGTCTACCGCGCGGTGAAGATGGAAGTGCCGGACGACGCGTATGCGATCGAGCTCGGTGTCGGCAAAGTCGTGCGTGAGGGCGAGCACGTCACGGTCGTCGCTTGGGGCGCGATGCTCTACGAGGCCATCGCAGCCGCAGAGCAGGTCGCCGCGCAGGGCATCAGTGTCGAGATCATCGACCCGCGCACGCTCTGGCCGCTCGACGTCGACTTGATCGCCAAGAGCGTCGAGAAGACGGGCCGCATTGTCGTGGTGCACGAGGCACCGAAGGCGTGTGGCTTTGGTGCGGAGATTCTCCAGCTCGTCTGCGAGAAGAGCTTCCTTCATCTGCAAGCGCCGCCCGCGCGCGTCACCGGCTTCGACACGCCTTTCCCCTACACGCGCGAGAACGACTACCTGCCGCTTGCGCATCGCATCGTCCCGCAGCTTCTTGAAACGGCGAGGTACTGAGATGGCCCGCTTTGATTTCAAGCTGCCCGACATCGGCGAAGGCGTCGCCGAAGGCGAGATTGTTGCTTGGCATGTGAAGCCCGGTGATGTCGTCAAAGAAGACCAGGCGATGGTCGAGGTTATGACCGACAAGGCGACGGTCACGATCGGTGCGCCGAAGAAGGGCACGATCCTCGAGACGCGCGCGACGGTCGGTCAGATTCTTCCCGTCGGTTCCTTGCTCGTCGTCATCGAAGTCGAGGGCGCAGGCACGGCACCAAGCGCAACGCTCGCAGGTCATCCTGCACCCGCGCCCGATGCACCCAAGACTGCGCCCGCAGCCAAGAGTGAAGGCCCCGCAGCGACGGCCGTGGGCGACATCAAGGACACTGTCCCCGGTGGCTCGTTCTTCGGTGTGACGGATGCGAAAGCGCATGCGCCAGCGGCTGTTTCGGCACCTGCTGTGGCATCTGCACCTGCAGCCGCGAAAGCCTCGGTCGCACCCGCACCGAAGGATGACTATCTGAGCGAGAAGCCGCTCGCGACGCCGGCTGTGCGCAAGATTGCGCGTGAGCTCGATGTCGATCTGCGTCGTGTACGCCCGACCGGATCAGGCGACCGTGTCTCGCAAGAGGACGTGCGCGCGTACGCCGCCCGCAAGGCCGCGCCGGTCGCGGAGGCAGCACCCGCGCAGCAGATGCAGGGTGTCTCCCGTGGTCGCCCTCCGGTCGTGATTGCACCGCCCGCGGGCACCGATGCGAGCCTCGAAGACCGCAAGCCCTTCGTCGGCGTGCGTCGCAAAATTGCCGAGCGCATGCAGACGTCGAAGACGACCGCGGCGCACTTCACCTTCGTCGAAGAGTGCGATGTCGGTCGCATCAAGGAGCTGCGTAAGCGCCTTCAGCCCGCGGCCGAGAAGCAGGGCGTGAAGCTCACCTTCTTGCCCTTCATCGTGAAGGCCGTGGTTCAAGCGCTGAAGAAATTCCCCGTGCTGAACTCGGCGCTCGATGAGTCGACCAACGAGCTTGTCACGCGTCGCTATTATCATATCGGAATCGCCGCCTCGACCGACCAGGGCCTGATGGTTCCAGTCGTGAAAGACGCGGACAAGAAGTCGATTCTCGACATCGCGCGTGAGGTCGATCGCCTCGGAAATGCGGCCAAAGCGGGCAACATCTCGAGTGCGGACCTCGCAGGCTCGACCTTCACGATCACCTCGCTCGGCACACAGGGCGGCCTCTTTGCGACGCCCGTGTTGAACTTCCCCGAGGTCGGCATTCTTGGTGTGCATCAGATCAAGAAGAAGCCAGTCGTCAAAGACGATCAGATCGTGATTGGCGAGATCATGCTGCTCAGCTTGAGCTTCGATCACCGCATCGTGGACGGCCATGTCGGCGCCGCATTTGCGTATGAGATCATTGGCGCGCTGGAGAACCCCGAGGCGATGTTTCTTGGGATGAGCTGAGCGCAGAATCATATCGCAATATGATTGAGAAGGCTCCCACTGCGAAGTGCGGGGCCTTCTTCGTTTTCGAGGCGATGTGGGGTTCGACACACGACCGTCACAATGTGTCTTCCTTGTGACAGCGTGTGCGCATAGGGTCCGCGACTCGAGGTCCAAGAGTGTCAAATGCCATCAAGAAGAGGGCGATCGGGTGGGTCTGTGGAGCGCTCCTCGGGATAGCCGGAGAGGCGCATGCACAGGTGGCGGAGTCCGCGACTGCGACCGAGGCGCCGACTGCGACCGAGGCTGCGACCGAAGCTGCGACTGCGACCGAGCCTGCGACTGCGACCGAGCCTGCGACCGAGGCTGCAATCGAGCCTGCGACTGCGACCGAGGCTGCAATCGAGCCTGCGACTGCGACGGAGCCTGAGGTCGAGGATGCGACGCCTCCTGTGGCGGCCGAGTGGGGACGGGGCCTGACCTTTCACTCCGATGACGACCTCTTCTCGATGCAGATTCGCGGACGCGTTCAGCTGCAAGCGTTCGCGGAGTCGGGTGTCTCGACGAGTGACCCCGCGAGCGTCGACTTCATCCCGCGCCGGCTTCGTCTTGTGTTTCGCGGTCATCTGCTCGATGCGCACCTCGAGTACTACGTGCAGTTCGGCTTTGCGCCGCGCGACATGGAGTCGAATCTGCTCATCCCCTTGCGTGATGCGCAGATTGCTTGGACGGGCATCCGCGACATGAACATTCGCGTGGGTGTGATGAAGGTGCCCTTCACGCGTCAGCGTTGGATTTCAAGCAGTGCGCTGCAGTTCGTCGATCGCTCCATCGTCAACGCAGAGCTCTCGCTCGATCGCGACAACGGCATTCAGATTTACTCCAACGACCTCTTCGGGCTCGGCGGCTTGCTCGGCTATCAGCTCGGTGTCTTCGGTGGAGATGGACGCTTGCGCGCAAACAACGACCTTGGCCTTCTCTGGGTCGCGCGCGTGCAAGCCCAGCCACTCGGTCGCTTCGAGGACGCGTACAGCGAGGCCGACCTGACGCGCTCAGCGACACCCCGGCTCTCGATCGGCGCGGGCTTCGCGTACAACGATCAGACCTCGCGTCAGCGCAGCACGACGGGGGATTTCTACCAACGCGCGACGATGGACTACTTCCACGTCGAGGCCGATCTCATCTTCAAGGTTGCAGGCTTCTCGCTCCAAGGTGAGTTCGCCTACCGCCAGGCCGATGGACGCAGTGAGGTGACCTCGATGCTTGCCGATGGCACCGAGATCACGGAGCGCGCGCGCAACGGGATGGGCTGGATGGTGCAGGCCGGCTACCTCTTCGACTTCGCGCCCGTTGAGATCGCCGCACGCTTCGCCGACATCTATCGGATTGGCGAGATCTCCGCGTTGGGGCCGCAGCGCGAGATCACCGTGGGCTTCAACTGGTACCCGATGGGCCACGACCTGAAGCTGCAGCTCGATGGGAGCTATCTGGCGAACGAGGCGAGCCTGGGCGGCGTCACATCCACGCAAGAGCGCTTCCAGATGCGCCTTCAGACGCAGGCTTACTTCTGAGCGTGATGGTCAGTTGCTGTGATGGTCAGTTGCTGTGATGGTCAGTTGCGATGATGGTCAGTTGCGATGATGGTC
>JBILQT010000450.1:0-4654 GCA_044373065.1 Sandaracinaceae bacterium
GCGCCTGCACGTCCCTCTTGATCGGTGGGTAGCTCGGCGCGTGCCTCGCGGCTGGCCTCACGGCGAAACGACGCGAAGTCGGTGAAGCCCTCGGGTGTGACGTAACGGAAATCACGCTGCGCGTTCATGATCTCGTGGTTGCCGTTGAGCGCGATGAAGCGCCCTCCTGCGGCTGCAGCCTCGCCTTCGAGCTGCGCGATCAAGTCGAGGATCTCGGGCTCATCATCGCCACGATCGAGCACGTCTCCCGTCTGCACGACGACGAGCGCGCCACCGCTCCAATGGTTCGTCTCATCGATGGCGCCTGCGAGGCGCAGCACGGAACGGAACGCACTGACGTCGCCGTGCACATCGCCAATCGCCACGAGGCGCGCGGGTGCGGGGTAGGTGGCGGGCGGCAAGGGCGCGACGGGCTCGGGCGGCGGCGCGGGCTCGGGGGCGCGCACGGGCTCAGCGACTTGGCGCGGTGAGGAGGGCTCTGGGCCGCTGGAGCAAGCGGTGAGGAGCAAGAGCGGCGAGAGGAGGAGGGTGGCGCGCATGCGGCGCGACTCTAGCGCGTCAGCTTCATGCTCATGATCGGACTCTGAGTCGGTCTCTTGCTCTGCCTCGGACTCGGTCGCTGCCTCTGCCTCCGTCTCTGAATCGGAAGCAGACAGAGCACATGACTGCACGCCGCGTTGGCGCTCGGTGGGCGTCACCTCGTGCGAGGGCTGCGTGGACACTGAGGGCGCAGTCGCCGGGGCGGCGGACTACCTCGGACACCCTGTGCTCCGTTTGACGTCGCCGAAGGCACATGGCCGTCGTATGCAGCGCGCATGATCAGATGGCTGTTTCGCGTGCCCTTCTGGATTGGGTTGATTGGGCTCATCTTCGTCTACGGCAGCTACGAGCATCGTGCGCAGGCCGAGCAGGAGGCGGTGCCCTTGCGTTGCGGCAGCCCCGAGCTGGCGGAGGTCGATCACATTCGGCTTGGCTGGTGTGTCGTGGAGAGCACGCTCGCGCAGCGTGGTCGCTACTCGCCTGCGGAGCGGTACTGGTTTGTGCTGCGTGCGCCCGGTGCGACGGAGGTCTCGGCCATCGTCACGATGCCCGACGACGACGGCCAGCGGACGACCGATGCGCAGGCGGCGGAGATGCTTCAGGACATCGAGCGTGAGCTTGCGAGCGGCGAGCTCGAGCTCTTTCGCAGCAGCGGTGAGGGCGGGGATGCGGTCCTGCGCGCGCGGCCGGAGCTGCGGTCGGTGCCCTTCGTTGGCACGCGCACTACGCCGCAGGCGAGGGTCGCGAGCAGCAAGCGGGGGATGTGGGTGGGCGCCGTGTTCATCCTCTTCGACGTGATTCGAAGCAGCCTCATCCTCATCTGGGCGCTGCGGCGTCACATGTTCTGAAGGAGCCGCAGCCTCTGTCGCAGCCTCTGTCGCAGCCTCTGTCGCAGCCTCTGTTGCTGCCTCTGTCGCAGCCTCGGTCGTTGCCTCTGCCTCCGAAGCAGACAGAGCACATGACTGAACGCCGCGTCGATGCTCGGTCGGCGTAACCTCGCGCGAGGGCTACGTGTTCACGCTCGCTGCGTTCTGGGTGGTTCCGCACGTCGACGTGACGGCGCAGTCGCTGTCCTTCGCAGCGCGACTTGAGCGCGTCACGTAGCATCGTGGTCATGCCCGAACGTCATCCCCTCAATGCCCCAGGCGACTTCTACGTAGAGCGTGGCCAGTGCATCAGCTGCGGTGCGCCAGAGGCAGAAGCGCCGATGCTGATGGCGTATGACGAGGAAGAGGGTTGCTACTTCCGCCGGCAGCCGGAGACCGACGAAGAGGTGCAGTGCGCGATCAACGCGACTTGGGCCTCGTGCATGGCGGCACCGCGTTACGCGGGCACCGATGAACGCGTGCGCATTCGCCTCTCGGTCTTGGGGTCGAGAAACAGCTGTGATCACCCCATCGAGCCAGCGGTCGATCCTCAGACCCACGTGCGCTTCTCCGTCGACATCGAGGACGCGAGGGCGCTGGTCCGTAGGTTCGTGCGCCCATCCCCGTTTGGCGCGGTTGTCCACGTGGAGGGCAGCGTCGCCAAGCCCGCCGCCGAGTTGTGGTGGAACGGCAGCGTCCTCTACGGCATCGAGCGGCAATCGGACCAAGCGGGCGTGCCGACATGGCTTCTCTACAATGCGCGGGGAACCCACCTCGCTCTGGCGCACATCCTTCAGGAGCTCGGTGCGACCAACATCCTCTGGTTCTCGAAGCACGAGTGGGAGAACCAGATGCCTGGGCACGCCACGCCGTACTGAGCGCGGAGCGCGCTCAACCCTTCTCTGACTCCAGGGTCCGTCGCCAGCGTCGACCACTCTCGATGTCGTAGCGGAGCGCGTCGCGCGCATCTTCATGCAGCAGCGCGATCACCTCCTCCGCCTGCACAAGCAAGGTGAGGGAGCGCGCGCGCTGCGCTGGAAGGTCTGCATCGCAGGCACGCGTCGCCATGAAGAGAAGGCGCGCCAGTGTGCGGCGAAAGTCCGCATGGCTTGGTGCATCGCGCACGAGCCTCTCTGCAATCGCGAGGCCCAGCTCAGCAAGCGCAAGCGCCCGGGCTCTGTCGCCGACGATGTGCTGTGCCTGCGCCATGTTGTGGTAGCTGCAGGCAAGCTCGTGCTGCGCGGACAGGTTCTTCGGCGCGCGTCGCACCACCTCCAGCCGAAGCTGCAGCGCCTTCTCCTCCAGCGCGCTCTCCTCCAAACGGTCCCCCGTGTGGCCCGCCTTCTTCGCGTAGGCGGTCGCGAGAGAGCGACACCAATCCATGTTGTTGGGCTCCTGCGCACAGAGCTCCATTCGAGCCTCGATGCAACGCTGAAGCGCCGCGTCCGCCTCCTCGAAGCAACGCGCCTTGCGACCCAGCTGCGCGAGCCGCTCATAGGCAATGGAGAGCTCATGCCGACGTCGCAGGTTGGCGGGCGCGCGCTCACAGAGCCCAACGCGAATCGCGAGGCATCGACGCGTGAGCTCCAGCGCCTCATCGACACGCTCCTGGCCGAGCACGTTGGCCACCTTCTCGTAAGCGGCCGCGAGCCGACGCTGCCAAGCGTCCGCAGGGTCGCGCGCGACCAGAGCCAAGCACGCCTCCAGCCCCAGCTCAGCCGCCTCCAGCGAGCGCGCGTACTCCCCCGCCTCGCGCGACGCATCGGCCACGCCCTCATAAGCCAGGCAGAGCCAATCCATCGCCCGGCTCTCCTCAGGCACCTGCTCACACACCGCACGCGCAGCCTCCACGCTCTCCTCAAGGACGCAATGGCCCTCATCCACCGCGCCCTGCTCCAAGAGGAGATCACCCAATGTGTAGAGCGCGTCCGCGAGATCACGGAGCCGCTCGAGATTCTCGGGATCGCCATCCAAGCGCGCGCGCGCCCTCGAGAGAGCCCGTTCCAATCGGTTTCGTTCGTGCTTCGGGGTGTGGTTCACGGTGGCTTGGAGGAGGATGACGAAGGCGCACCCGACGGTGGGTCAAACGAGGTCAAAACGCTCAGCATCATCCTCTGTCGCTGTCGCTGTCGCAGCCTCTGTCGCTGTCGCTGTCGCTGTCGCAGCCTCTGTCGCAGCCTCTGTCGCAGCCTCTGTCGCAGTCTCTGTCGCAGTCTCTGTCGCAGCCTCTGCCTCGGTCGCAGAAGCAGACAGAGCAAATGACTGTGCGCCGCGTTGGCGCTCGGTCGGCGTCACCTCGCGCGAGGGCTGCGTATACGCGCTCGCTGCGTTCTGGGTGGTTCCGCACGTCGGCGTGAGGGCGCAGTCGCTGTCCGTCGCGACGCGACTTGAGCGCGTCACGTAGCATCGCAGTCATGCGCGAGCGTCATCCCCTCAATGCTCCGGGCGACTTCTACGTAGAGCGTGGCCAGTGCATCAGCTGCGGTGCGCCAGAGGCAGAAGCGCCGATGCTGATGGCGTATGACGAGGAAGAGGGTTGCTACTTCCGTCGGCAGCCGGAGACCGAAGAAGAAGTGCAGTGCGCGATCAACGCAATCCTGGTCTCGTGCGTGAGGCCGCAGCGTTACGCGGGTACAGACGAGAAGGTTCGCATTCGCCTCTCGGTGCTGGGCTTTCGCGACAACTGCGATCACCCCATCGAGCCAGCGGTCGATCCTCAGAGCCACGTGCGCTTCTCCGTCGCTATCGAGCCCGCGAAGGTCGTGGCGGAGATACAGGACGCGAGGGTGCTGCTTCGTAGGTTTGTGGGCACTTCGTCCGAGACGATGACGGTGATGATGATGGAAGGCGATGTTGCCAAGGCCACTGCAGAGTGGCGGATGCGCGGCCACGTGTTGAACGTCTTCGGCGTCGAGCGGCAAGCGGATGAAGAGGGCGCGTCGACCTGGCTTTTCTACAACACCAAGGGAAGCCACCTCGCTCTGGCGCACGTCCTTCAGGAGCTAGGTGCGACCAACGTCCTCTGGTTCTCGAAGCACGAGTGGGAGAACCAGATGCCTGGGCACGCCACGCAGTACTGAGCTCGGCACTGCAGCACCGCCCGGACCGCCCGTCCGCCGTGGATGGGCACCACCTGCGTGTGCAAGTGCCACCGCTCCGCCGTGGATGAGCACCACCTGCGTGTGCAAGTGCCACCGCTCCGCCGTGGATGGGCACCACCTGCGCATGCAAGTGGCACCGTTCCGCCG
>JBILQT010000449.1:0-4654 GCA_044373065.1 Sandaracinaceae bacterium
CGACGTGCCTGCCGATTCGTTCGGCCTGAGCGGCGTGGACAGCGACCTGCAGCGCGGCGGCATCGCCGGCATCGCGTAACGCGCTCAGCTCTCGGAGGGCCTTCCCATGCTGCGTAGCTTCGCCTCACGCGCGCGCTTCTTGTCCTTCGCAAAGAGCGTCACGTAGTCGATGGCCGCATCGGCTGCGCGCACAGGCTCAGGTGCTTGGCAGAGCGGGTCTGCGAGCAGCTCCTCGGCGAAGCGACGCATCACAGGCCCCGTGGTTGCGAGCAGCGACTCATCGACGCTCTCCGCAAAGCCCCCGAGCACGCGTGCGACGCGACCGCCAAGGAAGCCGCGCGTGCTCATGTCGCGCAGGCTCGCGACGAGCGCGTCGTGCGTGAAGCCATGATGGATGACGAGCTCGGCGCCCACGCGCAGCACGCTTAGCGGGTCGAGCACTGCGTCCTGCATCAAGAGCACGGCGGGCTGGAAGTAGTTGTAGAAGGGCACCACGCGCGGGCCGAAATCATCGAAGGCGCTCGGCGCACAGACGCGATCGAGGTGGATGAAGATGCGCTCGGCACCACCTCCACGCGGCATGCGCTCGGCGAGCTTCACAATCTGCGGGATCACATCGGGGTAGACGCCCGCCTGCTCAAGCACAGGCGCAAGCACACTCGTATCGACCAGGCCCGTCGAGAGGTCTGCGAACATCGAGTAGATGAACGCATCGGCCTCGGCATCATCGCCAAAGAGGTACTCGCGCGTGTCGCCCGGCATGTCGCGACGTGACTCAAGGAGGGCCGCGAGCTTGTAGCCGACTTGGTCTTTCACGAAGCGAAAGCGCCCACGCAGGATGTTGCTCGCCTGCGGCTTGAGGACGAAGCCATCCCAGCGAATCCCATCGAGCCTCAGCTTCGCTTCGAGCACCTTGCGCAGCTGCGTCGGGCTGCCCGAGACGATGTAGATGCCGAAGGGATCGCTGCCGCGAATCTCACGCAAAAGCGCTGCGGCACCGGGCACCGTGCGCTTGTCCTGGGCCGTCTCAAACGCCGTGCGCAGCAAGTCTTTGACGGTGTCGAACTCCGTGCGCAGGTAGGTCTTGTCCAAGTCCCAGCGGTAGACGAGGCGATGTCGATCGACGCGACGTGCATGCCGCAGTGCACGCGCATCATCAGAGAGAGTGGAGTCGTCACGCACGTCTGCACCCTAACACGGCATGCGCTGTGCTCCTGACGCTGCGCGCCTCTGCGGTGGCAGGCGTTGGCACAGGAGTCGTGATGCGTGACCTCAAGCGAGACGTGAACCGGAACGAGCTTCGATGGATGTTGAAGCGCATCGCCATGGGGCTTGCGGTGTCACCGCTGGCGTTGATTGCAGCTTGTGGCTGCCAGATTCCGGGCGGTGGTGACTGTGGCACGTCCACCCAAAGCCAAGCCGTGACGCAGGCGCAGCTCGATGCGCTCATGGGCGGCGATTGCTTGCCTCTCTGCGCGCCGTACGTCGTCCCGGCGATTCCTGCGTCGAGCTGTCAGCTGCTGATGGGCGACGCCGCGATGATGACAGACGCGTCGTCCTTGGAGGATGCGGGTGCGCCGAGCGTCGCGTTCATCGCCTGCACGTACAGAAACGCATGCCGTGGCCGAAGGCCCGCGTCCGGAGTTGCGCTGCTCGAAGGCCAAGGCATCGCCACCTGGCTCGCCGAGACCGCCCAGCTCGAAGCCGCAAGCGTCGATGCCTTCGCCGAGCTCCGCGCCGAGCTCCTCGCGCATCAGGCGCCCTCCATCATCATCGCCGCGACCTCGCGCGCCGAGGCCGATGAGGTCGTTCACGCGCAGCTCATGGGCGCCTTCGCGCGTCGTGCAGGGGCCAAGCCTGTGCGTCCTTCGGTGGTCATCGGTGCACCGCGCGCGCTCTTCGACATCGCCAAGCACAACGCCTCGGAGGGCTGCGTGCGTGAGGCCTTCGGTGCGATCAACGCGCTTCATCAAGCCTCGAATGCAGCGACGCCTGAGCTGCGTGAAGGCTTCCTCCGCATCGCGCGCGATGAGGCACGTCATGCATTGCTCTCGCTCGAGCTCGACGATTGGATGCGCACCAAGCTCAATGCGCAGCAGGTGCGTCAGCTTGAGGATGAGCGTGCTGTCGCGACTGAAGAGCTTGTCTCACATGTGGGCCGTGAGGACTGCGAGACACGCAGCGTGCTGGGCCTTCCCGATGAAGAGCGCGGGCGTGATCTCGTGCGCTTGTGTGCGTAGGGGCTCCCACAACGTCTCGTTTCGCGCGCGGAAGCACTATCTGGGCTTCCGGAACGACAATTCGGTCGATCGCTAGCGCTAATAGCCCCTTCACTAGCGTCCAGGGCCCACTCGCTACCTCTGAGGAGGTCATCGCTAGCGCTGATGACCCGATCGCTACCTCCGCAAGTCCGATCGCTACCTCGCAAAGTCGGATCGCTACCTCTGCAAGTCGGATCGCTACCTCCGCAAGTCCGATCGCTACCTCGCAAAGTCCGATCGCTCCCTCCCAAAGTCGTTTCGCTTCGCAGCGACACATCGAAAGCCGCTAGCGACACATCGAACGATGCCAGCGACCCACCCCAAGTCGCCAGCGACTCAGTACTCGATGTAGCCGCGCTCGATCAGCGTGCCCTCGAGGCGCGGTGAGAGGATGACGAAGTGGGCGACGTTGCCCTCGGGTGACTGTCCAACGGAGCCGAGGCCCAGCACGCGCTGGTCGTCGAAGGTGCGGTCGAAGCAGACGTGGGAGCCGCCCGAGCAGATGATGTCGGCGGGGTCGCCACCGAGCATCACTTCGATCTCCTGGTCGTCCATGTCGTGCGAGAGGTCGATGGACGCATCGCGCGGGGAGCCGTGGCAGACGAGCAACTCGCGGCCATCGGCGAGCGGGAAGCGGCGCTGCTCAGGGAGCTTCGCAATCTGCTTGAGCACGAGCTCTCCGACGTCTTTGCGCGTCTGCAGAAAGCGGTCGCGGCGCGCCTCTTCCTCGGGCGTCTTGGGCACAATCTTCTCCGGTGCGAGCACGCTGAGCGCGGTGTCGGTCATGCCGCGCACGAGGTCTGCGTGAAGCTCGTTCAAGCGCCTCCACACAGCGAGCGGCTCATCGCCGCCGAAGAGCAAGTCGCCCGCGACCACGATGCGCGAGATGTCCCTGCGCTTGAGCTCCATCAGCACGGCCTCGAGGGCGCGAAGGTTGCCGTGAATGTCGGAGAGCACAGCGATGGGGACCGTGACCAAGTTCGTGGTGAGCGACGTCATCGCGCGTGTGTAGCGCCCGTGCAGGAATGCGCACGAGATGGGCACTCCCCGATACACTTGGTTCGATGCCTCGTGCGCTGTGGATGCTCGCAGTTTCATGTCTCGCTCTGAATGGCGCCGCATGCGGTCGGCTCCACTACGCGCAACCACCCGACACCAACATCGACGCGGCCGTGGATGCACCGCGCTTCGATGCCTCGATCGATGCGGCCGCGCTCGACCTTGATGCGCCTGCGATCGATGCCGACCTCGATGCGCACAGCGATGCGTTCGCGGTCGACACCAACCCACCGCGCACCGACTTCCTCGGCCCACTGCCGGAGTGCCCCGACGTCATCGCGTCATTCCCGGCCAGCAACGCGCCCTTCAAACTCGTGGGCGCTTCCGGCAGCTCGCTCTTTCTGATGTTTCGCAGCGACGCCGTGCGGACGTATGCAGGCATTGACGTGCCCGCCACAGGTGGCTTGATGGAGCTCTCCTTGGAGGGAGCGGGGCTGCGCTTGATCGACAACAGCGCCATCGGCTTTGTAAGGCAAGTCGAGGCGCAAGGAGCCGAGACGACGGTCGTGGGAGACCGCGGCTTTGCCACGCTCGGTGCGGGTCCACTCGCTGTCGAGTTCCCCGTCCGAACCGATGCAGAGGTCCCTGCGTTCGATGCGCGCGGTGGCGCACGGCTCTTCTGGGGTGCGGTCAATCGGACGGCCACACTCGGGACGACGATGATCCCCGACACGAGCACAGGCATCGACCCACTCGTCGCCGCGTTCATCGCTGGGTCTTCCGGCACGACCTACGCGCGCCGCATGTCGTTTGCCGGAACGCAGGTCTTGAGTGGCGCAGCGCTCCTCGCGGATGGGCGCGCGGTGGTCAGCTTCTCGGTGCTCACACCCGGCTTCGCGGTCGACGGGCGCTCGGTCGCTCGCGGCGATGTTGTCGTGCTCGAGCCCGACGGCACAGCGGCCTATGTGACGCGGGTCAGCAGCACAAGTCCCGATGTGCTCGGGGAAGTCAGGGCGCACCCTCTCGCGAACACCTTCTACACCGAGCACATCGACGGCATCGACGCACACGTCGCGGGTGCGGCCTCCGCAACGCCGCTCTGGTCCTCGCGCTGGACGGCACGCACCCTCGCCCAGTTGATCGGCTTTCACGTCGATGTGGACCGCGAGATTGCCGTCGTCGCCTTCAACACCTCGATCACCTGGGGGGCTTTCACGGCCACCGCGGCGGGCGCTGGCGTGGCCGTCTTTCGACTCGACAACCGAGGCATCCCCCAAGCGATGCGCGCCATCGAATTCGAGGGAAGCGCGACACGCCTGGACCTCATCCTCTTTGGCCAAGCAGCCTTTCTGCGCGAGGGGTCCCACGTTGTCTTTGGCTTCGACTTCCCCTCC
>JBILQT010000451.1:0-4632 GCA_044373065.1 Sandaracinaceae bacterium
ACCCGCTCGTCGCCGATGGGCGAGGGCTTGGTGGCAAACGGCAACACGATTGACGGCATCTTGGTTGCCGCCGGCGTGGTGACGGGCGATGTGGTTTGGGGGCTGCGCGGCATTCCCTACGTCGTCCGCTCGGGGACCGTTGAAGTCGGGGCACTGGGTTTCGGTCTCGTACCAGAACGCCTGCGTTTGATTGAAGGCGTTCAGGGCCGACTGGAAGTGAATCTGCCCGAGGTAGCGCCGTCCGGTGGCACATCGGTGACGATTGCGTCTTCCGTGCCGTCGGTTGTGTCGGCCCCCGCCAGCGTTGTGGTCGCGGCCGGCGCCACGCGCGCGGATATCCAGATCACCGCCATCACTGCCGGCAACGCCGTCGTGACCGCCAGCGGCCAGGGCTTCGAGCCTGCTCGCGCCGACATCGAGGTCCTGCCGCGTCCGACGCTTCAGGCACCCGCATCGTTGACGCTGAACCCGGCGCAGTCCCAGCGGGTCACCCTCAATCTCAGCGAGCGCGCGCCTGATTCCGGGCTTCAAATCGCGATCAACAACAGTTCGGCTTCGGTTGTCGACGTGCCCGCACTGATCCAAGTGCCCCCGCGAGCCCGGTCCGTTCCAATGGACGTCCGGGCCCTTGTGGCCGGCGGATCGACGCTCACGCTGTCCGCACCGGGCTGGGCAAGCGCTGTAACGAACGTGGTGGTTCGAGGTCGGGCGTTGGTCCTTCCCGATGAGATCTTTGTGCGCCCGGGTCGAACCACGTCGTCCAGCGTGTCTGTCGCACAGCCGGTGGAAGGCTCAGCCTTGGTGGTTGCGCTGGCCGCTGATCAGCCGGGAGTGCTCGGCATGCCGGCCACGGTGACGATTCCTGTCGGACAGACCACTGCCACGTTCACTGCAGAGGGGCTCTCCTCGGGCTCGGTCACGGTGACCGCGTCGGCGGCTGCCTACGACACGGCCACCACGGTGGCTCGTGTCGAGCGCCTGGAGCTGGCATGGGATCTACCCAGCACCTACGACTACCCGACGGGCGCCGTGATCGGCTACACCCCACGGAGCTTCCCCAATGCCGGACGCCTACGCTTGAACCGGCCAGCGCCGGCGGGTGGCGTACGCGTCCGACTCCGTGCCGTCGACGCGGGTTCGGTCTCTTTCCCGGTGTCCGAGATCACCATTCCCGCCGGTCGGAGCGAGCCATCGTCGCTCGTTCGCTTCCGCGGCGAAGCGATAGCGCTGACGGAGGTGGTTGCCGAGAGTGATGAGGCGGATGAAGTGAGACAGCGCCTTCGCGTGGGCCCGGAGGCAACACTCCGCTTCAACAATGGCAGCCCGACCTTCACCTTGGGTCGGGGCATGGCGGCGCGTCCCAACGTCGTTCTGGAGTCGGACGGACGGTTCGTTCCGCTCTTCGAGTCGGTCGTCGTGACGTTCGTGTCGTCGGATCCTACGAGTGTCGAGGCGTCTGAATCGGTGTCGGTCACGACGATCGGCCAGTCGGTGCCCGGACCGTTGATGCTTGGTCGCGCCACGACGACGGCTCCTGCCATCGTCGAAGCTCGAGCGGAAGCGCCAGCCCTCAGCACCAACCTTTCGGTCTCGGTCGTTGTCCCGCAGGTGCTGATCGAACAGCTTGATGAACGTCGTTCGGTAGGCGCGATCCGAGACCGCTTCAACGTCGCGTTGCGGGTCGCCGCGCCCGATGCAGGAACTCAGTGGCTACCCGAATCCCTGCAGGCGCAGCTGTCGATCATCGACGCGAGCCCTGAAGGCTTGGTGCCGGGCATCTTCCTTTCTCTCGAAGGCGGTAGCGCTGTCGCCCAGGTGCAGGTTGACTCTGGCGGGGTGGCTTCTCGGAGCGCCTACGTTGGCGTCCCGTCGGTTGCGGGGTCCTACCGCGTTCGCGCCGTTGTTCCTGGCTTTGGTTCGACGGATTCGGACCTGCAGCAGGTTGTCGTGCCCCAGCTTGCGATCAGTCGAGCGTCCGGCGCGTTGGCCGTCGGCATGAGGACGAGGCCGGGCTACCTGGCCGTCACCCGCCGGATTGGTGACGCCCCGGCCTTCGTCGATGCCCCTCTGACCGTTCAGCTGGAGGTTTCAGACAGCAGCAAGGCGTCGATCCCCGCCTCCGTAACCATTCCCGCCGGGCAATGGTCAGCGGACTTCCAGGTCGATGGTGTCGCTGCTGGTGCGGAGAGTGTGACGATTCGTGCGACGGCCCCGGGCCATGAGACGGGCGATGTGCTCCAGCTTCAAGTCGTCCAGCCCACGTTGGTCCTTTCCGGACTCGATGACCGTCGCAGCTTGGGTGGTCCGAGGGACTGGTTCCAGATCACGGCGACGACGGATCTTCCCGACGCCATCCCATCAGGCTTGATTTCGCCACGTACCATCGCTCTGTCGCTCGCTAACGCGAGCCCCGCCGACGTGGTCGCTGGCTTCTTCGATCGCTTCAGCTCCGTCGGAGGCTCTCCGGTCAACGAAGTGACCATCCCCGCGAATGAATCGGGCGTTTCTGCGCATGTCGGTGAAGGGCAGAGGGTGGGCACGTACCGGGTTCGCGCTGAGTCCGTCGGTGCGATCACGGCGGAGTCGGCCGAGCAGCGCGTTAGCTCCACCGAGATCCGCTTCAATCTTGCCGAGGCCCAGGTCGGCGTCGGAATGGATTCGACGTACTACCTGTACATCGAGCGTCGACGGGACGGCCAGCTCGTAAACGCCGTGAACCCGACGGTCGTCAACCTGTCGAACCCGCGAACGGACGCGCTGACAGTGCCCGCCACGGTCACGATTCCAGCCAATACGTCGCGCGTGGAGATCCCGCTGCGCGGCGTTTCCGTCGCGTCGAACATCCAACTTGCTGCGACAGGCTTGGGGAACACAGCAACGACCGACGTATCCGTTGTTGTCCCGACCATCAAGATTCGCAGCTTGGATGGCTCGCGCGCGTTGTCGTCCAGGTCTGACTACTTCAACGTGGATGTCAGCGTTGGTGATGGAGGGTGGTACGGCTACCAGACTCTCGTCAGTCCGCTCACCCTCGATGTCGGCTTGGTCGATCTTTCCCCGATGAATGTGGTCTCTGGCGTGTTCGCGGATGAAGCGCAAACCACGCCGTTGACCCAAGTCGTCATTCCGGTGGGGCAAACGAACTCGAGCGCGATGTACGTCGGTACCCCGACGGCTGTGGGCACCTATAGGGTCAGTGTTGGGGCTCTCGGGCTCGCAACGGTGCAATCTGATACGCAGTCCGTCGCTGCTGCACGGATTGCATTTGGGAATGCCTGGTCCTACTACCAGCCCATCGGCCGGGGAATGCAAAAGCAGCTGTGGGTTCAGTTTGCCGTTGGGGATGGTGAGACCTTCTACAACGACCAGGATGTTGTCGTCAGGTTGGAGTGCGTTAATCCAGCCATTTGTGGCGTTGAGGAAGAGATCGTCGTTCCTGCGACCTGCCAAAGCGAGTGCACCGTCGGCGCTCCGGTTTACGTCCGCGGCTTGCAGTTCGGATCAACACAACTTCGAGTCACGGCCCAAGGCATGGAGCCGGCAGAGTTGCAGATCGAGGTTCGCGCGCCAAAGGTGGAGATCATCAACCTTCAGGAGTCGATCGCCGTCTCGGATAGTCCGTCGGACTTCTACGTCAACCTTTGCGTCCCCGGCGATCGATCTTACGGGGAAGACGAAGGTTGCATTGAGGAGCAGGATCGCGCTGTCGAATTCACACTCGATGTCGTTTCGGACGCTCCCGGGTTCGTCGATGTGGTGACGCCGGTGACTCCTGGGAAGATCACCCTCCCTGCGACCTTTGGCTACTACTGGAGCGATCCCATCCAGCTCCAGTTGCCTTCGCCCCGGGTTCCCATCCGAGCCACGATTACGGTCAGCGGCCCCGGCGTGCTCACCGACTCACAAGACGTGGTGGTGGAGTAAGTCATGGAACGGAATCGACTGGGTCTTCTTTCCCTCGCGCTGGCGTTCTCGCTGGCGACCATCGCGCCTTCTGTGGACGCCGCCGAGCTGATCGTCGACGAAGGCGTCGTGGTCAAGTTCGGTGAAGGGGCGGGCATGGACGTTCGTGCCGGCCTTCGCACGGCCCCGGATGTGGTCTTCACCAGTGTCCACGACAGCACGGTGGGCGGAGCAACCTCGTCGGCGACGCCTGAGCGCGGTGATTGGCGGGGTGTGCATGTGCGACCGGCCACCTTGCAATCGGACGTGGACATCGACGGGCTCGAGATCCGCTACGCCGGCGGGCAGGGCCAATCGGCCTTGCAGGTGTCCGGTCGCGACTACGCGATCGGCGGTCTAAGCCTGATCAACAACGAAGTCGGTGTTCGAGCCTCCGGTACGACCGCACTCCGACTGCAGGGCTTGGCCCTCCTCTTGAACGGTGTCGGCCTCGAGGCGGATCGCGAGGCGGAAATCCGCATCGATGGTTCCCAGATCCAGGGCAACTCGGCCTTCGGTGCCGCCAACCGCACCCCCGCTCGCGTCGTGGACGCCCGCGGCAACTGGTGGGGCAGTGCGTCCGGCCCGCGTGACGCGGTCGGCAATCCGGCGGGTACCGGCGATGCGGTGAGCCCCGGCGTCGACTACGGCCAAGCCCGTGCCGACGTGCCTTTGGTCGATTGCCGCGTG
>JBILQT010000452.1:0-4625 GCA_044373065.1 Sandaracinaceae bacterium
TTGGCCGAGCGAGCTGAGCCTTCCTTTGCCCGAGGATATCGAGTCGAAGCTGGGCGCTGCCGTCGTCGAGATTGGAGTCGATGACGCGGGCATGATCAGCCATTTGAAGGCCGATGCGTCGTGGCTCTCGACGGCCTTCGATGAGCTGGAGGACGGAAAAATCTATCGCGGGGAAGCCGAGGATGTTCGCGTGTGGAAGCGGGCCCCAAAGCGTCGTGCACCGGTAGCCTCGGCAGCACCGAATCCGATCTGTGCGTACCGTCTGATCGAGCAGACGGCCGAGGGCGTCTGCGTTGAGTTCATCACCGCCGCGGAGCTTCCGGGTCTCTCTCCCGCGAGTTGGACGCGCCTCCTCAGCGATGGCTACCCCGGCCTCAACGTTCACGCGGACTACGCGCACAAGCACATCGCGCGCGTCGAGATCGACGAGGTGCAGGGCACGCGCGACATGAAGGCGAGCGTCGCCTGGGTGGCCGAGCTGAACGCGCCAAGCACCAAGGGCGCGCTGCGTGCGCGTTACCGCATCCTCGCCAAGGACCGTGCGTGGCTGACGCGCGGGCCCGAGGCCATGCACCCTTTCGCGACACGCGCGATGGACGGCTGGATCTTTCGCGGCGCGTCCTCGGAGGAGACTCTGCATCGACTCTCCGCGTCTTCACCAAGCGATGTGTCCAACTTCGAAGAGCTGCTTGAGATGGGCCGCCTGGAAGGGCGCGCAACCGAGCTTGAGATGCTCACGGATGGCCTTCAGGGCACGCGCGATGTCGTCGTTCGTGCACTCGAAGAGGTGCGAACACTCGGCGCGGAGGCTGCCCCCTTGGCCACGCAGATCGCAGCGAGCACGGGTGCGCTTGAGGTCAGCGTTGCAACCCTTGCGCTCGACTGCGCGGCCCACGTGGGAGGCCCCATGCTCGCCTCTGCCGTGGCCCTGGCCACGTTGCGCTTGGACGCCGAGGTCGCTGAAGCCGCGAAGCGAGCATTGAAGGTCTTCGCGTTGCTGCCGAATTGGATGCGGTAGCAACGCGCGATCGTTCTCAGAGCGCAGCAAGCACGTCGTAGCCCGTCACGATGTACGTGCGGTCGGCGGGGAAATCGCGCACCAGCACCGCAGGGCTCTCCGGCGTGATCATGCCGGCAAGGAGCTTCACGGGCGTCTCGATGTCCACGTAGCGGAAAGGGCGCTGCATGATCTCGCGCACCGGCTTGTTGCGCACCTGCGTGTCGCTGACCATCTGCGCGTAGACATGCTTCTCGCTGAGCGAGCCGACAATGCGGCCTGCGCGAAGCACGGGGATTTGCGAGAAGTCGTTCTCCCGCATCTGTGTCGCGGCCTGCTGCACCGTCGCGGTCTCCTCGACCCCGAGCAGGTCCGTCGCCGTCTTGGCCGAGACAAGAGAGCGCGCCGTCGCGCCTTCCACATTCTCGTAGCCCATCATCCGCATCCAATCGGGGTTGAACATCTTGCCGACGTAGCGCGTGCCGTGATCGTGGAAGATCACGACAACCGTCTCGCCCTCGTGAAAGCGGTCCTTCATCTGCAGCATTCCGGCGATGGCTGAGCCCGCGGAGTTACCGGCCCAGATGCCCTCTTGGCGCACGATCTCGCGCGTCCAAATCGCGGCGTCGCGATCGGTCACTTTCTCGAAGCCATCGATGAGCGAGAAGTCGACGTTCTCAGGAAGGAAATCCTCGCCGATGCCCTCGGTCACGTAGGGATAGATCTCGTGCTTATCGAAGATGTTCTGCTCCTTGTATTTCTTGAATACGGAGCCGTACGTATCGATGCCCCAGACCTTCAGGTTGGGGTTGCGTTCCTTGATGTAGCGCGCTGTGCCCGAGATGGTTCCGCCTGTGCCGACACCGACCACGAGGTGATCGATCTTGCCGTTCATCTGCGACCAAATCTCGGGCCCCGTGGACTCGTAGTGCGCCTGCGCGTTGCTCGCGTTGTCGTACTGATTCGCCTTCCACGAGTTCGGCGTCTCGCGCTCGAGGCGTGAGCTCACTGAGTAGTAAGAGCGCGGGTCTTCGGGGTCGACATCGGTGGGGCAGACGATGACTTCCGCACCGAACGCGCGCAGCGCATCGACCTTCTCCTTCGACTGCTTGTCCGTCGTGGTGAAGATGCATTTGTAGCCCTTCACGATGGCAGCGATGGCGAGGCCCATGCCCGTGTTGCCGCTCGTGCCTTCGATGATCGTTCCGCCCGGCTTCAGCAGGCCTTTCTTCTCGGCGTCTTCGATCATCTTGAGGGCCATGCGGTCCTTGATCGAGTTGCCCGGATTGAAGGTTTCGACCTTGGCGTAGACGGTCGCCTTCAGCGCGCGCGTGACGTGGTTCAGGCGGACCATTGGCGTGTTGCCGATCGCACCAAGGATGTTCTCGTGGACGTTCGTAGACATGGAGGGTGCCAGCCTACGCGGCCCGCGAAGAACGTGGCGGAGAAACTGCGCGTGCACCGGGCCATGGGTTGCGATCCAAGCGCACACCTCGCGCGTAACTCTGCGTAACGTTCGTGCGTCTCAAGCGAACGCGGGTGATGAAATGGCCAGTTCGCAACTTCGCGAAGACGGCCGAGGAGTCCACTTGAACAAGGCGTCCGCACGCTTCGCTTTCACCATGCTCGCGTTCGGGTTCACCTCCGAGCGCGCAGCGGCTCAAGATGCCGAACCAGAAGACGCGATGAGCGCGAGCACGGCAACGGCCGAGGACCTCACCGATCGTCAGGCACGCGCCCACTATGCGATTGGCGTCGCGATGTATGAGGGCGGCCGCTTTGCGGAGTCGGCGGTTGAGTTCCAAGCCGCATACGACCTCACGCACCGCGCAGCGCTCCTCTACAACTGCTACGTCGCCTACCGCGATTCATCACAGATCGTCCAAGCGCGCGACTCGCTCCGTCAGTACCTCGTGGAAGTGCCGGAGGCGCCCAATCGCCTGCACCTCACGGCCCGCCTTGAGGCGACAGACCGCGAAGTCGCGGAGCTCGAGCGGATCGCCGCGCAGCAAGAAGCACAGCGCCTTGAAGCCGAGCAGGCGGCGCGGGATGCCCAGGAGGCGCAGCGCCTTGCCGAGTTGCACGCGCTTCAGCTTCAGCACAACCGGCCTTGGTGGCCTTGGGTCGTCTTCGGTTCGGGAGTCGCTCTGCTCGGTGGAGGCATCCCGCTCGGCGCATGGAACGCGGATCGTGCAAACGCGATTCGCGACGCTTGCACACAACCCGAGCTGCAGACGCGGCCGAGCGTCGTGGGCTGCACTGGGGACGACCCGAACACACCCGCCGATGAGAACGCGCTCTCGCCTCGGGGCAACATCGTGGCGATGGCGGGCGTCGCCGACGCACTTTGGATCACAGGCGCCGCGCTCTCCGTCACGGGGCTTGTGCTCGCATTCCTTGTCCCCGACGACATCGTCGACGTCTCGGGCACGAGTGCGATGTGCACTGGCGATGGCTGCTTTGCCCAACTCTCACTGAGGACGTGGTGATCGCGATGAAGAGATTTGCAGTGCTCGCCTTCACAGCCAGCGTTGGCTGCAGTGCGTCGCTCGACGACATTCGACGCGCGGAGACAAACCCCGAATTCTGTCGTCAAAACTCAAGCCTTCGCGAGCAGCCGCGGAATGCGCACATCGTATTCGACGAGATGCAGGCGCATCGGCGGCAGATCACAGAGATCACGCTTCTCGGTGGTCCGGCGGGGTTCCGCATCCCCCGCGCACGCGCGCTGATTCAACCCGGGCTCGCCGCCGGCTCGAACTACGACTCGTCTCGATGTGACCTCACGGGCGCAGTGGGATCGGATGGCTCTCGGCGCCTCAACATGAGCTTCGACATCCCCGACTTTGTTCCGCCGGACGGTGCGGCGAACGACACGATGGGCGGGCCCTACGTGGTGCAGTTTTGGTCGGACAACGACGGCAGCGGCGGGCTCAGCAGCGACATCGGTCACCTCAACACCGCAGACCATCTTTGGGTCAGGCCCATGTGCGACGACGGCGCGATCTACTTCGTCCACGCGAGCGGCATCGACACACCTGAGGGCTTCGCGAACGCCGAGCGCTTCCGACAAGGCCGCTTTCGTTTCGACATCACCGCGGCGGCCATCACGCAACTCGAAAGCCGCATGCCAACGGGCCAGAGCGGGTTGATTCGCAGTGCTCCGATGGTGGTTGAGGCCAACTGGCAAGGGCAGACCGTTGCGTACGTACGCACGGTGCTTCGCTGCGACAACGAGGGCGCCGCCGGCTACGAGCTCCGCAACGTGATCGACCCCGGAAGCGCGCATGCGATTCGCACATATTGGGATATTGGACGTGACGGGGCGTTCACGGAGGCTTGTGACCCGGTTTGCCTCAAGACACAGGAAGCGATCCAGTCGATTGAAGTCTCGCCCACGCTTCGGGTGCCTGCCCTTCACGTCGAGATGGACGACGCGCTCACGGGCTGGTCATGCACAGTCCCTCGCGACTTCACCGCCTGCATGGTCGCGCCAGATGCCTAGGGCGTGTCTTCAAACTCATGCAAGCCACACGAGACTTGAAGCGAGACAGACCAGTCCAAGGAAGTTGATCGCGGTCTTTTCGTAGCGGGTCGCGATGCGACGATACTGCTTCAAACGATTGAA
>JBILQT010000453.1:0-4617 GCA_044373065.1 Sandaracinaceae bacterium
GATTTCCCCAGTCGGGCCCAAGCAATCGGAAGGTCGAGGAGACGAACCAATCGAGGTCACCGTCATCGTCGATGTCAGCGAAGGTGGAGCCCATTGCGGTCATCTCGGTGCCCACCCGTGCGGCGCGCGTTCCGTCGACGAAGGTCCCGTCCCCGCGGCCCCAGAAGAGTCGGCTCGTGCGGAAGTCTCCGTTGACTGCCAGGTCAATGTTGCCGTCCTGATCGAGGTCGAGCATCGCAACTGCGTAGATGTAGACGCCGCGTGTTGCTACGCCCATCCAGGCGTCTTCCATCGACACACCTGCAGCCATCGTCACGTCTTCAAAGAAGCCAGGCATCGCCGGGCCGCGGTTGCGAAGGAGGCGCGCCATCGGTGGGCCATCGTGGACAATCACGCGGTTGCGCCATTCACCGACGTAGAGGTCGAGGTCACCGTCTTTGTCGTAGTCGCCGAAGGTCACGATGGAGCCGAGAAGGGGCAACGCAGATGTCAGCGCCGCACCCCGTGCGCGGGCCACATTGCGGAAGGTCGCGCCCTCGTTGAGGTAGAGGTGATGCTCGAGGCCGCCGAGCACGCTCACGTAGAGATCGAGATCACCATCGCGGTCGATGTCGCCGAATGCCGCGCCTGCAGTGGGCTCCGAGATGCTCAGTCCGCGCGCCGTCGTCACATCCACAAAATGCCCGGCGCCATCGTTCTGGTAGAGCGATGGCGGGCCGTCGATTCGGGTGACGAAGAGGTCTTGGTGCCCATCGCCATTCGCATCACCGACGGCAGCACCGGCCAGCGAGCGCTCTGGGTCGCAGTAATCGCCAGGCCCCGCGACGGTCAGATCATCGAAGAGACAATCGGGCGGTGAGGGGTTACCGCCATGGCTCGCACCGAGACCTGCACTTGCAGCGGCCTCCTCAAAGAAGGGAGGCGGCAAGGGTCCCGCATCGAAGGGTGGTGCATCAGGCTCGCCAGGGATGAAGCCGATGTCGATGCCGATCCGCTCGCCCACATCACTGTAGGGGTCGAACGGAACATCCGTACGCGGCCGCGCATCGCGGGGCCCAACGTCGCGTCGCGGCGGGTCTTGCGGAACGCAGCCAGCGGAGACCGAGAGGGAGAGAGCGGAGACGGCAAAGAGTGCGTCGACCAGGCGTACACGCGACATCGCATCAGTGTAGAGCGGGGCGCTGGGCGAGGGGGAGGGCAATGCAGCACGACGGAAGCAAACGAGGAGAGATCAGGGACCTCTCCTCGTCGGCTCGAAAGATATCGATACGATACCTATATTGGTCAGATAGTGTCGCGATATGGCGTCAATGCCAGCGCCAGTCTCATCGAATCAGATGATGTCGAAACAGGCGGCGGGCATGTCGGCCGCATCGGCGTTGTTGCCGTCGTTGCACTCTGCAATGGCGTCGTCGGGGTCGACCACGCCCCAGACCGTCACGGGGGCGCCAGGCGGGAAGGGGTCGATCGTGATGGGTAGCGAGAGCATGCCTCCGGCCGCGATGGTGCCCGAGAGCGTTGCCATGCCGATCGGCGTTCCACCGCGTGCTGGGTCACCTGCGTAGAGGCGAACCACGACGCCCGTTGCATCGGCCGAGCCGACGTTGCGCACGGTGACTGCGAAGGTCTGTGCGGGGCAGACGCCGCTCACGGCGCCGACGCTGATGGCAAGGTCGGGCGCGAGCGTTCCAGGGTCGACGTTGACTGCAATCTCGTTGTTGGTCTCCACGCACTCGCGCTCCACACGTGTGGAGTCGACCGAGACGCGGATGCGATCGGGCAACACACCCGGGCTGTTGTTGCTGGCGAGGTAGCGGACGCGCACGAGCGTGGAGCGACCTGGCTCGAGCGTGACGCCAAGAGGCGCCGTCAAAGGCGTCCCCGCGGCATCGGCATGGAGCGCCTCCATCAAGCTCGCTGCAGTCCACTCGCCGAAGAACGCGACCGGGATGTCTGGACCCACACGCACATCGCCTTGGTTGACGACGCGCACGACGATGTCGAGCTGTGTTCCCAGCGTGCCGCATGCGGCATCCGGAGAGCTGGTCTGCACACGGTCGGGTGTGAGGTCGGGCGCGATGCCGAGGTTGCGTGGCTGCGAGCGATACGTGTTGTACGAGCGGCCTGCATATGCGCTGTAGTTCTCGGGCTCGCGCAGCGGGATGGCTGCCGACTCGGTCACGTTGGTCACGTGGTAGGCGTGCTCATTCCAGATGCGTCGCGCGCTCACCCAGGAGTCGCTCGCATCACCCCAGACCTCGATGCCGTTGTTCGAGGTGCCCGCGCTGCAGGCTCCTGGGGCGTCGTTGTTGGAGCAGAAGACAATCTCGGCGTTTCCATCGTTGTCGACATCGGCGACCACAGGGTTCTCGATGCGCGTACGGCTTGAGCTCAGCTCACGGAAGAGGACCGAGCCGTTCAATCCGTCGTAGATGCGGAAGTAGCACTCGTCGTTGTAGATGAGCTCTGCAGCGCCATCGCCGTTGAAGTCGAAGACGGTGCTGCCCGTGACGCGGCTTGAGTCGTCTTCGGTGACGCGCTGCCAGCCGTTGTGCAGGCACACACATCGACCTGTGGTCTCGTTACACGTCGTGCCCGTGCCGCACATGCTGTCCATCGTGCATGCGCCGCCGGGGCTGCGGGCGGGGTTGCCCTGGAGGGTGAAGGGGCCGGGGATGACCGCTGGGTCTGTGAAGGCCGTGGGCCAGGCCGGACACGCGGTCGTCGGCGCTTGCAGATCGTGGGCGATGTAGCGAAGGCCGAAGGCGGTGCCGATCTCGGGGAAGCCGTCGCCGTCGAAGTCATCGACGTTGGGTGCGCCTCCAAGGGTTCCTGCACCGAGATCGATCGAGCGACGCAGGCGCCCATCCTCGCCGGAGTAGACGACCAAGAATCCGTTGGCGACGAGCACCACCTCGGGCGTTCCATCGAGCGGATTGGTCGGTGAGGGCGCCGCCGTTTCATTGGCACCGAGCACGTCCGCGATCGCACAAAAGCCATCGCGCTGCGTGCTCGGGACCATCGTCACACCGTTGACGGTTTGCCCGTCCCAGACGAGGTCGAGTAGGCCGGCGCAGAAGTTCGACGTGTCCATCGCGGCGCAGCCGGAGCGTCGTGTCACGCCAGCAGGAGGCGTCGGAAGCCGGTAGACGGTCGAGCCTGCGACCAACTCTTCCTGTGCGGCGCCGACGAGGTTGCCGACGCAAGCGATCGGGCCTTGTCCGTTGCGACCCGTGTTGGTCGTGGCGGTTCCGCGGAAGCGATCCGCGAAAGCTATCGGCATGCCGGGACGCACGGAGAGAGTCCAGACTTGATTGCCGACGGCGATCTCAGGAGGACCGGCGTGGTCGAAATTCGCGATGACAGGCGCGGCGTTTCCCGTCACGCGCTCCGCTGTGGGCGGGACGGCGCTGGCCACAATCAGCTCGCCCGTGTTGCGGTGGATCTCGAGTGTGAAGGCCTCACTCCAAGTCACGATCTCAGGGACGCCATCGCCATCGAGGTCAGCCACCGCGAGGGCCGCGGTGGAGTTGATCGTTCCATCCGCACAGTTGCCAGCAGAGGGTGGATCGCCCTCGTGCCACACGGTCGCACCTTGAACAGCGAAGAAGTCGTCGCCGCGGTTCGGTCCACCTCCATGAATTGCGCGCAGTACGCCGTTGATCGCAACGTCCGTACCGCAATATGTTTGAAATATGATTTCGGGAATATCGAGTTCGTCGATGCGCCCATCGCCGTTGTCGTCGTCGAGGTTGGCAACAAGGGGCGTGGCGCTGACCTGAGCGCTGAGTGGGAAGGGCGACCCGGTTGCAGAGAGCGCGGCGCCAGGGCCTGTGCCACCCCAGCGGATCTCGTTGGTGGGGAGCACGCTCGTGAAGGGTGCGGGGGGCAAGCGGCATGTCGGAGCACGCCCGGTGCCCTCGCAGCGGCCCACCTCGCAGACCGTGTTCGCGGGGCAATCCCAGTCGTCCTCGCAGGCGCAGGTTCCCGTCGCCGCAGAGCACGTGCTGGTGAAGTACGCCTCGCTGCCGCACGAGAATGCAGTGCTCGAGCCTCCGCCGTCGTCTGCGCAAACTTGAACGTCCATGCCCATGCAGCTGCGCGTGCCCGGCGTACACACATCCGTCACGCAGATCGTGCCGTTGCAGTACTCGTCTGCGGGGCACTCAAGCGAATCGGTGCAGCGGTTGTCTGCGCAGATATTGCCCATGCCGGTGGGGGCGGGAGCGCAGCGCTCCGTCGCTGTGCACATCAAGTCTGCGCAGGTATTCGCGACGCATGCGGCGCCGCCCGCGACCATCTCGCAGCGCTCGCCGGGCCCGCACATCGTCATGGCGCAGGTCGGTCCGCCGTCCACCGGCTGCGGTGCATCGACAGGGCCTGCATCAAAGAGGAATGCGTCGACGCGCGCGGTGCCCGTGTCGGGCACGTTCGGGATGGGCTCGCAGCGCATGTTCACGCACTGCTCGGTCGCGGCGCACTCACTGTTCGAATTACACGTCGTGGCAACCGGGTTGTCGCATCCGAGGGTGCCGGAAAGAGAGAGTCCGAGAAGCAGAAGAGTCCACTGGGTCCGCGTCATGCGGAAACGATACAGGAGTTCGTCTACGCGAAGAA
>JBILQT010000128.1:0-19945 GCA_044373065.1 Sandaracinaceae bacterium
GCCGCGCGAACCAAAGATGCGCTCGACGAAGCCATCACTCACGCGCTCACAACCTTCCAAGCATCAGACTTTGCGGGTTACTACGAGCGGTGCGGGTACGAGGTCAGTTAAGATGCGAACTGCCTTAAGGTGCGCGCACTCATCCATTCGATGGTCGTTCAGTCGGGTGGCTGGGGAAGAAACAGCTGCTGCGTCGTTTGCCCACATACGCAGCAACGACGCCTGTAAGTCGGCGCCTTCAGGCGGGCAGTGCGCCCAGCGTAAGCTGTACTTCGTCGCACGCGACGAGGCGCGCGTTGCCCTCGTCCCACCCGCGGGCCACTTCGACGAACCCGGAGCGCAGGAGGATCTTCAGCGAAGCCGCGTTGCTCGCGGCCACCCGCGCATGGAGAGGCCTCCGGGTTACCTCCGAGAGAAACAACGTGAGCGCGCGACCCGCGATGCCTCGTCCCCAGTGCTCACGGGCGACCCAGTATCCCACGTAGTCGAGGCCCTCGCGCTGAATGCAGTTGATGCTGCCGAGGAGGCGCTCGTCCTCATCGACGATCACCCGCTTCACCACCTGCGGGTCCGCGAAGATTCCCTCCCAGAGCGCGAAGAACGTCGCCTCGTCGCGCGGTCTCACCATCGCCATCCGGTTCGCCTCGGGGTCGAGCTGGAACGCAAAGAGCGCGGCGACATCGGCCGGCGTGGTAGGCCTCAGGCGCACCGAGTCGAGGTAGGAGAAAGACACGCCGCGAGCATAGCGCCGCAGCGAGGGCTCATCGTGTTCGGTGGCGCGGCGCATCGCGGAAAATAGCTGAAATCAGGGCACCTAGGGTGCGAGCGGCCAGACACGCACCTCGCCCGCGCGGTTGAGTCCGCCAAGGTTCGTCCAGGGTGCGCCGCCGGCGCCGTGGCCCGAAGCGATGGCGACGGCGTAGCCGAAGCGTCCATCCAAGCCGCGCTCGACGTAGGTGCTTGCGATCCGCGTCCAGGCTCCACCGACCCGGCGGTACTGGTAGACGGCACCGTCCAAGCTGGCCCCGGTCAGAAGCCAGCCATCGGCGCCCACGAGGAGGGTCTCGCCTGCGAGCGCGAGCGAGATACCAAACTGGCTCCCAGCGATGGCCGGACGCGGCAGCTCTCCCGCAGAGACCCAACTCCCAGCGGCGAGCCTCTCGTAGGTCAGCACGCGACCCTCCTGCCGGTCGCCGGGCGTCGAACAGAAGCCAGCCGCGAGCATCGTGCCGTCGCCGAGGGTGAGGTCGCAGACGTACTCGCCCGGAAGTGGTGTGATGCTCGTCTCCAGCGCCCAGCTGCCTGCGGAGAGCGCATAGATGCGGACCGTGTCTCCATCCATGATCGCGACGAGGTCGCCACCGCACGCGAACTCAGTCCCGAACTCCTGGCCGCTCGCGACGGGGGGCTCGATGGTCGCGGTGAGGTCCCAGGCCGCGCCTGCCGAGAACACGTGGACGGCCCCGGTGTCGCGCGCCTGAGCGCCGCGCTCGCGGCCGGGCGCGCCGACAAAGAGACGATCACCGCACGCTGCGATGTTGCTCCCGAAGAACTCCGACGCGCGCCCCGTCGGGTCGACGAGGTCTTCGGCGTACGTCCACGTGCCGCCGACGCGCTCCCAGCGCTCGACGAGACCACCGAGCGCGCCCGCCTGCGAGGAACCAAGGAACGCGTGACGGCCCGAGAGAGCGACGCGAAAGCCCGATGAGGAGGCGCGGCGGGGCGCCGTGTCGAGCTCCACCACCCACGTCCCATCGAGCTCCCCCAGCACCACAAGGCGACCGCCGGACTGCGCAGACGAGACGGCGAAACGGACACCGTCGCTTGCCACGTCGTCGCCGAAGTTTGCGTTGTCGCGCGGCATCTCCGGTCTCAGCGCAGGAGGCGGACCATTCGCGTCCGCGTTGGCGTCCCGCGATGACCTCGCATCGAGAAGAGGCGCGTCGAGCCCGCGTGCATCAAGCCCAGGCGCATCAAGCCCGCGCGCATCAAGCGTTGCGTCGGGGAGGTTGGCGTCGAGCCCGAAGCTCGGGAGCGGCTCGTAGCGATCGCGCCCGCAACCCACCGCGGTCAACACAACTACCGAGGCAAGCCACGGCGAGCGAAATGAGACGAGCGCGAGGCGGTGGCGCAAGCCTCAGCGCTAGCGGAACTCCCAAAGGCTCGCAAGGCACTGTGCCTCTGCAACGGACGCGCATGAGCCAGCGCGGCGTCTCACCATTCCACCTGAGTCACCGGCACATCCCACACGTGCACCTTGCGCATCTCGCCGCGCTTGTTGACGAACACGAGGCCCTCGCCGTGGGCCTTCACCATGTACATCCGAGGCACGCGTGCGCGAAACATGTGCGGTGGGAGCGCCATGCGCGTGATCGTCACGCTGCCTTCGATTGCGCGCCACGTATCCACGGGCCCTTCACCCGTGACAAAGCAGGTGCAGTACAGGTCGGCCGAGCGAGCATCCGACCAATCCTCCATCCGCACCGCCGGTGGCTTCCCATGGTTCATCTCCGCGATGGAGAGCGTGCGTGAACTGTTGATCGGCAGTGGGTCGCCTTCGAGGTCGAGACTCACGACGAGCGCGCGCCTTCCGGACGCCTCCAACCGAGCGAGGAAGACGTTTCCGCATACGGGCGCAGGCCCGCTCATCGCCACCGTCTCGATGTGGCGCACGGGCACGGCGGGCGTGCAGCTGCCCAGGCAGAGGGCGACGCTGATGGCGAGGGCCGGCAGTGACTTCACTGCGACTGCTACTCCCTGGGCTCGTCGCTATTTCAGTTCGCCGTCCACCCGCTCACGCAAAAACCAGGAGGACCATCGTCACGCTGCTCTCGCGCCCGAAGTGCCCGAAGTCCTGGGACGCGCTCGCGCCCTCGGACAACGCGCGCCGCTTCGGTGATTGGCCAAGCAGGCTTCGTGCGACCGCCGTCCGGTGCCAACGGTCGACTCGGTGATGGGTGAGCGCGAACGCGCGCGTCGATCGCTACTGCGTCTCCGACCGCGTCGGAGTCCGAGACCGCGTCGGAGTCCGAGACCGCGTCGGAGTCCGAGACCGCGTCGGAGTCCGCCTGCAGTCCTCGACCTGACCGAAGCGCTACGTGCTTCTCGGCTTCGCGGGCGCCGCGTCAAGCATCACCGCGAGCAAGAAGCACGGGGCGACGACGAGGGCGTTGAGCACGCCGTGCACGGAGACCATCGCGCGGATGCCCAGGGCCGCGGGGAGCACGGGCATCGAGAGCTCGTTTCGCCAGGCGAGCACCATCGTGAAGACGAGGCCAGTGAAGCTGACCAAGGCGCAGACGAAGGCGGGTCGGTTGCGCCGCCACACGCTGGCGAGGAACACGAGCTGCGAGACCGGCAGCGCGACCGAGAGGCCGAGCACGCCGATCGGCTTGAGCGCGCGGAGTTGGTCGATGCCGAGGGCGATCAACACGAATGAGACAAGGCACGCGAGCACCGACGCGACGTAGAGGCTGCGCTGTGGTCCCTCTCGGTCGGCGAGGATGGCCAGCGCACCGATCAGGATCCAGCCGAGCACGTTCCCGTGCAGCGCGGCGTAGTAGCTGAAGTGCGCGCCGTACCCGAGGATGTGAAGGTCGTTCGCGCCGCCGACGAGCCAGACCGCCGCGATGTTGCTGAAGAGAAAGGGCACGCAGGCCGAGAGCACATAGGGCGAGCGCCACGAGGCGACGCGGGATCGGAGGAAGAGCGCGAAGCTCGCCATACAGAAGAGGAGCCACACGACGCAGAGCATCGGCGCGGGTGAGAAGAGGCCCAAGGCCGCGCACGCGAGCGCCCCGACACGCGCCGCCGAGAGGCCTCGTGAGCGCACGAGCAAGACGCGGTGCGTGCCGAGCGAGCCGACGGCCATGCTCAGAAGCAAGAGAACGCGAAGTAGGGTCAGCTCGGACATGTTCAGCGTGAGATATTGCGCCAAGCGATGGAAGTCTTCAGCTATCACCTCATCCAGGCGCCGTTCTACAGCGTCGCCGCGCGCCTCTTCAGCTCGGCGGCACTGCGCCGCGTACCGGGGCTGCGCCACGCGGAGTGCCTCTTACCGATGAGGATGGGTCACTCGGTCGTGCTGCCGGGCCGCTACCACTTCACCTCGCTCGTGCTCTTCGCCTTCTGGGAGAGCGAGGGGCACCTCGATCGCTTCCTGCAGGCGCCGCCCTACCGCGTGTTCGAGCGCCCCAGCTGGCACGTTCGCCTGCGCTTCTACAGGCGCTGGGGAACATACAAGGAGCTCGATGCGGCCACGCTTTACACCGAGCACGCCGACCCCGAGGGGCCCGTGGTGGGTGTGACCTTCGCGCGCCTCAACCTCGCCGAGACGTTGCGCTTTGAGCGCTGGGGCAAGCCCGTCGAAGCGCAGGTGCGCGACCACCCGGGAGTGACCCGCGCGACGGTCGCCTTTCGACCGCTGAATACCTTCTCCACCTTCAGCATGTGGCGGAGTGAGCAAGACATGCTGGGCATGGTCCGCGGCCGGCGGGAGCTGGACGGTACGAGCCACCGCGACGCGATGAAGCAGCGCGTCCAGAGGGACTTTCACTACGAGTTCACCACGATGCGCTTTGTGCCTCTCTCCGAGCACGGGCATTGGCCTGAGCCGATGAAGATCTTGCCTGCGGGGGGCACGTGAGCGTGTAGTTGGGATGGAGCTCGTTGCCGCGCTTGTTGGCCTCTCCGTCGAGACCGATTCCGAGACTGAGTCCGAGACTGAGACCGAGACTGAGTCCGAGACTGAGTCCGAGACTGAGTCCGAGACTGAGTCCGAGACCATGGCCTGTGCGTCCGGTGATAGCCTCGTGCGGATGCGTCGTGTCTCTCCCGTGGTGCTGGTGCTGGTGATGGCCAGTGCATGCGGGCGCCTGGGGTATGACCCGATCGACGCGGGGTTGGCGCTCGACGCCCCGCGCATGGATGCCGCGCTCGATGCGCCCGGGCCTGACGCGCCCACGCCTGACGCACCAGGCCTCGATGCCCCGGCCGTCGATGCGCCTGCCGATGCACCGACCGATGACGCGCCCGGCGCGCTCTCGGTGACCGCCATCGAGCCGCCCTACCTGCTCCCGACCGGCGGCGACCTCGTACTCACGCTCGCGGGGGATCTTGCGGCGCTCGCGATCACTGTCGATGGCGCGCCCTGCGCTCCGATCGTCGTGCTTGACGCGACCCACGCGCGCTGCACGGCGGCGGCGCACGCGCCCGACATCGTCTCGCTGCGCGCGACCAACGGCGCGGGTGGTGTCGCGGATCTCGCTGCCGCCGTCGTCTACCTGACCCCCGGCGCCTACCAGACGGGCGGGCCCGCGGACGATCGCAGCTCGGGGGTGGCAGTGGATCGCGAGGGGAGCATCTACGTCAGCGGGGGCACGACCGGCGCGCTTGGCGGGCCGAGCGCCGGAGACTTCGACGCGATGCTCGTGAAGTACGACGCCGCAGGTCGGCTCCTGTGGACGCGCCAGCTCGGCACGAGCGTGTGGGACTACGCGCGCGACGTCGCGATCGACCAGGCGACCGGCGACGTGCTGATCGTCGGCTACGGTGCAGGCGACATCGACGGCGATGGGGTCACTGCGGGCGGCACCGATCTCTTCGTCGCTCGCTACTCCGGCAGCGGCGCGCTGCTCTGGGTGCGGCAGGTTGGGTCAGCCGGCAACGACGAGGCGTGGGACCTCGCGGTCGACGCGGGCGGCAACGCGGTGATCTCGGCCTGGACCGACGGCGCTTTCGCGGGCGCCACAAACGCGGGCGGTCTCGACTACGCGATCGTTCGCTTGGCGCGCGATGGCACCTTCCTCTGGGCGCGCCAGGACGGAACGGCGCTCGACGACCAGGGGCACAGTGTCGGTGTCGCGCCCGACGGCACCGCCTACCTCGTCGGCTACACGCTCGGCGTGCTTGAGACCGGCGGGACGAACGCGGGTCTTCGCGACGTGTTCGTCGCGCGCTACGGGGCCGACGGTGCGCGCGCGTGGATCCGGCAGCGTGGAGGCGCAGGACAGGATCGCGCGCAGGACGTGACGGTGGATGGCGCGGGTCGCCCGTGGCTCGTCGGGTCCACCGACGGCTCCATCGACGGTCAGCCCAATGCGGGCGGTACCGACGTATTCGTGATGCGCTTCGCAACCGACGGCGCCTGGGAGCTGACCCGACAGCGTGGCTCGCCTGGCACCGAGAATACGTTCGGCGTCGTGGTCGACTCGAGCGGCCGCGTGCTGCTCTCGTCCAACACCTCGCAGGTCTTCGACGGTCAGCCCTACGCGGGAGGAGCCAACGACTTCTGTGTGATCGCATGGAACGCCGATGGCACCCACGCCTTCACCCGCAGCGGAGGCTCGGCGGGGAGCGACGCCGCCTCGTCGATCGCGCTCGCGCCCAATGGCCTCGTCTACGTCTCGATCATCACCGATGCCTCGCTCGACGGCGTGGCGCCGCGCGGGCTCGGAGACGTCGCGGTCGTGAAGCTCGACCCGTCGGGCGGCTACCTCTGATCGGGCCTCGCTCCACCCCATGTTAGAGCGTCGCCCATGAGGCGTTTTGAGCTCGTCGCCGGTGCCACCAGGAAGTTCTTCGAGATCACGCTCCATGGCGCCGACGTGGAGGTTCGCTCGGGCCGCATGGGGACGCTTGGGCGCTCGCAGACCAAGACCTACGCCGACGCTGCAACGGCGCGCGCAGAGCGCGACGAGCTCATCTACAAGAAGCTCGAAGAGGGCTACTTCGAGGCGACGGACGCTGCGGGCGCGGTGCTCGAAGGTGCGGTGAAGAGCGCGCTCAAGGCGGTGCACGGCAAGACGTCGGTACGCGCGAAGACGTCGGTGCCGGAACGCGCTTCGAGCGTGACCTCAGAGGTGAGCCCGAGCGCCGAGGAGGCAACTCAAGGAGAGCTTCCTTCTTTCGTCGTGAGGCCTCCATGGCTTGATCGAACACCAGCCACCAGCCTGAAGCTCGATGCGCTCGCGCCTGCAGCGTTCGAGGCGTCGATGGCCTGGCCGGAGGGGCTGCAGGCCACCTGGATGCGGTGGCCTCCGCCGCGCGCAACCTCGTCCCTTCGCGATCACTTCATGGCCGAGTGGGGCATCCCTTCGGCAGTTGCCCAGCGCATGTTGGAGACGGACGCGCCAGAGGATGAAGCCGAGATCCGCAAGTACGCGAAGGCACGCGCGCGTGAGCACTTCAGGGCCTTTGCGCCCTTCCTTCTCGACTACGCCCCGCACTTCGCACGCAAGCTCTTGAGTACCTACGCGACGGGCCACTGGGATGCTGCGGCGGAGGCGTTCCTCGTGCTCGCCGCGAGACACGAGCTCGCGTTCTTGGATCCGTTTCTCGCCTTCGCCGCGACGCATCGCGCGGAGGGGCTGGCGGTGCTCTTGCCGTACCGCAGCCCGCGCATCGCGATGCTCGCGGCGGACGCTCACCATCGTCTCAAGAACAAGCCAGCGGCTGCCCGGGATTGGCTCCTCCAGCATCCCGAAGCGGCTGCGACTGGCTTGATCCCGAGCGCGGTTGGCGCGCCGGGCAACGAGCGCGAATCCGCCGAGTACGCGCTGCGGATGCTTGCGAGGGAAGGTCACGAGGGCGAGGTCATGCGCGCGGCCACGCGCTACGGCGATGACGCCGTGGAGGCAGTGCGCGCGGTCCTCCACTTCGATCCGCTCCAGGTGTTTCCGTCGAAGCTGCCCGCCCTTCCAGAGTTCGCGGAGGCCGAGGCGTTGCCTCGCTTGGTGTTGCGTGCGTCGGGCAAGGCGTTGCCCGCGGAGGCGATGCAGCACGTGCTCACGATGCTCGCGATCAGCAAAGTCGGTGAGCCTTATGCTGCTATTGCAATATTAAAAGAAGTCGCCACGGCTGCCTCGCAGCGAGACCTCGCCTGGGCGCTCTTTGAGGCGTGGCAAGGCGCGGGTGCGGACGCGAAGCAGTCCTGGGCGCTCGCTGCGATGGGCTTCTTCGGCGATGACGAATGCGCACGCAGGCTCACGCCCTTGGTGCGTGGTTGGCCCGGCGAGTCACAGCATCAGCGCGCGCTCATCGGGCTGGATGTGCTCGCCTCGATCGGCAGCGACGTCGCGCTCATGCACCTGCATGGCATCGCGCAGAAGGCCAAGTTCAAAGGGCTCCAAGAGAAGGCGAGCGAGAAGGTCGAGCAGATTGCAGCGGCGCGGGGGCTCAGTGCGGACGAGCTCGCCGATAGGCTCGTGCCGGACCTCGGCCTCGGCAGAGATGGCTCACGCACGCTCGACTTTGGCCCGCGCCGCTTTCGCGTTGTCTTCGACGAATCGATCAAACCTTTCGTCCAAGAGGAAGGCGGCAAGCGCCTCGCGGAGCTCCCCAAGCCGCGAGCGACGGACGACGCGGCGAAGAGCAAAGAGGCAACCGAGACCTGGAAGCTGCTGAAGCAAGACGCCAAGGCCATCGCGCAGCAGCAGGTGCTTCGCCTCGAACGCGCGATGTGCAGCAGGCGTCGCTGGCGTGAGGATGCGTTTCGCGCCTTCCTGGTCGCGCACCCGCTGATGCGCCATCTCGTGCAGCGCCTCGTCTGGGCCGCCTACGACGCCGAAGGAAAGCTGACGATGACCTTCCGCGTTGCGGAGGATGGCAGCTACGCGGATGCGAACGACGCTGTGCTGGAGCTTCCGCCGGGTGTCTCGCTTGGCATCGCGCATCCGCTGGAGATGCAGCCCGGCGAGGCGGCTCGGTTCGCGCGCATCTTCAGCGACTACGCGCTCTTGCAGCCCTTCAAGCAACTGGATCGCGAGACCTTCGCACTCACACGCGAGGAGGCTGCGCGTTCGAGCATCGCGCCATGGCAGGGCAAGAGGCTCCACAGCCGCAGCGTGCTTGGACTTGAGGCGCACGGCTGGCGCGTCGGCGCGCAGGCGCGTGGCTGCGTGACGTGCATGGAGAGGCCGATGCGCGATGAAGAGGTGCTCACGCTGGAGTTCGAACCGGGCATCTTCCTCGACGTGATCGAGATGGAGCCCGAGCAGCAACTCATCGGCCTTGGCGTCGCGTACGGCTGGCGCTTGTATCCCGACGACCGAAAGTCACTCGATGCCTTCGACCCCATTGTGATCAGCGAAGCGCTGCGCGATGTCGCGCTGCTGCTGTCATCGCCCTGAGCTTCACGCCTCCGGAAGCCGCATCACCTCGTACACCAGCTCACTGAACACGATGGGGCTGAGCTTTCCCAGCTTCACTTCGCTCTCCACGCTGTGGACCATGAGTTCGTTGTCGTCTCGGTCGATGAGGAGCGTGACGCGCAGGTTGCGGTCTTTCTTCTCGTCGCGGAGGAGCGTGCGGGTGTAGTCGCCGTAGTTGTTGCGCTCCCAGCCAAGCGCTTCGAGCACGAAGGGCGTCTTGGGGCTCAGGGCGCGATGCTGAAAGCGGTCGAGTTGGTTGGAGTCGAGCTCGCGTGGGGTGGGCGTGAAGAAGGGTCGCTCAAGCTGCGGGAAGGGCGGCATCACCTCGTAGTCGAGGAGGGTCTTTCGCCAATGTGCGCGCTCGCTCTCGGTCATGTGGAGCGGGTGCACAATGCCGATGGTGCCGCGCGTGAACGCGAACGCTTCGTCGTTCGCATCGGCGAGCTGGAAGTCTTCTGTGACGCGCACAATGCGCGCTTCGGCTTTGGGCATGCGGATGCTCCAGAGCGCCCGCTGCGCGAGCAAGCGGAGGATCGGGTGCTCCAGAATGCCGCTCACAAAGCGCTCAGGCTTCCAGCGGCGCTCGGTGCACATCGCTGCTTCAAAGCGTGCTCGCTCGGCGCGGACGGTGTCGCGCAAGAGCGCGCGCGTCTCGGTCCAATGCGCCTTCGCAGCGCTCGCATCTTCGCCCTTGGGTGCGCGGGGCAAGGACTTCACGGTCGCGCCCTTCTCGTCGACGATGATGGGCTCGAGCGCAGCGTTCAGCGTGACGAAGAAGGGCTGCCCGCCCACGACCATCGGCTTCTCCATGCCGCATGTGGACACGAGCAAATCGCGGACATCGTCATCCGAAGCATCGAGCGCAGCCTGGAGCTTCTTGACGTGCGCTTGCGCCGCATCGCCCACCGCCTGTGGCGACACATAGGCGAGCTTCTCAAGCTCTGCGAGCGCGCGCACATCGCGCACCGCGGCGAGCGCCGTGAGCACGGCAAGCGCACCCTCGACGCGACGCCCGCGCGCACATGCGCGAACAAGCTGCCCCAGCATCGGCGCGACCACACGCGACTCCGCAAGCTGCGCCACCGCAAGGAGAGCCCACGTGTCTTCACTCGGACCAAACGCGCGAATCCAACCGTGCAGCAGCGCGAGCGAGAAGTCGTTGCGAGAGGAGGGTGTCGAAGCGCGCAGCGCAGCGGGCAAAGGCGATGACGATGTCAGCGAGCGAAGCTGCGCGAGCAGCGATGTGTCTGCCGCCACCACGCGCCCGTCATCCGCATGGAGCGGCGGTAGCTCGGCGACATCCACCCAAGTGCGCCCGCGCGGTGGCGCCTTGGCAGGAGCCACGAACTGCACGCTGACCTCGCTGGAGAGCAACTTCATGCGCGGAGACTAACCTCGCTGCGACGGCGCATGCGCGACGGACGAAGGCTCGCCGCCGAGCTCGCGCGCAGGAGCTGCCGTGCGTGTCAGCTCGATCTGCAACGCAAGCTTGGCCCATCGTTCATCTCCGACGGTGCCGACGTCAGCCCGCAGACGGAGTCGGCTTCATCCCGAGTCTTGTCGCGCATCTCCTCAATCGGATACGGTATGCGTGCTCCGTGGCTGCTTGTTCGAAATGCCCGGGGCAACGTTCCGCCTGCCCGGGGGGTCACCACGGGCCAGTCGCGACGCTTTGCTGGTCTAGGTGCAAACCGCTTCGTCTTGAAGTCGTTTGACACTGCGGACATCGAGGCTGTGGTCACCGACTTTCGCAGTCGGCAGGCAAGAGATCGGGAGGGACTGTGAACGAAGATCGACCCAACGCTGGCGGCTCCACGAATCCAGATTTCCGCGTCCTCTTCGAGTCGTCGCCGGGGCTCTTCCTCGTTCTCGCGCCAGACCTCGTGATCGTGGCGGCGAGCGATGCCTACCTCAAGGCCACGATGACCAAGCGGGAGGAGATCGTCGGGCGAGGCATCTTCGAGGTCTTCCCCGACAACCCGAATGATCCGACGGCGACCGGCACGCAGAACCTGCGCGCCTCGCTCGAGCGGGTTCGCGACACCCGTGTCCCGGACACGATGCCGATCCAGAAATACGACATTCGAAGACCCGAATCGGAGGGCGGCGGCTTCGAGGAGCGACATTGGAGCCCGAGCAACTCGCCCGTCCTGAACGCGAGCGGGGAGCTTCTCTACATCATCCATCGCGTCGAGGACGTGACCGAAACCGTTCGCTTGAAGCAGCGCGAGACGGAGCAGCAAGAACCTTTCGAGCGCTTCTTCGCGCTCTCTCTCGACATGCTCTCCATCGCCGGGACAGATGGCTATTTCAGGCGCTTGAATCCGTCGTTCGACGTGCTCGGGTACACGCGAGAGGAGCTACTCGCGCGCCCCTTCATCGACTTCGTCCACCCCGAGGACCGAGCATCGACGCTCGCGGAAGTAGAGAAGCTCGCCAGCGGCGTACCGACCATCTCCTTCGAGAACCGCTATCGGTGCAAGGACGGCTCCTATCGTTGGCTGGCCTGGATGGCCGCTCCCGATGCCTCGGGCACGCTCTACTCGGTCACGCACGACATCACGGAGCGCAAGCACGCGGACGAGGCGATGCGACAGACCAACCAGTTCCTCGAGGCCGTCCTTGAGAACATCCCCCACATGGTCTTTGTGAAGGACGCGGAGCGACTCGCGTTCGCGCGATTCAACCGTGCGGGTGAGGCCCTTCTCGGGGTTCCTCGAAGCGAGTTGCTGGGCAAGACCGACTACGACCTGTTTCCGAAGAAAGAGGCCGAGTTTTTCCAAGCCAAGGACCGCGAGACCCTTGAGGCCTCGGTGGTCGTCGACATTCCAGAGGAGTCGATCCTGACCAAGGCTGGGCCACGCCTCTTGCACACCAAGAAGGTGCCCATCCTCGATGCGTCCGGAAGCCCGCGCTACCTGCTCGGGATCTCCGAGGACATCACGGAGGCTAAGCGTGCCGCAGCCGAGCGCGCGGGTCTGGAGACGCGTTCGACGACCGTGCTCAACACCGTGCACGACGGCATCGTCGTGTTCGACGAGGTTGGGACCCTCTCCACGTTCAATCGGGGCGCGGAGAATATCTTCGGCTACGCCGCGAACGAGGTGCTCGGCATGAACCTCAAGCTGCTGATGCCGGAGGATCAGACAAGCGAGGCCAAGGTCATCGGCATCGGCCGCGAGGTCGTCGGTGCCCGCAAGGACGGCAGCCGCGTGCCGCTCGAGCTCTCGGTGACGGAGATGTGGATCGAGAGCAAGCGTCTCTACACCGGGCTGCTGCGTGACATCAGCGAGCGCAAGGCGGCGCAGGTCGCGCTCGCGAAGAAGAACGAGGAGCTCGCGGTGACCGCGCGCAGGGATCGCATCGGCGCGCGTGTCATGGTCGCGATCAATCAGCAGGAAGAAGCCACGACGCCAGCGACCGAGGTGCTGCACGTGCTGGCGGAAGAGGCCGGCTACCGTCCGTTGGCGTTCTACGCCTACGACGAGTGGCAGGGCGGGCTCGTTCTGGAAGCGGGGCTCAGCCTTCCGCCCGGCTACGACCAAAAGAGATTCAGGGTCGGCGAGGGACTGGTTGGCGAGGCCGCGGCCCAGCGCGAGCCCATCTTCATCGACGGGTCCGCGAACGTCACATTCTCGCTCGACACGGGGGTCGGCGTCCTCCCGGCAGCGACCTTGTTCGCGTTGCCGCTCGTGTACGCGGAGAAGCTGCTCGGCGTCATCGCAGGAGCCTCACCGACGCCGCTCCTCGACACCGAGCGCGGCTGGCTCACGAGGGTGGCGGGCGCCGTCTCCATCGGACTGCATGCCGTTCGCCAGTTCCAGGAGCTCAAGGACCTCTCCCAGCAGCTCAACGAGCGCTCGCGCAAGATTGAAGCCCAGAACCGAGAACTGGCTCACGCGAGCCGGTTGAAGTCCGAGTTCCTCGCGAGCATGTCGCACGAGCTGCGCACGCCCTTGAACGCCATCATCGGGTTCTCCGAGGCGCTGAACGACGGCTTGCTGGGCCAGCTGACGGCGGGGCAGCTCGAGTACTCCACGGAGGTCTACCAGAGCGGGCGGCACCTCCTGTCGCTCATCAACGACATCCTCGACCTCTCGAAGATCGAGGCGGGCAAGATGGAGCTCGACGTCGAGCTGGTTGAGCTCACCTCGCTCATTGGCAATGCGCTCACGATCATGAAGGAGCGCGCCGCCAAGGGCGGGGTGACGATGACGCAATCCATCGCCCCCGGGATCACGACGCTCGACGCCGACGGCCGCAAGCTTCGCCAGATCATCTACAACTTCCTTTCGAACGCGGTGAAGTTCACGCCCTCCGGCGGCTCCGTGCGCATCGAGGTGACCCGCGTCGAAGAGCAGGTGGAGTTTGCCGTCGTCGACTCGGGCATCGGCATCTCACCCGAAGAGCAGTCACGCCTCTTCCGACCCTTCGAGCAGCTCGACGGTGGAATCGCGCGGAAGTTCGAGGGGACTGGCCTCGGCCTTGTCATTGTGAAGAACCTGGCCGAGCTGCACGGAGGCACCATCGGAGTCGAGAGTGCGGTGGGGAAGGGCAGCCGCTTCTGGGTCCGGCTTCCGGCCACCCGGAGCGACGCGCGGAGTCCTCGCACGGGCGCGGTGCTCGCCCGACCCGCGGGCAGGCTGGACAGCGGTACGCCACGCGTCCTTGTCATCGACGACGACCCCGCGGCAATCTCGCTCGCACGCCGCTGGCTCGAGAAGGAGGGCTATCTGGTCGAGGCTGCCCAGACTTGCGACGCGGCGTGGGCGGAGATCCAACGGCAGCCGCCAGACGCCATCTTGCTCGACATCCTCTTCGAGAACGGCCCGGGCGGCTGGGAGTTCCTGGAGCGACTCCGAAACGCGCCAGAGCACGCGAACATCCCCGTGGTGGTGGTCTCGATCGTCGCGGATCTCGGAAAGGGTCTCGCGCTGGGTGCGCTGCAGGTGCTGCAGAAGCCCGTGGCCGGAAACGACCTGCTCCATGCCGTCGAGTCCCTGGGGCTCCTTCCGAACAAGCTGGGCGAGTCGCTCCGCGTGCTGGTGGTGGACGACGATCCCCGGTCCGTGGAGCACGTTGCCAAGCGCCTCGAGCAGGCGGGGATCAACGTGACCCGAGCCTACGGAGGCAGCGAGGCGCTCGCCGCCGTCGCGACGGGCGGGTTCTCGGCGATGGTTCTCGACCTCATGATGCCCGATGTGTCCGGCTTCGACGTCGTGCGAGAGCTGCGCGGGCGAAAGGCCACGGCCGATTTCCCGATCATCATCCTGACGGCCAAAGTGCTCGAACCCGCCGAGCGGGCGACGCTCTCGAAGTCCGTGCACACGGTGCTGTCCAAGGAAGAGTGGGACGACGGCAAGTTCCTCCAGGTCATCCGCGGAGCGATTCGGATTGCCATGCAGCGAAAGACGGACGGCACAGCGCGACCGAGTCACGTAAGGGTACAGGTATCGCGGCCCGCCCCGACCGCGCAGCGCGTCCTCGTCATCGACGACGACCCGACCGCCCGCGACCTGCTGCGGCTCTATCTCGAGGACGCTGGCTTCACGGTGGTCCTCGCAGCGAGCGCCCAGGATGCCCTTGTGAAGCTCGGCGGCATGCGGCCCGACCTCATCACCCTCGACCTCACCATGCCCGGGATGGACGGCAGCGGCTTCCTCGCGGCGTGGAGCCAGGCGGAGCATCTGCCGACGGGCGCGCAGCCCCTCCTGCAACTACAGGGCATTCCGGTGCTCGTCATCTCGGGTGCGGAGAACCCAGAGAGCGCGCTCGCAGTGGGCGCCCACGCCGTGCTCGCCAAGCCCATTCGGCGACACGAGCTTCTGGAGATCGTCGAGCGCTTGCTTGGCGATACCGAGGCCCGCCGGCCTTACGTTCTCGTGGTCGATGACGACCCGAAGGCGGTCAAGATCGTCACCTCGTACTTCGTGGACGAGCCGGTCGAAGTGTACGGCGTCCATGGCGGCCGAGAGGCGCTCGAGCTCGTTCACGCGCGCTGCCCCGACCTCGTGATCCTCGACCTGATGATGCCGGAGGTGAGCGGCTTTGACGTCCTCTCCCAGCTCCGCGCCAACCCCGACACCGCCGACCTTCCGGTGGTCGTCCTGACCGCGAAAGAGCTCACGGCTGACGAGCGGAGCGCCCTTGCCCAGAATGTCCAGGCGGTGTTCGGCAAAGCGACAATCGGCCGCGGCGATCTTCTCGACCACGCGCGGAGACTGCTCGGCAACCGCGGGGCACCTGGAGAGAAGCGAGGGGAGCGATGAAACGGATCCTGCTCGTGGAGGACAACGCCGCCAATCGGAAGCTCATCGGCGACCATCTGCGGCGCGTCGGGCACGAGGTCCGGGAGGTCGAGACCGCCGACGAAGGCATCGCGCTGGCGCTGGCAGAGAGGTTCGACCTCGTCGTCATGGACATTCAGCTCCCAGGCACCGACGGGTTGACGGCGACCCGGCTGCTCCGGTCCAATCCCACCACGCGGAACCTTCCTATCCTGGCCGTCACGGCGCATGCGATGCGCGGGGACGAGGAGAGGATCCTCGCCGCCGGCTGTGACGGCTACACGGCAAAACCTATCGCCTACAAAGAGTTCCTCGCACTGGTGGCCCGACTCTTGGGCGCGGGCGACGCCGCGGAGAGCGAATGATGACGCGTGATGCCAAGAGTCCTGGCGTTGAAGATATCCATCACAAGCGCTGGGACGCGATCGCGGATGCCGCGCTCGTCGCCGACGCGGAGTCGCGGTACCTCGACGCCAACCCTGCCGCGCTGAGGCTCCTCGGATACACGCTCGCCGAGCTTCGGACGATGAGCGTGAGTGACGTCGTCGCCCACGGTCCTGAATGGACCGCCGCAGAGTATGAGCAGTTTGTGCGGGACGGGCGCTGGGAGGGCCGTCTGGTCGTCCGAAACCGGAACCAAGCGCTCATCGTCGTCGACGCACGCGCGACATCCGTCCGATTGGCGGACCGCACCGAGTACGTCTCCGTGCTGCGCGAGAGGCAGACGCCAGCCGCTGGCCTTGTGCGACCCAAGGCCAAGATTCTGGTCGTCGACGACGAACCCGCGAACCGGAAGCTCCTCGCGGGCCTCGTCGCCCACGAAGGATACGAGGTCGTGACGGCGGCGGGTGGCGCCGAGGCGCTCGCGATCCTGGACAGCGCCCCCATCGATCTCGTGCTGCTCGACCTCATGATGCCCGAGGTCGACGGGATGTCGGTCCTCTCTGAGCTTCAGAAGCGACAGCTGCTCCCCGCGCTACCCGTGGTCGTCGTCACCGCCCACGAGGAGCGCAAAGTACGCATCGACGCGCTGACCGCGGGCGCAATCGACTTCATCGCCAAGCCCATCGACCGACTCGAGGTTGCCTGCCGCATCCGCACGCTCGTCGAGCTCAGGCAGCTCCGAGAGACCGCGGTCGCGACAGTCGAGAGCAAGCTGCGAGAGTCGGACCACCTTCTGCGGCTTCACTTCGATCAGTTGCCCGTCGCGAAGATCGCGTGGGACACCAGCTTCCGCGTCGTCACCTGGAATCGGGCGGCCGAGAAGCTCTTCGGTTACACCAGCGCCGAGGCGCTCGGGCAGCATGCGGCGTTCATCGTGCCCGAGTCCGAGCGGGTTCAAGCTGACGCGATCTGGCGCGAGTTGCTTGGCGGCCGAGCGAACGAGTCGACCCACGCGAGTCTCGCCAAGGACGGGCGCACGCTTCAATGCGAATGGCACAACGCGCCGCTCACCTCGGCCGATGGAGCGTTCCTTGGCGTGTGTTCGGTCATTCTCGACGTCACCGAGCGCGCCCGCTTGCAGAGCGCGCTGGCCCAATCGCAGAAGATGGATGCCGTGGGGCAGCTCGCGGGTGGAGTCGCCCACGACTTCAACAACATCCTTGCGGTCATCTTGTCGTACGGCACCTTCGTCCGAGATGCGCTTCCACAGGGCGATGAGCGACGCGACGACATCGTCGAGGTGCTCAACGCGGCAGACCGGGCGGCCGGGCTCACGAGGCAGCTCCTGACCTTCACCCGGCAGCAGCCGACGGAGAAGCGACCCACAGACCTCAACCGGAGCCTTGCCCAGGTCCACAAGCTCCTTGTCAGGACCCTCGGGGAGCACGTGACGCTCACCGTCGTCCCCGCGGCGCGCCCGGCCGTGGTCCGAATCGACCCGGTGCAGTTCGACCTCATCGCGCTCAACTTGGCGGTGAACGCACGCGACGCGATGCCCAACGGCGGGCGGCTGCGCATCGCCCTCGAGCACGCGCCCCAGTCGAGCACGGAGCCCGCGGAGCAGGGTTGGGTCCATCTCAAGGTGACCGACAGCGGCAGCGGGATGGATGAGCGAACCCAAGCGCGCATCTTCGAGCCCTTCTTCACCACGAAGGAGAAAGGCAAGGGCACGGGCCTTGGGCTCGCGACCTGCTTTGGCATCGTCGCCGACGCTGGCGGCAAGATCTGCGTCGAGAGCGCCCCTGGCCAGGGCAGCACGTTCACTGTCGAGTTCCCGCCCTTTCTCGGGGAAGCCGATTCGGCGGTTGGCGAGTCGGGGGCCGTCGCGCGTGGCGGTCGTGCCGAGACCGTGCTCGTGGCGGAAGACGACGAGGCGCTGCGGCGGGTTGCGTCGCGCGTGCTGGAGAGTGCGGGCTACACCGTGCACGTCGCGGCGGACGGCAACGAGGCCAAGAAGAAAGTCGACGAGCTTGGGGCTCGCCTCGACGTCCTGGTCACCGACGTCGTGATGCCAGGGTGCAGCGGCTACGACGTGGCCGAGCACGCGAGGCGCGTGGCACCGCGCGCAGCGATCCTCCTGACCTCGGGGTTCATGGAGGAGGTGGCCAGACCGAACCCGAGGGATGATCTGCCACTCCTTTGGAAACCCGTGCCACCGCAAGACCTGGTCCGGGCTGTCGGCGAGGCGCTGCGTGCGCGGCCAGCGAGCCGGACCGAGGACGAGGAGGCAGCCAGCAGGGCAACGGAGGGCGAGCGTCAACCCAAGGATGTGCTCGAGGTCTTGGCAGGGGTTGAGAAGCAGCCCGTTGGGGAGACGGTCTTGATCCGCAGCGGCCGCGTGCTCGTCGTCGATGACGAACCCTGGATCGGCATTGCGGTACGCCGCGTTCTCCAGGACCACGAAGTCACGGTCCTCACCCGCGCCCAGGACGCAGTCGACCTCCTCGCCGCCGGGAACGAGTTCGACGTCATCCTCTCCGATCTCATGATGCCGGGGATGTCGGGGATGGACTTCTACGGCGTCCTCGCGCGCCAACATCCCGAGATGGCGTCCCGCATCGTCTTCGTCACCGGGGGCTCATTCACGCCCGAGAGCAGCCACTTCCTCGAGACGATTGCCAATGAACGATTGGAGAAACCGGTCGACCTCAGGCAGCTGCGAGAACTGGTCCAGAGGTACGTGAAGTGAGTGCGCCGAGCGCGGCTGATGACCGATGCCGAGTCTGAATCGACGCAGCATCTGAATCGGACTCACCATCTGACTCTGAATCGGAGTCTGCGACCGAGACCGCGGCCGCGACTGCGACCGCGACCGAGTCCGCGACCAATCGCACTATCCTCCGTCGATGCGCTTCACGACCTGGCATATCCCAACGCTCAGCGCGGCCATCGTCCGCTCGCTCACCGAGGCGGGGCTTGTCGAGACGAACTCGCCCTCGGGCCTGGAGCGCGAACTCGCACGCGATCTTCACGCGTACCTTGAGGAGGCTGGCGGGGCAGAGGGCGCGCGCTTCGCGGGCTTGCTCGATGACCTCGTCGCAATGCTCGGTGAGTGCACACAGGTCGATGAGATCTTTGGCGAGGATGCCGCGCTTCGCGCTGCGATCGAGAAGGCGTTCACAACGGTGCTCGTCGGTGAGGCCGTGACACCGATTGCGCCTCCCCAGGTCGACGCAGTGCCAGAGTCGCTCGGCCGTCTGCACGACGCGGGCGAAGGGCCCGTGGTGGTGTTCGACGACGGCACGCAGCTTCCGGTCGCGTACGAGCTTCTCGACTGCTGCGGCGCGCAGAAGGGTGACCGCGTGCGTGCGCGGCGCGCCCATGGGGTTGTCACATCGCTCGCGCCTTTTCTGCCCCTGCGCAAAGCCATCGCGACGCTCGCGCGTGCACACGTGCTCGAGGTTTCAACCGATGCAGTGGCGCACGAGGGAGCCTGGCCAGAGGCGCTCTTCGAGGCCGCTTGGCAGGCCGCATCGGAGCGCCGCGAGGTCGCGTCCATCATCGCGCTCGACCACGATGAGTTCACAAGCGAGGCCGTGTGCGCATGGCTGCGCTGCTCCGGCATCGAGAACCCTATCGTCACCGAGGGCCCAGCCGACAAGTTCGACCGCGGCCCAACCCTGCGCATCGACCTCGGCCGCGGCGCAGGCGCACCGATACGCACTGTTGGGCACGACCTCGGCCCCGAGATCGATCGGCTTCTCTCCGAAGCGAACACGCCATGGCGCTGGTACGCGCTGCCCTCCGTCGACTCGCGGTCGGTCTTTCTGCGGCTCGATCGGGAGACTGCGGAAGCGCTCGGGGTTGGTGTGTTTGGGCGGGATGTGTAGGCGGAGTTGAATCCTCAGCCCGACCTGCCAAACCCGCTGCATGCGTCCGACAGTTGCCGTTGAAGAACTCACCGCCACCGACTTCGGTCGCGACCTCTCGGTTGCCGGCTTGCTGGTCGTGTGGGGCGAGCCGGGCATTGTCAGGGCGGCGCTGCTTTCGTCTTGGACGAGCAGCGATGAAGCGCTGAGCCGTGACCTCGACGCACTGCGCGAGGCGGCGCTGCTGGAGGTTCAA
>JBILQT010000454.1:0-4600 GCA_044373065.1 Sandaracinaceae bacterium
GTGGGCGGGTCGGTCGCTGTCGCTGAATTGGTCGCCGCTGTCTGGCGAAGGTCGAGTTCATGAGCGTGGTTGGCAGGGTTGTTTCGCGTCCAAAAGTGAGCCCGAGGCGAACCACGACGGACTCAGATTCAGAGACAGATTCAGAGACTGCGACCGCGACTGAGACCGCGACTGCGACGGAGACCGCGACTGCGACCGCGACCGCGACCGCGACCGCGACCGCGACCGCGACCGCGACCGCGACCGCGACTGCGACTGCGACTGCGACTGCGACGGTGACCGCGACTGCGACTGCGAGCCGGTCCAATCGACGTTGCTGACACAACCATGCGACCCTGACCACCGATGGCCTCCAAGCGCTCGCTTCACCTCGCGTTGTTCTCCACGCTCCTCGCGTGCACCGCCTCCAAGGCGCGCGAGCCGCGCTTCGAGCCGCACTTCGACCCGACCACGCTGAGCCCGGACGACCCGCGTGCGCACTGCGTCGTCGGTCGCTGGTGTTGGCTCGACGGTGAGCCCTTTGTGGCGATGCATGGGCTCACCGTCGAGGGCGTGGTTGCGGCCAGCGCGCGTGGGGAGATGTGGCGCTTCAACGGGTCGGGTTGGGAGCCTCTTGGCTTCCCCGTGTTCCTCGCTCGGCCAAGCATCTTTGCGGTGAGCGAGAGCGATGTCTGGGTGGCTGGTGAGGGTCGGCTCTTTCACTACGATGGTGCGGCGTGGACCGAGCGCGATGCGGCCGCGAGCGGTGCTCCATCCGGCCAATGGCCTCTCGCTCTGAGGGGGACCGGGTCGAGCGACCTTTGGGCGTACGGCAGTGCAGGCATGAGCGTCATGCACTTCGACGGGATGCGGTGGAGCGCTTGGTCATTCGCCGGACAGGTGACGGACTTGCTGGCGGTGCGCGAGGGCGAGGCGTGGGCGATCGAAGAGTTCGACGCTCGAACGCGTTTGACGATCAGGCGCTTTGACGGCAGCGACTGGGTGGAGATGGCCACTGCGCGCGGTATTCCCATCCGCGCCCGCCTGGCCTCGGTGGACGATGAAGTCTGGTTCACTGGAGAAGAGCCGCGACGCTTTGTGGAGGGTGAGTCGCTTCCGCTCGACCCCGCGCTCTACTCCTCGGATGAGACGACCCGCCGCACCGTGAGTGCCTCCGGCAGACTCATCGCGCTTCCCGACGGGCCCCGATGCGAAGACGTGCACCTCGCGGGCACGACCACGTTCTGTAACCAGGGAGACGCGTTGATCTCGTACTCCACCGATACCGTCACGTGGACGCGCACGGCGCTCGACACCTTGGAGGCGACCATGCCGCCCGACGCGTTTGATGACTACGCACCGAACGTCTGGGCAGGCGAAGCCGAGCTCGCCTTCGGACTTGCTCCAGAAGGCGCCGTCCGCTTCCGTCCCGTCGAGGCGGATACGTTCACGGGAGCACCAAGGTTCATGCTTGAGCGCGCATCGCTCGCGGGGACCTTTGAGCCCGTCACCCGAGAAGGCGAGCCCATGGTCGTCGGTAGCGCGATCGACATCGATGGCGCGCCTCTGGGCCCCACCTTCCTCGTGATGGACGACAGCCTGCACGTGCTCTCTCCGGAGGGCGAGGTCACGCGGGTTGAGCTCCCTTCGGGGCTTTCAGCCAGCATCGACCGCGTCGCCGCCATCGACGCGGACTCCGCGATCTTTGTCGCGCACGCAGATGCGAATGCAGAGCTCGTGCTGCGTCTCGACGGCGGCTCCGTGCGCACGCTGATGGAGCAGAGAGCACGCGCGGGCGTTGGGTCCGTCGAGATTGAAGACGTGGCCGTCGATGCGGAAGGTGGGCTCTGGGTGATCGGCACCGCCGAGGGGCCGACTCTTCGCGCGCAGAGAGTCCTTGCGCTCTTTCACTCCAGCGATGGCGAGGCGTGGGCGCGCCGTGATCTCTGGCCAACCTGGGGAGGCGCGCAGCTCGTCGCACACGGCGATGCGCTTTGGATCTTCGTCTTCGGCGAAGGCGTCTATCGGCTCCCACGCACGGTCATGCGCGGGACCGGGCCCGTCGTCCCCGAGATCCTCTTGGACCGGACCCGGATTGAGTACCGGCTATCCGCTGTGTTCGGTGAGAACAGACTGCATGTCGACGAGACCGGCGTCTGGCTCAGCGCGAACGACCGCGCGCTCTGGCTGCCACGCTGAGCGGCCGCCGCCGTCGCAGTCTCAGTCGCAGCCTCAGTCACAGTCGCTGCCTCTGTCTCGGTCGCTGCCGCAGTCTCGGTCGCTGCCTCAGTCTCAGTCGCAGTCTCAGTCGCTGCCGCAGTCTCAGCCGCTGCCGCAGTCACAGTCGCAGCCACAGTCCCAAACGAAAAACGGGACCCACCTCTCGGTGAATCCCGTTCGTCGTCGCGCCTCGCGCGCATGCCATCGGATCATTCCGCGGCTCGATCCTCCTTACGCGCATCCGGCGCCTGAGCGTTGCCGACCGAGGGCTTGTTCGTCGGAGCCTTCTCGGGCTGCTGCTCCGCCTTCGCCTTCGCGTCGGCCTTCTTGCCCCTCGTCGACTTCGTCTTCGCGGGCTTCTTCGGCTTCTTCGGGACGTAGAGCTCGACCATCTCCGGCGTCTTGTAGAAGAGGTACGCGATCCCGGCGCGCACTTCGTCGACGGCCATGTCGAGGAGCGTGAAGGTGCGGGCGGGCATGTCGTCTTCTGGCTCGTCTTCGGGGAGCTGGCGCTCTGCACCGATCCTGCTGAGTTGCTCTGCGACCTCGATGTAGTGGGCGATGTCGTCCGCCGTGATCTTCGACTGCGATGCGGCGAGACGCTCGCGGTGCTCCTCAAGGACGAGTGCGCAGCGCATGAGGCTCACGCTGTTGTTGAGGAAGCTTTTGTACGTCGGCAGGCCTTCAAGCACCGACGCTTGGACCCATCCGCGCGAGACCATGAAGCCGATCTCCGTCTTGCACGTGCCGATGTACCGAGTGCTCGTGTTGAGCAACTCGCGGTTCGCAGGGTCGGCCACGCGAGGGCTGGACTTGGTGGCGTTCGCATTGGAGGCAACGACGGCGTAGCGCTCGATGTTGTCGAGGCCCCAGGTCGGCATGCGGTGATGCAGCATCCGCGCACGAAGGTCTTCGATCTTGGTGAGGCGCTTGAGGAGGGTCGACGTGTACGCGGGGACGTCTGTGTCGATCTCACGGATGTCGGTAGCGGCAAGCGCGCGTGCATCGGCTTCGACGTCGCGCCGGGCGCCCGTGAGCCAATCGATTGAGTGCGCTTTGGGCGACTCGACGGCGCCAGAGGAGGAAGACGAAGTGACGGACACGGGAGCAGAAGCAGGAACGGATGACATGGAGACCTCGCTTGAGTGAGCTGTTGAACAGACGTTGGAGACAGAGACACCAGGAGCAGTTGTTGACGGCATGACGCCCTCGCTTGCGTGAGTGGTTGAAGAAACGTTTGAAGAAACCGAGACACCAGGAGCAGTTGTTGAAGGCATGACGCCCTCGCTTGTTAGGGCCCTTGAACCGAGCGCAGTTCGCGTTCGTGAAGGGCTTATCGACACGGCTCCTGAAGCGTTGCGTCCGTCCCCAAACTTTTTTTCGTCGCGCGTGTGGATGGCGCGACGCGCCCGCGGGTCAGGTGAAGCGCCGCACGCGCAACCGCACTGCACTGTCTCGGCAGATGAGCACGCGCGAACGCAGATGCGACGTGTCTGCGGCGTCAGCGCGAGGCTGCAGACGCACTCGGAGTGCGTGTTTCGACCGAGGTCTGGGGGTGCGAGTCAACGTTGAACGTGTGTTTCGCGCTCGCGCGTTTCGAAACACACGTTTGGACTGCGTGTTTCGCGCTCGCGCGGTTCGAAACGCACGTTTGGAGTGCGTGTTTCGACCGAGGTCTGGGGGTGCGAGTCAACGTTCAACGTGTGTTTCGCGTTCGCGCGTTTCGAAACACACGTTTGGAGTGCGTGTTTCGATCGACGTGTGGGGGTGCGAGTCAACGTTCAACGCGTGTTTCGCGTTCGCGCGTTTCGAAACACACGTTTGGAGTGCGTGTTTCGGTCGACGTGTGGGGGTGCGAGTCAACGATGAACGTTGTGTTTCGCGTTCGCGCGTTTCGAAAACCACGTTTGGAGTGCGTGTTTCGTGTTCACGCGTTTCGAAAACCACGTTTGGAGTGCGTGTTTCGCATTCGCGCGGCGCTGCGGAGACAGTCGGACTCTCTGTTTCGACTTCGCGCGACGCTGCGGAGACGGTCGGACTGTTGTTTTGCGCGAGGGGGTGGGTCGCGAGTCGACGATTGCTGTCTCTTTGACGCGGACGTGGCGCTGCGAGAGGAGCTGGACTCTCGCTGCGCGGCTGTGTCTACGCACGGGAGCGAAAAAGAAGTGCACCTGCGCGCCGCGCTCTGGGTGAGACTCCGCCCCGTGTGGGGCCCCTCGCGGGCCACGTCGTTCGTGTTGCTCGAGGAGGTCGCGATGAGGAATCGCGAGGTGCTGGTCCCGAGCGCGCGGTCGACTCTTCATCAACGGTAACGGTGAAAGGGTGCGCAATGACGAACGGGAAGGTTGAGATCACAACGCATGAGGTCGGATCGCTTAGCGAGTACCTCGCGAAGATTCAG
>JBILQT010000455.1:0-4598 GCA_044373065.1 Sandaracinaceae bacterium
GCAACGTGACCACACCGACACCTGCAGCCACGGCCATCCAGAGCTGCTTGGCATCATGGGTCGGAAGCGGCGGCCCGCCCGCACGCCTTCGCGCGCGCTCTGCATCGATGTCGGTCGCGGCCACCTGAAGCGCCTGCTCAAACGCCTCGGCACTCGGAAAGCGCTGGCCTGGTTCCTTGCCAAGCGCCTTCATCACGGCGGCCTCAAGGCGCGGCGGAATCGGCTGTTGCGGAGCAGCCACGGTCGGGGGGACGACCTCCTCGCGGATGTGCTTGGCCATGACGACCACAGCATCGTCGTCGACGAAGGGCGCGTGACCGACGAGCAGCTGATAGAGCAGCACACCGACCGAGTAGAGGTCCGAACGCGGATCCAGCGGGCGCCCTTGTGCCTGCTCGGGCGACATGTAGCGCGGCGTCCCGAAGACGGTGCCGGCCTGCGTCTCAAGCTGGTTGATGGGCTTTCCGTCGTCTCTGAAAATCTTCGCGATGCCGAAGTCGAGCACCTTCACGATCGACTGCGGATGGCCTTCCACCTGCGCGAGGAAGATGTTGTCTGGCTTGAGATCGCGATGAACGAGGCCCTTGAGATGGGCTTCACCAAGAGAGCGCAAAATCTGAATCGCAATGCGCACCGCCTGATGCGGATCGAGTGGTCCTTCGCGCTCTGCGCGTGAGGTGAGGAGCTCACCCTCAAGGAGCTCCATCGCGAGGAAGAGATGCCCGCCTTTGTCTTCGCCGAAGTCGAACACGCGCACCGTGTTCGGGTGCATCAAGAGGCTCATCGCATTCGCTTCACGCTGGAAGCGGCCGACCGTCTCACGATCCGAGACGAACTCTTGCTTGAGCACCTTGAGCGCGACCGCGCGCGCAAGACCGACCTGCTCCGCGCGATAGACCGTGCCCATGCCGCCGGTGCCCACGCGACCGACGATGCGGTAACGACCGCCAAGCACGGTGCCCATCAACGGGTCGTTCTTCTGCGCCTCCAACTGCGCCGCAGTCACAAGGACGGAACCGTCCTTGGAACACGTCCCAGACGTTTTGTTCGGATACGCCGTGGCGCAGGTCGGGCAGTAACGCATGAAGGATCGCCGGGATTCTACACAAAGACGGGCGTTTCGGGCGTGAGAAGCGCAGCAAACGCACCGAGAGATAGGTGAGGCGCAAAGCTCATGGGCGAATGCAACGAAGCTCCCAGCCGTTGTGCTGAACCGGACGGCAGACCAAGCCCATGCCGCACTGGTCGTCTGAGCAACAAACGGCCGAACAACTGCCCGTCGGCGGGTTGTGGCAGTACTGTTCTTGGCACTCGGCATCGAGCGCGCACCTGGTGCCGTTCGCGCCTCGACCCTGTGGGGGGCGACAAAGTGTGACCCACGTCGCTCGGGGAAGGACCGGCGTGGTGCTGTAGTAACGGCACACCAAAGCCTCATCTGTGCAGTCCTCGGTGAAGGCACAGGGCTCTGCACAGGTCTCATCGAGGCAATACCCGGAGTAGCAATCGTCGTCCGCAGTGCACGGATCGCCAGCAAATGCCCCAACCGAGAGCGTGGCGGTGCAAGAGAACATGCGGCTTGCGTCGAGCCGACAGGTTGCCGAGCACTCGCTATCGCGCGCGCAGGCCGGAGCACGCGCCACCCGCGGCACACACCCGCGGACACCCGTGCCTGTCGCGAGGCAAGTACCAGCGACATCCTCACAATCGCCATCGCTACAGCAGGGCTTCGCGCAAACGCCTCCTACCGCCCCAAGCTCAAGAGATGCAGCGGGAAAGCAGATGCCTGTGCCGCACTCAATGTCGCGTCCGCACGAAGCGCCGAGCGCGGCGGGTGTGATGCAGACACCGGTCAGGGTGTCGCAGACCTGCGAGGCGTTGCAGCCGACGGTTCGGCAATCGGTGGCTGTGCGCGGAACGCATTCACCAGAGGACGCATCGCAGCGCTGCTGCGCGTTGCACACGCTTCGACCCGCCAAGCAGTCGGCGACACTCAGGCACATCGAGTCCTGCCCGCGACGTCCACATGCCTGTCCCATCGGGCACGTCGCGTTCTCCGCGCCATCACAATCGGAGTCGACCCCATCGCAGGTCTCTGGGGCCGTCGGATGAACATCTGGATCGTTGTCGGCGCAATCCACCGTGCCACCGCACCCCCAGCCGTCGCTGTCCAGGTCACACGGCACGGGAATGCACTCATTGCGCAAGCAGCGAAAGTCGACGGGACACGGGTCTTCCGCGCCTGTCTCGCAGCGAAGCGGGCCCTCGCTCGACACGATGACGCTGCACGCGGGAAGGAGCGCGAGAGATGCAATCGCGACGGCAAGGGTCGCGCGAAGGGAAGCAAAACGAAGTGCGCGCATCAAAACCTGCCTCGAAAGGTGAGCTGAAGTCCGCTGGTCGATGGCTCCACGCTGACAGGAACCTCCACCTCTGTCTCACGGACACCAAAGAGCAGAAGGGCCGTCGCGAGCGTGGCGGCACCCACAGCACCCCCGATGTCGGCAATGAGCGCAAAGGTCTGGATGGAGGACTTTTCCATATTATATTGCTCATATGGAAAATCAGCGGAAAGTCGTCGCGACACGAGCGCGTCGTTCTGCAGCAGGCTGACCACGCCGAGGGCGACGGCGCCCAATGAGACCACGCCGCCCACGATGAAGGTGCCCCAGAAGGCTTCATCCGCCACGCCACGCTGCCTTACGGTGATTCGCTCGGGAGCTCCGCGCGCGGCCTCCTGCGCTGCGGCCTCGGCCAGTGCCCGCTCACGCGCACCACGGATGCGTGCAAGGGCTTCCTCGGTCCTGGCTCTGTCAACCTCGGCCTCAAGCGGCGTGACAGCCAGCAGCCGCTCAAAGCAGTTCATCGCCTCGTCGTAGCGATGCATCAGCTCGTACACGCGGCCAAGGTTGAACAAGAGAATCGGCGCCTCGGGGTCGAGCACCAAGGCTTGCTCTAGGTGCGCTGCGGCCTCCTGGTAGAGGCCAGTTCGATACTCCTCGGTCGCGAGCTCGAAGTAGTGCATCGCCGTCTCGGTCTGCGTCGGAGGAGGGATGTTCTCCTCAGGCGGAGGGGCATGCCGTGGTCGACGCTGCGCTGAAGCGCTCGCGCCAAAAAGCGCGAAGCCGATGGTGAGCACGGCGAAGATAGACAGGCGAACATGGCGAGGCATCAGGTCCCTACAGCGAAGGCAATTGCAGCTACGCGCTACGGTACACACAGATCTGCGCGTCGAACAAAGTAGCGGGGTGGGGACGTCAGAAGAGGTCGGCCACGATGCCGTCGAGCGCGAGCCACTTGGATTGCGGAACGCGCAGCGTGTGTGCATCCAAGAGCAGCTCTCCTCGTTCTACGCGACGCGTCACTGCAGCTTCCCGACCCTCCAGCACATCGCGTCCGGTACGCGCTTTCACAAGCGCGCGTGAGAGGCCCTCACGGGAGCGAAGTCCGAGCATCAACGCCTCGCGGATGCGCGCATCCAGGTCGAGCGGCTCGCTCCATTCTTCGACCTCAGCGCTGCCGCTCTCGCGCATATACGCGGCCGGAAGCGAGCGACTCCGCCACCTGCGCGCATGCCCTTCCTCGCAGCCCACCTCGGACATCCCGACGGCGCCTGCGCCGACGCCGAGATAGGTCCCCCCGCGCCAATAGTGGATGTTGTGACGCGCCTCTTCACCAGGCTGCGCATAGTTGGAAACCTCGTAGTGACCAAAGCCTCGCGAGGCCATGAGCGACTCGGCAGCGAGGAAGGTCTCGGCGTAGTCGTCGTCGGTGGCGATCGGAAGTCGGCCCTTGCGATGAAGCTCGCCGAACTGCGTGCCTGGCTCGATCGTGAGTGCGTACGCGCTCACATGCTTCACGCCGGTGTCGAGGACACGCGAGAGCTCGGCGAGGAAATCTGCGGGCTTCTGGCCGGGCATCCCGAACATCAAGTCGCCGCTTACGCGGTCCATCTCACGCGTGGCCTCGTGGAGCGCCTTGAGCGCGCCCTCGCTGTCGTGGAGACGCCCGAGGTACTGCAGCCGCGCATTGTCGAGCGATTGAATGCCGATCGAGACGCGGTTGATGCCTGCCTCCCGCAAAGCCGCCGTGCGCGCTTGATCGAGTGAGGTGGGGTTGCACTCGGCGGTGATCTCGACGTCGTCCACCTGCGAGGCGAAGGCACCGCGGATGTCTGCGATCACGCTCGCGATGCCGCTTGGCTCCCAGAGCGAGGGCGTGCCGCCTCCGAAAAAGATCGAGACCAAGCGACGATGCGAGAGCCCGGGCAGGCGCCAGGCGAGTTCACGTCTCACCGCATCGGTGTAGGCCTGCTGCGGGATCGCATCGCGCGATGTGCCGTGCGAGTTGAAGTCGCAATAGGGGCACTTCTTCAAGCACCAGGGGAAGTGCACATAAACAGAGACATCGGAGGCTTCGGACACGGCCCGTGATTTGCGCTCAACCGGCCGAATCGCAAGCCTCCTTCGCGGCGAACGCGAGTTCAGCCGATCTCACGCTCGCAGATGGGGCTGCAGCCAGCCACCGACGTTGGTCAACTTCATGGTGAGAGCGTCTGCGTGCGCGCGCTGAACACTGAAATGACGCGTTGGTGATATCAC
>JBILQT010000129.1:0-19825 GCA_044373065.1 Sandaracinaceae bacterium
CTCGGTCGCAAGCAGCGCGACGTATTGCTTGGTCAGCGCGTTCTTCGGCTCGGTGAGGATGCGGACGAAGTCTTCCTTCGCGAGCGAGTCGAGCTCGACGCGAATGGGGAAGCGGCCTTGAAGCTCGGGGATGAGGTCCGAGACTTTCGCGACGTGGAATGCGCCCGCCGCGATGAAGAGCACGTGATCGGTCTTCACCGGGCCGTGCTTGGTGTTCACCGTGCTGCCTTCGACGATGGGCAAGAGGTCGCGCTGCACGCCCTCGCGTGAGACATCGGGGCCGCCATTCGAGCCTTGGCGTCCTGCGATCTTGTCGATCTCATCGAGGAAGACGATGCCGTGTTGCTCGGCACGCTCGACGGCCTCGCGCGTGATGGCCTCTTGATCGACAAGGCGCGCAGCCTCCTCGCTCTCGAGCAGCTTGAGCGCCTCCTTCACCTTCACGCGACGACGCTTGGTGCGCCCCTTCATGCCCGGCATATTCGTGAACGCATCGCGCAGGCCGCGCTCCATATCGTCCATGCCCTGCATGCCCGCGAACATCTGGGCAATCGGCGTCGACTCATCGGCGAGATCCAAGTCGACAAGCTGATCATCGATCGAGCCCGCGCGCAGCTTCGTGCGCAGCTCGGCAAGCACACTCTCGGAGGGCTTCGGTGGCGCCTGCGGGGGCGACATGAACATGCCAAAGGGGTTCGACTGTGAGGGCGGAGGAGGTGCAGGCGGAGGAGGCGCACCGTCGCGCTGCTGCGCGAGCATCACGAGCAAGCGCTCTTCCGCATTCTCACGCGCACGCGTCTGCACATTCTCAATCGCCTCCGCGCGCACGAGGTGAATCGCCTGCTCGATCAAGTCGCGCACGATCGACTCAACATCGCGGCCCACATAACCGACCTCGGTGAACTTCGACGCTTCGACCTTCACAAAGGGCGCATTCGCAAGCTTCGCAAGACGTCGCGCAATCTCTGTTTTGCCCACGCCCGTCGGGCCCACCATCAGGATGTTCTTGGGCGAGATCTCATCACGCAGGTCCGGCGAGACTTGCTGCCGTCGCCAGCGGTTGCGCAGCGCAATCGCCACCGCGCGCTTGGCCTTGTGCTGACCGACGACATAGCGATCAAGCTCGCCGACAAGCTCTCGTGGCGTGAAGACCCGCTCTTTCATCATGACGCCTCTCCTGCGCGGATCTCTTCGAGTGTGATGTTGCCGTTCGTGTAGATGCAGATCTCGCCCGCGATGCGCAGCGACTCCTCGCAGATTTGCTTCGCGCTCAAGTTCGTATGCGTGAGCAACGCGCGACCGGCCGCGAGGGCAAACGAGCCGCCTGAGCCAATCGCGATGATGGTTCCATTCGGTGTCGGGTCGGGCTCGATGACATCGCCGGTGCCCGAGAGAAGCAGCGTCGTGTGCGCATCCATCACGATGAGCATCGCCTCGAGCTTTCGAAGGTAGCGGTCCGTGCGCCAATCCTTGGCGAGCTCGACGGCAGCACGCTGGAGCGCACCTGCATGGTCGCCCGCGCGCAGTGCAACGAGCTTGTCTTCAAAGCGATCGAGCAGCGTGAACGCATCGGCCGTGGCGCCCGCAAAGCCGGCAATGGCCTTGCCCTTCGCGATGCGACGCACCTTGCGCGCATTGCCCTTCATCACCGTCGGCCCAAGCGAGACCTGGCCATCCCCCGCCATCGCCGCATGCCCATCACGGCGCACCGCAACGATGGTTGTTGAGCGCCACTTCATGTCCGGTTCACGTTCACTCAAGAGAGCCTCCGCGGCGGATGGTAGCGCCTCGGCGCGCTCCAAAACGCCGTACTGCCTGTTGCACGCGTGCACCCACCCCTACGGCATTCCGCACTGCCTGTTGCACCGCTGCACCCACCGCTACGGCATTCCGTACTGCCTGTTGCACCGCTGCACCCGCCTCTACGGAATTCCGTAGACCCTGTTGCACCACTGCACCGGCCTCTACGGCCCCCCAAAACGACACTTGCCTCGGTGCACCCCCCTCTGCGGCGTCTCGTAGAGGGGGGTGCACCGAGGCAAGGGCCTGTACGGCGTTTTCGAGCGCTCAGGGCTTGCCGCTAAATCGCTCACGCGATTCAGCAGTTGGGGCCCTTCGGGCACCCAAACCCCGTAAAGCGGTATCAGGAGTGTCGAAAAACCGACGCTCCTTTGTGCCTGGGAGGATCACTCGCGTCGATTTATCGACACTCCTTCAGGTCACCGCTTCAGCGTCTTCTTCGTCGTCCGAGGTCGTGCTGCGCGTCCCGCCCAGGCTGTCGAAGTAGAGCTCCTGCGACTCCCTATCCTTCGGAAAGTGCTGACGAATCGCGCCCGCATTGCCGTCGTAGGCGCGCACGAAGTCCTCACGCGCCGAGAGCTCCGCGGCGATGGCTGCACCCAGCACGGCCGTGGCGGCCTTGCGTGCGTCGATGCCTGCCTGAAGGGCATTTCTCGCGGTGGTCAGCGTCGAGGTGTGCGCCGCGCGCAGCGGCTCGGCGGGGGAGGCGCTGGCGAGACGGTTGAGCACGCGATCCGCCGCATCCACCTGGCGCTGACCCTTGGGACGCGTCTCGATCGCCTGCCCATCCGGAAAGAGCGCCGTGTGCGCTGGTCCGCCACGCTTGCCATCCAGCGCAATCGCACTTGAGCTGAGCACACGCAGCGCGCGCTCAACATCACGCTCCTGAAAGAGCAGCGCCACGCGCAGCGGAATGAGGTTGCGATCGGCTGTCGCACGGGCCGCTGCAGCCGCCTCCACGTCATCGATGGTGGGCTGAATGACGCCGATGAGCGGCGCGAGCTCGGGCGTGTGGCCGAGCGCCGAGACGTGAAAGACGCCCGCCGCGATCAAGCGGTCCGAGGCCATGCGGGAGGTGGGTGTTTCCATGATGAGCGAGGGACCTTTCTTGGCGAGGTGGGAGCGAGGCGTGATGAGGATAGAGCCGGATCGATGCGAAAAAAAAGGCTCCCCGAAGGGCGCCTTCTTGTCGGCTATGGAGCCGCAGGTGGGAAACACGCGGGCGGAAACTGTTCCTCTTGGGTGCAGAAACGAATGTTTGGCGGGGGTTGCCACGCGTCGGGGTACTGGCCGACGGCGTACATTCTCCCGGTATCGTCATCGACGATGCAGCGAGCGATGTCGCGAGAATACCGGTCGTTCGGCACACACCAGCGCGCCGCTGTCGCACTGCCTGGGGTGCACGGACTGTGGACGTAGCTCACACCGATCCCATCACATCCGTCTGGGCACTCGCCGTTGCCGTTCACGAAGGTGCCGGGACACGGCGAGGTGTTGAGACAACCCGCAAGCGCGAGGGATGCACAAACCACCAGCAGAGAAAGCTCAGAAGACATTGAGATCACCACTGTGGAAGAAGTCGGAAGACCTATGGAGCCGCAGGTGGGAAGCAAGCTGGAGGCATTCTCTCCTCTGGGGTGCAGAGTCGTACGCCAGCGGGGAGCGTGGAGGGGTCGTAGCGCGTGAAGTACATCTCGCCCGAGGACTCCTCGATGACGCAGCTGGTTGCAGGCCGGGTTCCTCGTATCTCCGTGCACCAGGTGGCCTCAGGATGTGGCGCGTAGTCAGGGGCTGTCGGATCAACCCAGTTCGCGCACGCGTCGACGACGCGCCACACGCTCCAGCCCTCGCATCCCTCCGGGCATTGTTCGTTGCTGTTCACGAACGAGTCGTCGCAAGGGCCGGGACAACCAGTGATGCCGGTCGAGAGGCCAGCGAGAATGAGTGCAAGTGTGGTTCTAGAAAGCATGGGGTCACCGCTGCGGAAGACGTGGGTCGGGTCGCATCGCAGTACGTCGAGAACGTCGCCTTCATTTCGTGGCGAATGCGCGCACCGGTCAGGGGCAGTTCGGCTCGCCCTGGTGTGCGCAGTATTGAAGCCCCGTGTCATCGCCGAGGCCGTAGTCGTTCGCGGTGTAGTAGCGGTAGCCCGTCGCAGGGTCCGTGACGCAGGTGGTGGTCTCGCTGCCGATGAGCGGCGGGCGGATGCACCAGACAAGGGGCACGCGCGCGGAGTGGGGACACGGCATGTCTGGCGCCTCACGGCTCGCACGCACACCGCAGCCGGGGCCGCATGCGTCTGCTTCGTTATCGTTCACGAAGCGCCCGTCGCAGGGGGAGCCCGCGATGCATGCGGCCAGCTGGGTTGCGATTCCCAAGAGCACGATTCGACCAAGAATTGATTCAGAAGACATCGGGGTTTCCTCCGTGGAAAACGTCACGCTGCGCGACGAAGTAAAGCGCCCCAAAGGGCGCCTTCGATGGTGGCTAGCGTCGAAGCGACTCGACGCTTTGGTCGGTGGGGTCTCGCATCATCTCCCCATCGACCATCGCTCCGTCCACGCGTGCGACCCACCGTGAGCGCTCCGTCTCTCGCGGCGTCTGAAACGCATAGAGCACGTACGGCCCCGACGAGGGCGGCAGTTGGATACCGACTGGCGAGCCGCCCGACACAACCCAATCGGTGCGCGGCGCACCGCTCGCATCGACGACCTCCTCCGGTGAAACCGCCGCTTCCACTTGGAGCAGCGTGCCTACCGAAGCGGCCTCCCCGAGAGCGTCTGTGACGCGCACAGTGAACACGGCGTGATCGCGCGCGAGGAAGACGCCCGTGATGCCGGAGGCGACGCTTGTCGTTGTCACCTCAGACATCGAGACCGTCTCGACGACGACGACCATGCCGCCATTGGCGCGCACCTCGGTCGCGAGCTGCGAAACGCTCGCGGGTGGAGCCCATATGCTCCCAATGACGCCAGGAGTTGTAGTGGCGGGGGGTGCGCAGCCAGCAAGGGCCCCGATGAGAAGTAACGACGCACTCGCTTGTCGAAGAAAAGTCATGGTGTCTCCAGTGTTGCGCGATGAGGGTAGAGGTCAGGGGCAGTTCGGCTCGCCGTACGGCGTGCAGTAGACGAGGCCCGTGTCATCTCCGAGGCCGTAGTCGAGCATCGTGTAGTAGCGGTAGCCCGTCGCTGGGTCGGACACGCAGGCGGAGTTCTCCGTTCCGACCCCCGTCGGACGCACACACCAAATCACTGGCACGCGTGCCGAGTACGGACACGGCATGCCCAGCGCCTCACGGCTCGCACGCACACCGCAGCCGGGGCCGCATGCGTCTGCTTCGTTCTCGTTCACGAAGCGTCCGTCGCAGGGGGAGCCCGCGATGCATGCGGTCAGCTGGGTGATGAGTCCAAGAAGGACGACGCGAAGCAGACCGGACTCAGAAGACAGCGCTCTTCTTCCCATACCAACTCCTTCGCGCAGCAAGCCTGCGGAACTGAGAGGAACGTTGAACGGGGAGCGCGAGAGCGTCAATCACTTCAACAAGCGCCGTGCTCCGCATCATCGCGCGACCAGCGCTCCACGTACGCCCGCCGCAGCGCATCCCACTCAGGCGCCTCCGCGACATAGACGCCCTCCTGCCAGGAGAACACCGAGGAGGGCCGGTCTTCGGGGTCATGAATCGGGAGCACGTGGATGTGCAGATGCATCGAGCTCTGCGTGAGCTCTCCCGCGCTGCTGCCTGTCGAGGCGAGGTAGAAACGACGCGGATTCTGAAGCGCCTCCACCACGCGCGCGGCCTTGAGACCAAGCGCATTCACGCGATGCCAGAGCGCGGGCGGCACCTTCGAGAACGAGGTGACGTGGAGCTTTGGCATCACGCAGAGCGCGCCCCAGCAGCGCACGTAGCGCGGGAGAAAGACGAGCATCTCTTCGTCTTCGAAGACGGCCTGCGTGTCGCCCACCGAGCGCGTCGCAATCGCGCACATCAGGCAGCTCGGCGTGCCGCCTTCTTCGCGTATACGCGCGAGCGCTTCGCCTCGTGAGATGAGCCTGGGCATGCGCGGCCGAACGCATCCCGCTGCGTGCATCATTCCGAGATGAAGGGCGCGATGCGCTGATTTCGTCGCGCCCGCAGCACGCGAATCAGGCCTGCAAGCGCCTCGCGCGTCATGCGATGGCGAGAGGTATCGAAGGGAATCGTCGCGGCAAAGCGCTGCACTTGGTGGGTGATGGGCGCGCTCCACATCGGCGCAAAGAGACGCCTGTCGTGCTCAGGCGCCGTGCGCCTCAATGCTTCGAGCACGCGGATGTCTTCATCGATGCGCGCGGTGATCGCAGGTGTGCCCATCGACCAACGCGCGACACCACCATGCACAAGAATCTCGCGGTAGCCGCCCTCCGCATCCTCGTGCCGAACATGCAGCACGGTGGCGATGCGCATCGGGGAGGCGAGCACCTCCGCGGCGGGCACGGCGTTGCCACGTGCATCGATCACGCGGAACGCAGGTGCCTCGCTCGGCGCAAAGCGCAGATGCCAGGCATCGCTACGCAGCTCGATGCGGACGAGCACCGGGCCGTAGCTGCGCGTCCCACGCGGCAGCGCTGTGCCGTAGGGCGTGGTCCAGGTGTAGCGGCGCGCCGCGAGCCTTGGGTCGTTCGTGAGCAAGTGCGCCAACGCTTGATCGTTCGCGTCCGCGCTCTCGAGAAGCCCATCCAGTGCACGCTGATAAGGGCCGCGCGTCGCGCCATCGGCTGCGCCCGCCCAGAGCAAGCGATGATCCTCTGCGAGCTGTGCGGCCTGGGCGCGCGTGGTCCACGTAAACACCTCGCTGCGCGCGAACTCAGCCTCTGTCACCGCGCGCGCGACGAGCGCTTGCGTCAGCCAATCCGTGCCCTCCTGGGCGTGAAGGTTGGCGACTGAACAGGTCAGCGCCAACGCGAGCACAAGGAGCAGAAGACGGGGCGAGCGCATGCCGGAGCCTGGTTCAGAATGGGAATATTCGCGACCTCACAGCCCGTTCGGCGCGCATGTCGACGAGTCGACGCAGGTTCATCGAGCGCATCGCAGCCGCGGGTGCATTCGCATTGTCGTCGCGCTCCCTCGCAGCGTTCGCGCAGCGTCATCCGCTCGCACCGCTCTCCGATGCGCTGGCCCTGGGTGCACGCCTGAAGCGCGGCGAGATCGCGCAGCTCGATTGGCAAGACAGCATCGCCAGCGTGCTTCAGCAGGTGACACCGGAGGAGCTTGCTGAGGCCGTCGAACTCGATCGGTTGCGGCTGCGCGCGCGGCATGTGGAGCGAGGCGCCTCGATGTTGCGCATCCCAGCCTTGGAGAGCCTCGAGCACGCCGAGGGCGCAGCGATGCGCGTCTTCTTCTTTCGCGCAGGCCGCTCGGATCCGCCGCATTGCCACTTCAACTCCGTCACCGCGCACCTCGTTCTCTCCGGACGCTTTCGCGTGCGTCACTACGAGCGCGTGCGTGAGGAGCCGCAGGGCTTTGTGCTTCAACCAACGCGTGATCGAAGGCTCTCGCCAGGCGACGTCACGAGCATCTCGGAGCTGCGCGAGAACGCGCATTGGCATGAGGCGATGACGGACGGCGTGCTGCTCGATGTCGAGCAAGGTCGCCTTGATCCAACGATCCCCATCCGACGTCGTCAGATGATCGACCCCACCGCCGCGCCCTCCGCAGACGGCCTCATCGTCGCGCCGCGCCTCACGACGCAGGCTGCATTGCAACGATTCGGATGAGGCCTACACGAGCTCGCCGTCAAGCTTCTCCAGACGTCCCGCCTCATCGAAGCGCGCCGTCAGCGTGCCCGAGGCGTGCTTGGCGGTGACCGTCTGCGCATCGGCCTCGAGCTTCATCCCGTGCATCGATGCGTAGGACTCAAACGCGCGCTGCACCGACGTAAAGGGCATGCCCATCCCGACCAACTTCGGGAAGGTCTCAAGCACCTTCATCGCGACATGCTTCGGTGCGAAGCGCACCTTGCCCGAGTCGACGAGCAGGTAGATCGAACCCTGCGCGTGGTCACCGCGATAGAAGGCGGGCGCGTCCACCTCGACGGCCTTGCGACCTGCCGCATGCAAGAGCGCCACACCGATGAGCACAGCGTCGTCGGCCTCCTCCGCAGTGAGCTTCGCGATGCCCTCGCTGAACTCAGGCGCCTCTTCACCGAGCGAGGCGATGTGCTTCGAGGCAAGCGTCGTCTGCTCGGGCCAGCCCTCACCCAGCTCGCGCTCGCGGGCCCAGGCCCAGAGCAAGGTGCCCGACACCTGCGAGTACGAGGCGAGCACCTGGGTGCGCGAGGTGAAGGGGCCCACCGTGAGCGTCCCCTCCTCCACATCGACTTGCCAGGGTTGCCCTGCAGCCATCTCCTCGAAGGCCATCTGGCTCTCCATCGCGAAGGCTGCGTACGTGTCGAAGAGCGTGTTGAAGGCTTCAGTCATCGCATCACCAGGGGTTCAGTACTTTCCCGAAAGGGAAACCAGCAAGACTTTCCCGAAAGGGAAACCAGCAAGACTTTCCCGAAAGGGAAACCAGCAAGACTTTCCCGAAAGGGAAACCAGCAAGACTTTCCCGAAAGGGAAACCAGTAAGACTTTCCCGAAAGGGAAACCAGCAAGCGCTTCGTTGAACGTTCGAGGCTACCAGCGGCCACAAAGGGTCGCAGAGAACGCCGGAGGAAGAATGAACAAGATCCTAAAAGCCGCATTCTTGGAGGAGATGCGCAAGGCCAAGGCTCACTACGCGCAGTCCGAGTGGGAGAGCGCGTTCGCGTATCTGGAGAGAGCGCACGTCCTTGGGCAGCGAAACGCTGTCTCACACACCGTGAGCCACTGGTGGATGATGAAGGTGGCTGTCCGGAGGAAGGACCCGAAGGAAATCTTGGGGCAAGTCCCGCGGCTGCTCTTCGGAGGCCTCACGACGCTCCTGGGTCGCGCGCCGATCGGAAACACGGGCGGCGCCAACGTCGGGATCATGCGGCCGATGCCGGTCCCCAGCGAGCTGCAGGAGGTGTTCGACAGGGCGGCGGCAAGCCCTGAGTGAAGGCCGCCCTTCAGGCGTCGTCGAGCTTGCTCAGTTCGTCATCGAGGCGCGTGTCGAGCTCGTTGCGATCGTTGGTCACGGGAGGCGCGGCGGCCGTTGCTGCCGCCTGGGCCACCGCTGCGCGCTGCGACATGCGACGCACGGCGAAGTAGAGCGCGGGGAGTGCGATCACGAGGCTGCCGAAGGGCACGGCCCACATCGCGCGACCGAGGCCGGAGTCGGAGGGGACGGAGATCGAGGCCGCACCAAAGCGTGAGCGGTAGTCCGCTTGAATCTCGGGAAGGAGCGCGCCCTCGGCAATCTGCGCACGCACCTCCGCGCGCATGTTCTCGGCCCAGCCACAGCTGCAGGTGGAGAGCGGAAGACGCGCGCAGTCACCGCATTGGCAGAGCAGGCGCTCGAAGATCTGTCGCTCGGCCGGGTCGTGGATCTCGACCGTGCCTGCGTGCAATGAGCTCGTGCTGTCTGTCTGCGCCTCGACACGGCTCACGCTGAAGAAGACGGCCGAGCCGACGATGAGGAGGAGCACCAGCAACGAGGCCGTGGCGCCCATCGGGACGCGCACGGGTGAACTTGTGCGCTCGCCAAGAATCTCGCGCACCGAGGGGAACGCCGAGAGGAAGACGCCGAGCAACATGATGGCGCCACCGAGCCAGATCCAGAACACGAGCGGGCGGTAGATGACGCGGAAAGTGCCGCGATCCGAGGCCTGATCGACCTGCGAGAGAATCACGTAGAGATCGGCCAGCGGCGTCCAGCGAATCGCAACCTCCGTTGTCGGCATGTCGGGGTGCGTGCGGTAGATGAACTTCGCGGGCTCAACATGGCCAATCTCCTGGCCGTCCTGCGAGACGGTGAGGTCGGCGAAGATCATCTCGCGGTTGATGTCCGACTCCTCGCGGAAGCGGTCGTAGCGGAGCGTGACGCCGTTCACCTCGAGGGTCTCACCGGGGTTCAGCGCGCCCTCGCGCTCGACGTCGTAGGCCGCACCGAGGAAGCCCATGAAGAGCGCGACGATGCCGAGGTGCACGATGTAGCCGCCGTAGCGACGGCGCGCGCGAGAGAACATCTCGATGAACGCGATGAAGCCATTCTCCTTGGCGTTGCGCATGCGGACGGTCGTGCCGCGATAGAACTCTTGGAAGATGGCGCCGAGCGCAAAGCCCATCGTCGTCGTGGCCATGACCGGGTTCAAGCTGCCGAAGAAGCCCAGCACGCGGCCTGTCGTCGTCTCGTAGATCTCCGTCGCAGTGACCACCGCGGGGAAGCCGAGCATGCGGCCGAAGGCGACATGGCAGACGAGCACGAGCAAGGCGAAGCCGAGCGGGCCGATGAAGGCCTCGCGCAGGTTCTTGCCTGTCGCCTTGCGCCACGCGACGAGCGGGCCTGCGCCCATCAAGAAGACGAGCACAAGGCCGAGCGGCACCATCCAGGTGTTGTAGGTCGCGGGGCCGACCGTGATCGTCTCGTTGTAGAGCCCCTCGGACATCAAGGGCAGCGTCGTCGCGATGAGGATGAACAAGAGCATCCCGACGAGGATCCAGTTGTTCAGCAGGAAGGCGAACTCACGCGAGACGACCGACTCGATCTCCGTCGGCTGGTGGCGCGGCAAGGTGTACGGGTCCACGCGCCTTCGCACCTTCTCGACGCCGTACGCGATGAGCATCAGAGGCAGCACGGGGATGCGCAGCAAGCGCGGCGTGTTGCCGTCGATCACATCGCTCGCATCGATGAACTTGCCGCGCAGCTCAGGGAGCCGCCACGAGACGAGCACAACGAGAACGAGTGCGAGCGCGAGCATGTACCAAACGAAGTAGATGCCGATGTCCGAGCGCGCGAAGGAGTGCACGCTGGCGATGAGCCCGGAGCGCGTGAGGAAGGTGCCGAAGATGGTCATGAAGAACGCGCCGAGCATCAGCGAGACGTTCCACGTCTTCATCGTCCCGCGGCGCTCTTGGATCATCACCGAGTGGATGTACGCCGTGCCCAAAAGCCAAGGCATGAAGGACGCATTCTCGACCGGATCCCAAGCCCAATAGCCGCCCCAGCCGAGCTCCTCGTAGGACCAGAACATGCCGAGCAAATTGCCGAGCGTCAGGAACCCCCAGGCGAGCAACGTCCAGCGGCGTGCGGCGAAGATCCACTCGTCACCAAGGCGCCCAGTGAAGAGCGCGGCGACGCAGATCGAGAAGGGAATCGCCCAGCCCGTGAGGCCCATGTAGAGGGCCGGTGGGTGAATCGCCATCCAGTAGTTTTGGAGGAGCGGATTGAGGCCCTCACCATCGGCCGGCGCACTCGTCGCGAAGCTTGTTGAGAAGGGGTTCGCGGCGAAGAGCATGATCAGCGCGAAGAAGGCGAAGATCGTGGCGAGCGTCGCGAAGATGTAGGGCTGCAGCTCGCGGTACTTGTTCTTGATCCAGAGCGTGAAGGCGAGCGTGTAGCCCGAGAGAAGGAAGCTCCACCAAAGGATCGAGCCGTCTTGTCCACCCCAGAGCGCCGTCCAGAGGTAGAGCGGGCTCATCGAGCGATCGCTGTAGCGCGCGACATAGCGGATGCGGAAGTCGTGCGACTGGAACGCGTACGCGAGCAAGAAGACGGTGCAGGCGATCAGCGCGATGATCGCGAAGATGCCGCCGCGTGCCGCGGGCGTGAGATGCGGCCTTCCCCGTGCGGCGCCCACCGACACCATGAACGTGTAGCCCGTCGCGACCAGGATGGCGGCGATGAGCATTTCACCAAGGGCAGGGACGTCGATAGCTGGCATGGCCGCGACCTTAGCAGGTTGGGTTCACGCGCAGCCGTCCCCATCTTGGTTGAGATTGTCCTCCGTCGTACCCACTGCTCACGCGGCACGAGGCGATCATCCCCATGATTGGAATCCTATTGAAACATGAGTAGCGGGACTACCCGACGCACTTGCCCCACTTGTCCATTTCGACGTTGCACGCCGCACACGTCCAGCCGCCCCAGAGCGCTTGGCGTGCATTCTTCGGCATGCGGAACGTCGGCGGCTTGGCTCCGCATTGCGGGCACGTCGTCGGCTTCAAGTTGATGCCCCAGTTGCCCTTGCCCTGAATCGTCTGCACCACGGTGAGCACGAACATGGTGCCGAACATCAGCATCATGAGGCCGACGCAAGCGAGCGAGGCGAGCACGAGAAGCTCGCCCATGCCGATGTTCATCATGACTCTTCGGCGAGGAAGCGATCGGCCAGTGCGACGTCATCTTTGCTGCCGATGAAGAGCGGCACGCGCTGATGAAGGCCGGTCGGCTCGAGCTCCAAGATGCGCTTCTTGCCCGTTGTCGCAGCGCCGCCTGCAGCCTCGGCAATGAAGGCCATCGGGGCCGCCTCGTAGAGCAAGCGCAGCTTGCCTTCGGGAGAGGATCTGTCGCCGGGGTAGGCGAACACACCGCCGCGCAGGAGCGTGCGATGGAAGTCGGCGACGAGGGTGCCGACGTAGCGCTGGCCGTAGGGCTTGCCGCCGGGTGCCTCGCTGCTCTTGAGCGTGTCGATCCACTTCGTCACGCCGGGCGACCACTTCGAGCGATTGCCCTCGTTGATCGAGTAGATCGGCGCCGTCTTGGGCATGCGCAGGTTCTCGTGGCTGAGGAAGAACTCGCCGATCATCGGGTCGAGTGTGAAGCCATGCACGCCATCGCCTGTGGTGTAGACGAGCATCGTGCTCGAGCCGTAGATGACGTAGCCCGCAGCGACCTGCTTGTAGCCAGGCTGAAGGCAATCTTGCTCGGTGCCCGGGCCGCTCTCGGTGACGCGCCGATGGATCGAGAAGATGGTGCCGATCGAGATGTTCACATCGATGTTCGAGCTGCCATCGAGCGGGTCGAACATGAGCACGTACTTGCCGTGCGGATAGCCCGCGGGGATCGGGATGATCTCGTCGTTCTCCTCGCTCGCCATCACGCAGACATGGCCGCCCGCCTCGACGCAGCGGATGAGCGTGCGGTTCGCCATGTCATCGAGCTTCTGCACCGTCTCGCCCTGGATGTTCACGGCACCTGTCGCACCGAGCACATCGGCCAAGCCCGCCTTCGCCACCTTGCTGCCGATGACGCGGCCGGCGAGCGCGAGGCATTGGAAGAGCCCGGTGAAATCACCGCTCGCACCAGGGATGCGGCGCTGACGCTCAAGGATGTGGCGATCGAGTGTCCAGCCAAGTTCGTCGGGGCCTGCGGGTGCGATGGAAGCGTTCGTCATGCGGCGGATGATAGTTTCGATGCATGAGCGCGACACACACGTTTTTGTGCGTGGGGTGCGGATGCGCTCACCCTCGGTAGGGCGCGACATCGCGTGTCTCAAGCGACCAACCGAACGCGCGATTCATGAACGCGGCATGCGCCTCTGCATCACGCGCATCGCGGCAGACAAGAAGCTTCTCCATCGCGCCCGAGGTGAAGACCACCAAGAGCGCCGCACGACCGAACCAGGCGCGCTCGATCAGCAGGCGCACAGGCACCGTGCAGACCAAGAGCGTCGGAACGCCAATCATCATGAGGCCGCTCCAATCGGCCTGCGTGAAGGGCGCGATGCAGACGATGACGAGCATCACGCGCTGGATGAGGAGCAGGTCGCGGTCGAGGCTGAGGCTGGTCATGTGGAGAGATAGCGCGCCAGCCATGGGATCGAACGCCGCGGTCGGATGTTCCGGACAGGAGAACAGATACTGAACGCCGCGTTGGCGCTTGGTTGGCGTGATCTCTTGCGAGGGACACGGCAGCTCGCTCGATGCGTTCTGGGTGGTTCCGTAGCCCTGCCGTGACGACGCAAACGGGTCGGTTGAGGGCGTACCCAGAACGTTGCGGGTCATGAGGGCGTCGCGCCAAACACCTCCACACGCAGCACGCGCTCTTTGTCCCGACGATGCGAGCGCACGCCATGGCCTTCGGGCGTCGTCCACTCCTCCACGATCATCGCCTCGAAGAAGGTGAGCTGTGCTTGGTTGCGTGTGAGGCCCTCGAAGAAGGTCTTCACCAGCGCCATGATCTCGTCCTGCGTGGTGACATCGAGGATGCCGTAGACCTTGATGCGCGCTGGGCTTCGAAAGCTTCCCTCCACGACATAGAGGGCGGGGTGCGGCTCGTCGCTCGACATGCCCGAGATGGGGAAGGTGAAGCGTTGGAGGAGCAATGTGCGCAGCTCGCTCAGCAACTCTCTGTCGATGGGCCAGAGCGCGTGCTCGTAGACGAAGAAAGGGTCCGGCTCGCCGCGTGTGCGCGCGCCGTGGATGCGCGCTGCATCGACGCACATTGCGCAGCAGGCTTCCTCTTCGACGGGCTGGTCGCTGCGAAAGCACGCCTCGCAACACTCAATGCTCGATGCGATGTGCGTGGGCTCGAGGAGGCCGCGCTCGACTTGGTCCGCGGCGTGCGCGCAGAGGGCAGCGATGCCGTTCATTCCGTGGATGCTGCAGCGATAGACGCCCATGCGGCGAGCTTACAGGCCGCTTGTCGCGCCGCGTGCGACGTGATGCGCTCTCTCCATGCGCAACCTCTCGCTCGCCACCCTGCTCCTCCTCGTCGGCTGTGGTGGCGCGATGCGCGAGGCCGTGCCTGCAAGCGCGCCTGCGGAGAGCGACCTCTGTCCCGCAGAGGCCGAGGATGTCGACGGGCATCAGGACGAGGATGGTTGCCCCGACCCGGACAACGACAGCGATGCGCTCCTGGATGCCGCAGATGCTTGCCCGAACGAGCCCGAGGACATCGACGCGTTTGAAGACGAGGATGGCTGTCCTGACCCGGACAACGACCAGGACCGAATCCCCGACACGGCCGATTCATGCAGGAACAACCCCGAGACCTACAACGGCCTTGAGGATGAGGATGGCTGCCCCGATCGCGGCTGCCTCGCGTACGGCGTCACGCGCGTCACCCCGCCCGTTCTCTTCCTCGCGGGCACACGGACGACGCGTGCAGAGCGCGCTGCGCTTCAGGCCTTCGCGAGGCAGATGGCCGAGGGCGTCGGTGTCCTCCGAGCAGGAGCCGAAGGCGAACAAGGGTTGCGATGGACGCCTGTCCACACACTCGCCATCACCGCCTACGCGGACACCCCACCGCAGCAAGCGCTCGCCCAGGCACGCGTCGAAGAGGTGCGCGATGTCTTCCTCGCGATGGGCATCACCGCCGAGCGCCTCGTCGTGCAGGTGCTCAGCCTCGCGCAGTCGAGCGCAAGCGATGCGCTTCAGCGCGTCGACCTGACGGTGCTGCGCGACGACGAGGAGGAGTACGAGCGCAGGCCCGACGGGAGGGCCGAGCGAATCTGCCCGACGACGCGGTGACCTCGCCGTGAGGCGCACTCAGCCAAACACCTCGACACGCAGCACACGCTCTTGCTCACGACGGTGTGTTTGCAGTCCTGACTTGCCGTCCTTGCTCACCCGGTGCTCCACGACCATCGCATCGAAGAAGGTGAGCTTCGCTTGGTTGCGCGCGAGGGCTGCGACGAAAGTCTTCACGCACTCCGTGATCTCGTCCTGCGTGGAGGCGTCGAGGATGCCGTAGACCTCGACCCGCACCGGGTCGCGAAAGCTGCCCGCAAGCACACTCAGTGAGGACTCGGATGTCCTTCCCGACATGGCGGAGATGGGAAAGGTGAAGCGACTCAGGAGCGAGGCGCGCAGCTGGTTCACCAGCTTGCTGTCGATGGGCCAGAGCGAGCGCTCGTAGACGACGAAGGGGTCGGGCTCACCGCGTCTGCGCGCGCCATGGATGCGCGCGGCATCGACGCACATGCCGCATTGGGCTTTGGTGCGGAACTCCCACATCGCGTCGATTGCGGGACCAAGCGCCGGATCCTCCATGGCCGCATCGAAGAGATCCAACCCCTTGAGCTGCGCGAACTCCGGGTGCGCCTTCATGCATGCGCTGCAAACCTGATTGAGTGGCGTGGCATGGGTTCTGTCGAGAACGCCACGTGAGACTTGCGCGGCCGCGTGCTCGCAGAGGAGGGCGATGCTGACCAGGCCGTGAACGTTGCAGAGGTAGAGGCCCATGGGGACGAGGGTGGCACGGCTACGGACTGGCTCGCTTCGGTTCGTCCAATCGCACTCAGCCAAATACCTCGACACGCAGCACACGCTCTTGATCACGACGGTGCTTTCGCCCTCGCGACTTTCCGTCCTCGCTCACCCACTCGTGCACGACCATCGCCTCGAAGAAGGTGAGCTTCGCTTGGTTGCGCGTGAGGGCTGCGACGAAAGTCTTCACGCACTCCGTGATCTCGTCCTGCGTGGAGGCGTCGAGGATGCCGTAGACCTCGACCCGCACCGGGTCGCGAAAGCTACCCGCAGCGACCTGCATCGCAGGCAACGTGAAGCGACGCTGGAGCAACGCGCGCAGCTCGCTGAGCTTGCTGTCGATGGGCCAGAGCGAGCGCTCGTAGACGACGAAGGGGTCGGGCTCACCGCGCGTGCGCGCGCCGTGGATGCGGGCAGCATCGACGCACATCCTGCAGCGCGGTTCGTGTTCGAAGGCCCTTGAGGCCAAGCCGAACGCGGGAGAGCACAGGTCGAGCTCACGGCCTTCGAGCGGTGCGAGCTCAGGGTGCGCCTTCATGCACGGAGTGCAGAGCACAAAGAGTGAGAGGCAGCTGTGCGATGGATGGAGCAGACCGCGCGTGACTTGGACGGCGGCGTGCTCACAGAGAAGCTCGACGTCGCAGTCGCCGTGGATGTGGCAGGCGGGAAAGGCACCCATGGGGACGAGGGTGGCACGGTCTGCACACTTCGTTACGATGGAAGGGCGCGATGTTACCGTCGCCGCCGCATGTACCTCCGACATCTCAAGGTCAATAATTGCAAGCTGATGCGCGAGCTGGAGGCGTCGTTCGTCAACGACGATGGGACGCCGCGGATGTGGACCGTGTTCGTTGGGGAGAATGGGACTTGTAAGACGACGTTGCTGCGAACGATTGCGCTCAGTTCGGCTGGTGCGGTCTTCGCCAACAAACTGGTGAACGACCCAGCGGCGTACTTGGACCGGCGACGAGGTGTTCATGCTGTGGCCGAAGCACGATTCGGGTTTAGTGACACGCCCCATCCGCGAAGTTACCCGATGCGTGACTCCGCATCGGCGTTGGCGCCGGAACTCGAGTCTCGGACCGCCGTCACTAGGACCGGTGTCGGATATCGGGTTCACTACGATCCAGCTGCGCAACCCACTCCCACCTTCGACGTAGATGCCGCGATAGAGAAGCTGGTTGTCGCTGGAGGCCAGAACCGGTCGACCGAGTTCCGAGCGTCGATGCGGGAGAACATAACGAGGCTGGCGACGCAACTGATGGAGCATGTCGACAAGGTCTCTCCAAGCAATCCCGTGGATGAAGCACGCGGGCAGGGACTTCCCCACTGGTTTGTTGCTGCGTACGGCACCGGGCGCGTGTTGACCGCCCCCTTGCAGCGAACAGACGGCTCTACCTTCCAGTTGGACCGGCTCCAGAGTCTCTTCGACCTTCGCTACTTGCCGATGGGCACCGGCTTCAGTGACGAGCTCCTCCGGCGCTTCGGCGAGGAGAAAGCGAAGGCGTTCTCTGCGGTGCTTCGCGAGGCGTTGGTGGAGCGCCTCCGCGTTCCGAACATGAAGGGCGTCGACCTGCAGCGCCGCGGTACGGCCGCGAAGGAGATTGCACTCATCGATGCGCACAGCTTCGAGATGCGCGCCGGGACAGGCACCGTTCAGCTCCCCGCCGTCTGGCTCTCTCAGGGCTACCAAGCCGTCGTCTCGCTCGTCGCCGACATCATCGGTCACGTCTGGCTCGATGCAGGCACAGAAGTCGCGCTCGATGACATGGAAGGTCTCGTGCTCGTCGATGAGCTCGATCTCCACCTTCACCCCAAGTGGCAGACCGAGATTGTCCAAGGGCTCAAGCGCACCTTTCCGAAGATGCAGTTCATCGTGACGACGCACTCACCGCTCGTGCTCGCGGGCTGTGAGAAGGGCGAGGTGATCATGCTCGTGCAGGATCCGGAGACGGGCGATGTGACGGCGCAGCCGAGGAATGACGTGGTGCCGATGCTGCTCACCGGGTCGGAGCTCAATCGAGAGTTCTTCGGCGTGCAGGCTGCGCCGCTCAGCGAGGACATGCGGCGCTACTACGAGCTTGCGTACAAATCGCGGCGCACCGACGAGGAGGACGCGCTGGCGCAGAGGCTCCTCACGAAGCTTCGCGGCCATGGCGTCGAGATTGATGTGGAGCCCGTCGAACGGACTGCCGCGCAGTGATCCGGATCACGCGAACTGCGGAGCCGGTGGGGCTCGCCGCGAAGCGCACCGCTCAGCTTCAGACCGTCGGTGCGGTGCAGCCGAGCCGCGAGAGTGCGCATCGCGAGGCCTACAACTCCGTCAAGCGTGAGCTGGTCGCGATGCAGCACGGCAAGTGCTGCTACTGCGAGTGCCGAACGCGCATGAACTTCAATGACGTGGAGCACTACCGGCCCTTCTCGCAGTACTGGTGGCTCGCATGGACGTGGGAGAACCTCTTGTTCGCCTGCGCGCTCTGCAACCGCTCGGGGAAGAACGATCACTTTCCGCTCGCTGCGGGCTCGACCAAGCTGCCCTTTGGCGCATCGCCCCCGGGGGAAGAGACGCCGCTCTTTCTCGACCCCTCGCATCCTTCGTTCGATCGACGCACGCACATCCGCTTTGTGCAGATGAACCCGAAAGACCGATGGATGCCGATCGGGCTCACACCTGAGGGACAAGAGACGCTGCGAATCCTCCGGCACGGCGCGATGTGGGCGGACGACTACCTCGATGACTGGGGCCACCACGTGAAGCACAAGGTCACGCCCGCCATCGAGCGCTTGCGCCTTGCGCAACACCGCGACGACTTCGAGGACGCATGGCGAGGTGAATGCCAGGCCCTGCTCCACGAAGAGGTGGAACTGCATGCGCTCAGCGAGGACGTGCTGCGTCACACATTCCCGTCCTTGGCCTTCCCCGACCCACCTGCTCGCTAGTTCGCAACCAGGCGCTCACATCGCCAAAACCCGCACGCGCATCGCCAACACGCCCGCCGGACACGCGCACACCCGCCGGGGACTGAAGGAGGCGTCATGCGGGACATGAAAAGAGGCGCCCGGGACATCGGAACACGTGCCCGGGACATCGCTTTTTGTCGTCCGGGACACGACGAGAGGCGCCCGGGACACGGGCTGCGTGCGCCGGGGATGTCCCGGGTGACTTTTCGAATGTCCCGCGAGGCACTTCGCATGTCCCGCGTGCGGCTTTGCCTTGTCCCGCGTGGCGTTTTCTTCGTCCCTGGAGAGGCATCACGATGTCCCGCGCGGGGCTTGGGCGCGCCCGCGCGGGTGTTCGCAATGCGAGGGCGCTACTGCTGCTTGCGACGGTTGCGCTTCCTCGTGGCCTCGTACTGCGAGCGATACGGCTGCAGCCGCTTGCGAGGAGCCAGAGCCCACGCAGAGCCGTAGCGCGACCGCTACCGGAGCCTCTCGAGCAAGTCCAGCAAGAGGGCCACGAGTGTGGGGGACGCGCCGCCGACATTCGTCATCGCAAAAGCCCCGATTTGTTCCGTCGGGCTCCAGAAGATCATCGAGGCGTAGCCAGGCTGCTCTCCGCTCTTGGCGCGAAGATCCATCCCGCGCCTTGAGACCACATCGATGCCGTAGCCAATCGTCGGCACCGCGACGCTCGGCGTTGTCGCGAGCGCAATCGCAGGCGCCAACTCAGTCGGGGGATGGATCAATGCATCCAGCAGTCGCTGCATGTCTTCACCCGTGGAGAGCAGCTCTCCGGAGAGCGCCAGCACACCCATGGTCGCCGGAGGCACCTCCTCACCCGCCGGGGTGTAGCCAAGCTGGATGCGCGAGGTGTCGGCGAACTCGCGGGTGTGGGTGTCGAGCATGCCCAGGTCGCGTGTGAGGTGAGAGGTGAGCAGACCCTCGAAGCTGGTGTCGTAGTGATCGGCGAGCGCGACGCCGAGGAGGCCCACCCCGAGGTT
>JBILQT010000130.1:0-19775 GCA_044373065.1 Sandaracinaceae bacterium
CTCTCGGTTGCTGGATTGCTGGTCGTGTGGGGCGAGCCGGGCATTGTCAGGGCGGCGCTGCTTTCGTCTTGGACGAGCAGCGATGAAGCGCTGAGCCGTGACCTCGACGCACTGCGCGAGGCGGCGCTGCTGGAGGTTCAAAACGTCGACCAGACGAGGCGGGCACTGCGATTCACCGCGTGCCTGATCTGCGGAGGCCCCATCGGCGTGTGCTCGCCTGCGGTGCTTCGAGGTCGACTCGAACGGCTTGAAGGCTCGCCGGTCATCACCGTGGTGAGCGGCACGGTCGCCGAGCGCGGCGTGCGACTCTGGGACTTCACCGTGGACTCGACTGAATAGCGATGTGGACCCCCGAAGCCATCCGCACCTTCCTTCTCGAAGGCCATATTGCAGGCCTCCACCTCGGCGCGGACGAATCCACCATCCCCGCATCACTCGGCGAGCCCGAGGAGGGCAATACGGGGCGCGGGATGCGTCGCAGTGGGCTGCGCTTGCGTCGCTACCTCGGCGCGCTGGAGGTGACGACACTTCGCGGCAGCATCGTGATGATTCAGCTCAACCTCGAGCATCCGCCGTGCGCGCCAGAGGAGCTGCCGCGTCGACTGATGGAGACGTATGGCGTCGAGGGCGTGATGGAGCGGGAAGGATGTCGCGTGTCGGAGTTCGTCACAGTGCAGTGGCACGGTGAGGCGCTGGGCATTGCAGCGCGACGAAGCTGATGACCGATGCGGACTCTGAATCGGACGCGGACTCTGAATCGGAGTCTACGGCCGAGAGTGCGGCCGCGACCGATGGCGAGAGGTTGCTCTCCGACCGCGTCAGCGCGAATGCGACCGCACCCGTCTTCCCGCGTACATCACGCCGTCCTCGCTGTGGATCGGCGCAAGAGTGAACTCGGCGCAGACGGGGTCGTCTAGGGCATCAAGCTCCTCGTGCGAGCACACCATGAACAACTCGTGGCGGAAGCACGAGCCCGACGCGCCGCGATAGGTGCGCAGCCATGGGCATCCGCGAATGCAGAAGCCTCGCGGCGTAGGCTGAAGAAGGCCACCGGGAAAGACGGCTTCTTCCAGAGCGGCTTTCGCTTCGTTGCATGCGATGGGTGACCAGGGTGGTGCAGAAGCGGAGCAGGCCGAGAGAAGGCTGCACACGAGTGTGATCGCGCAAACCGGGTGGGCGACGCGGCCGACCACCGCGCTGAGGTATCGGGCGAAGCGCGCGCTGCATCGAGAGAGTGTCGCCACCTGCATCGCGCTCATACGCGCTCGCACTCCTTTCGATTTCGCTCGCGTGACGCATGATGTCCTCACGCCATGCCCATCACGCTCACTGCCGGCAACATTCTCGCGGCCACCACCGATGCCATCGTCAACCCCGTCAACACCGACGGCGTCATGGGCAAGGGCCTCGCGCTGCAGTTCAAGAAAGCCTTCCCAAAGAACCTCGTCGCCTACGCACGTGCATGCGAAGCGGGTGAGCTCGTCGTCGGCAAGATGCACGTCTTCGAGCGCGCCGAACGTGCGCCCCGCTTCATCATCAACTTCCCCACGAAGATGCACTGGCGACACCCCTCGAAGCTTGAGTACGTGCGCGATGGCCTTGTGGATTTGGTGGTGCAGGTGAAGCAGCGCGGCATCACCTCGATCGCGATTCCGCCGCTGGGCTGCGGGCTCGGAGGGCTTGCATGGGGCGATGTGCAGCCGCTCATCATCGATGCGTTTGAGGAGAGCGATGTGAGCGTCGTGCTGTTTGCGCCAACGGCGTGAGGGACGCCGACTCTGAATCGGACGCGGACTCTGAATCGGACGCCGACTCTGAATCGGACGCGGACTCTGAATCGGACGCGGACTCTGAATCGGAATCCGCGACCGAGACTGTGGCCGCGACCGAGACTGTGGCCGCGACCGAGACTGTGGCCGCGACCGAGACTGTGGCGACCGAGACTGTGGCCGCGACGGAGACTGTGGCTGCGACGGAGACTGTGGCTGCGACGATCGGTCGACCTCGCGTTAGTCCCCCCGATGACCAACATCGAGAATCTGTTCGTTGGGTTTGTTGTCTCCCTCTCCCTTGCTGGCTGCGGAGGCACGAGCCGCCTCAGTGACTCGGAGATCGATCGCGCGTGCGAGCTTGCGGCGCGATGCACGGGTGTGGGGGCGAGCTGCACGCGTGCGGTGATCGACGCTCGCGCGCTTGCTGACCGAAACGGCTGCGCGGCGGAGTTCGCGCGAACCAATCGCTGTCTGATCTCGGACGACATGTGCTCGGTGAGCGCGCGATGTCAGTACTGAGCGATGAGCTCCTCGCGTGTGGGACGCGCGATGCGGGAACTCCCGATGCGCCACGTGCCGATATCTCGCTCGACCCCTGTGCAGCAGGCGACATCGACCTGCTCTTCGTCGTCGACAACTCGGGCTCCATGCGTGAGGAGCAAAACAACCTCATCGCGGAGCTGCCACGGCTGGTGGAGACGCTTACGTCGGGCGATCGCAACGGCGACGGAGTGCGTGACTTCACGCCCGTGCGCTCGCTGCATGTTGGGTTCGTCAGCACCGACATGGGCGCCGGGAACCAAATGAACGTCCGCACTTGCATCCCTGGGCTTGGCGACGACGGCGTGCTTCGGAGCACGAGTCAATCCGGGACGGAGCCTTGTTCAGCCGTATATCCCAGCGGCACCTTCGAGTTCATGCGCGGCGGCGACTCAACGAGCTTCGCCTCGACGTTGAGCTGCGTTGCGAACTTGGGCACAGCCGGCTGCGCGTTCGAGCAACAGCTTGAGGCACCGCTCAAGGCACTCACCCCAGAGAACCCTGAAGCCTGGACGCGTGCGGGATACACGCCCGCTCGCTTCTACGACGCCGAGTCTGGACTCCCAGGAATTCTTCCGGGACACGGCGGCGGCGTGAACGGTGGCTTTCTTCGACCGAACTCGACGTTGGCGCTCGTGGTGTTGAGCGATGAAGAGGATTGTTCGGTGTCCGACTACAGCCTCTTCGGTACCGATTCACGCTTCTCCAGCGTGCCAGCCAACCTCCGCTGCAACACGTACCGCAATGACCCGAGCATCGTCTATTCGACGAGCCGCTACGTCGAAGGGTTCCTCGGTCTTCGCCGCGACCCATCCCAGCTTGTGTTCGCAGTCATCGCGGGCATCCCTCCCGAGACCGAGAGTGCCGCAGCCGCAGGCGATTTCGCGTCTGTACTGAGTCATCCCAACATGGCGCCGCGGGCTGATGCGTCGGGCTCCATGCTCGAGCCCTCGTGCAGCACAGCGAACGGCCTGGCGTTCCCCCCGATCCGCATGGTGGAGGTCGCCTCTGGACTCGCCGCGCAGGGAGCGTCGGTGAGTGTCAGCTCGATCTGCAACGCAAGCTTTGGCCCGGCGATCAACGCGGTGATCGATCGTCTGAGCAACATCCCTGCTGCGTGCGAGTAAGGGCGTTCGGTTGGCGTGATGTACCTCCGCGACCGAGTCGGAGTCTGGGACTGTGTCTGAGGCCGTGGCGGATCGGTTTCTCACCGAGGCGAACGCGCCGTGGCGCTGGTACGTCGGGTAGGCGGGGTTGAATCCTCAGCACGACCTGCCAAACCCGCTGGATGCGTCCGACAGTTGCAGTTGAAGAACTCACCGCCACCGACTTCGGTTGTGAGCTGTCGGTCGCTGGATTGCTGGTCGTGTGGGGCGAGCCCGGCATTGTAAGGGCGGCGCTGCTTTCGTCTGGGACGAGCAGCGATGAAGTGCTGAGCCGTGACCTCGACGTACTGCGCGGGGCGGCGCTGCTGGAGGTTCAAAACGTCGACCAGACGAGGCGCGCACTTGAGCGATTCACCGCGTGCCTGATCTGCGGAGGCCCCATCGGCGTGTGCTCGCCGGCGGTGCTTCGAGGTCGACTCGAACGGCGTGAAGGTTTGCCGATCATCACCGTGATGAGCGGCACGGTTGCCGAGCGCGGCGTGCGACTCTGGGACTTCACCGTGGACTCGACTGAATAGCGATGTGGACCCCCGAAGCCATCCGCACCTTCCTCCTCGAAGGCCACATCGCAGGCCTTCATCTCGGCGCGGACGCATCGCGCATCCCCGCATCGCTCGGCGCGCCCGAGGAGCACAACGCGGGGCGCGGGATGCGTCGCAGTGGGCTTCGCCTGCGTCGCTGCCTCGGCGCGCTGGAGGTGACGACACTTCGCAGCAGCATCGTGATGCTTCAGCTCAACCTTGAGCACCCGCCGTGCGCGCCTGAGGAGCTGCCGCGTCGACTGATGGAGACGTATGGCGTCGTGGGGGTGATGGAGGGGGAAGGGTGCCGCGTATCGGAGTTCGTCACGGTGCAGTGGCACGGTGAGGCGCTTGGCATTCTGGTGCGACGAATCGAACACTGAATCGGAGTCTGTGACCGCGACGGAGTCTGTGACCGCGACGGAGTCTGTGACCGCGACGGAGTCTGTGACCGCGACGGAGTCTGTGACCGCGACGCGTGCGTCACGCACGATGCGCTTGCGCTATGCCCATCACACTCACCGCCGGCAACATTCTCGCGGCCACCACCGATGCCATCGTCAATCCCGTCAACACCGACGGCGTCATGGGCAAGGGCCTTGCGCTTCAGTTCAAGAAGGCCTTCCCAAAGAACTTCGTCGCCTACGCGCACGCATGCGATGCGGGCGAGCTCGTCGTCGGCAGGATGCACGTCTTCGAGCGCGCCGAAGGTGCGCCCCGCTTCATCATCAACTTCCCAACGAAGAAGCACTGGCGACACCCCTCGAAGCTTGAGTACGTGCGCGACGGCCTCGCGGATTTGGTGCTGCAGGTGAAGCAGCGCGGCATCGTCTCGATTGCGATTCCGCCGCTCGGCTGCGGGCTCGGAGGGCTCGCATGGGTCGATGTGGAGCCGCTCATCGTCGATGCGTTTGCAGGGAGCGATGTGAGCGTCGTGCTGTTTGCGCCAACGGCGTGAGGGACGCGGACACTGAGTCGGACGCGGACACTGAATCGGACGCGGACACTGAATCGGACGCTGCGATCGAGTCTGCGACCGCGTCCGACTCTGCGGCCGAATCGGTTCCGCTCGGAGATACTCTCTTCCGCATGACCACGACCCCCTGCCCATCCTGCAAGTCCACCAACATCGAAGCCGGCGCTGTCTTCGGCGCGGGCATCATGCTCTAGCGCGCGAGCGCATTCCGCAAGGCCCTCGCGGCTCCCGAGATCAAGGCGAGTGTCTGTCTCGCTTGCGGGCACATCTTCGATCTTCGCGCCGACCCGGAGAAGCTCGCCAAGCTGCTCCCCTAATCGACTGACGTCCGAGCCTTGCTCAGCGCCGCCTTCGCATGACCGCATCAACATGCGCGAGCACATGCGGATGCCCTCCGAGCCACGCGCGCTCATCGGCAACGTCTTGCTCGGCCCGCTTCCGATCGGCCCTCGCACAACTGCGGTACATCGACGCGATGTGCGAGAGATCAGGCGGCTCGTAGAGCGCCTCACATGCGAACTCAAGCTCGTACGAGAGCTGCGCGGCCGCCTCATCCCACGCGCCCTCTTCGAGTGTGGCGGCGCCCTCGATAAGCGCTCGGAGCGCGGGCTCAAGCCCATGGAGCGCGAGCGTCTTGGTCGCATCGAGTGAGGCGCGCGCAGCCACCGTGTCGTGCTCCACGACCACCTCAAGGAAGGCACGCGCAAGCCAACTCGGTGCGTGCTGCGGATGAAGCCTCGTCGCCTCCATCAGCGTCTCTGTGGCCCGCGCCATGTCACCCGCGCAGAGATACGTATCGGCCAAGTCGTAGAGGAAGGTCGCGTCTCTGGATGCATGCGGCTGAAGCGCAGCAAGGGCCTCGTCGTGACGCCCCAACCCCGCGAGCGCTCGCGCACGCATCCCCGCGAGCGCGCGTGCAGAGTGCAACGGGACGAAGCGGAGTGCGCGGCTGAGCGCCAACAGGCGCGACCACTGTCCGTACGCCCGTGCGCTCTGCGCGAGGTCGGCGAGCAGGCCTGTGCTGACGTAGAGGACGAAGGCGAAGATGACGAGGGCGATGAGCGCGTGCTCGATCACCAGCCGCTCGCGCGTGGCGCAATCTTCAGCTTCATGTCGAAGAGGATTGTCACGGCGCACCGATCGTACATCGGTCGCCGTATCGGAGTCTGCGTCTGAATCGGAGTCCGCGTCGGAAACGGCGTCTGCGTCTGCGTCCGAGTCTGAGTCGGCTCACTGCAAACAGAACGTCATGCGCTGCATGCCCGCGCCCTCGCGGCCTGAGCTCTGGAATGTGCCGCCAATGCTGACCCACCACATCGCATCGGGCGTGCCCTCGGCGTCGCTCGGCGGGTTGATGCGAAGGAGCGCGGGGTCGCACATCGAGAGGCCGTCGTCCGTTGCGAGTTGCTGGTCGGCGACGAGGATGCGGCGGGTGACGCAGCCGTGCGTTCCGTCGAAGACATGGCTCTGCATTGCGCCCTGATAGCGGCCTTGCGCGAGGTCGCTCGCATAGACGGCCATGCCGACGTTCGGGCTTGCGGCGTTGAGGTGAAACTCGGCGTCGTTCGAGGTGGTCGCGGCATCGCCTCCCCAGCCGTTGCCCGTGGGTGAATCGCTCATATGGAAAACCCAGCCCGCGGGGTCGCAGATTTCCACTTCCATCACGAGTGCGCGCGCAGCCGACATGTCGACCGAGAGACGCGCGCGGGGCCCTGCTTGCGCGATGACGGCAACGGGGCCTTGGCAATCGCTGGTGCCGTGGATGAGGTCGACGCTGCAGCGCATGCGGCAATCATCGATGGCGAAGTTGGGCGCCGCGCACATCGACGCGCCCGCTGGGCCTCCCGCATAGCCGGCGCCCGAGGCCATCCCACCCGCAGAGCCCTGAGTCGGTGCAGCGCTCTGTGCGGGCGCGCCGCCCACGTAGACCACGGGTGGCTGCGGCGCAGGGACGTACCGCGTCTCGATGATGGCGCGTCGATAGCAGCCGGAGAGTGCGAGGAGGGCAACGAGTGAGAGCGCGCGCTTCATCCTGGAGCGACGAGGCTCGCATGCCGGGCATTCAATCGCAGACGGAACGAAAACGGCGCCGCTCCGAGGAGGGCGCCGCGTTCCTGCGAAGTCGCTGTGCTCAGCGACTTCGGTTCAGCGATTGCCGATGTGGATGGCCTCGCCAAGCGCGTGCTTGAAGCTCTCCATCATGGCTTCGCCGAGCGTCGGGTGTGGGTGAATCGTGAGGTGCACGTCTTCGGCGTAGGCGCACATCTCGAGCGCGAGCGCGGCCTCGCTGATGAGGTCCGAGGCTTCCGGTCCGACGATGCCGACGCCGAGCACTTCATGCGTGTCTGCATCGACGATCGACTTGATGAAGCCCTCGGTGGAGCTGACGGCCATGGCGCGTCCCGAGGCTGCGAAGGGGAACTTGCCGATCTTGATCTTGCGGCCTGCGGCCTTGGCCTCGCGCTCGCTCATGCCGACGGTCGCAATCTCCGGCTCAGTGAAGATGGCGGCGGGCATCGCACGCCAATCGCGCGCGGCCTTGTGGCCCGAGATGACCTCGGCTGCGATCTCGCCTTCCTTGCTCGCCTTGTGTGCGAGGTAGGGGCCGCCGATGACGTCGCCGATGGCGTAGACGCCCTTCACGTTCGTCTCCATCGTGTCGTTGACGACGATGTGACCGCGCGGGTCGAGCTTCACGCCGAGTGCCTCAAGGCCGAGGTTCTTCGAGTTGGGCTTGAAGCCGATCGAGACGAGCACGCGTTCTGCTTCGATGACGCGCGTCGCGCCGTCGGGGCCCTCGACCGAGACGTTGGCCTTGCTGCCAACGCGCTCCACCTTGGTCGCCTTCGTCTTGTAGAGGACCTCGCCGCCCGCCTTGGTGAACGTCTTCTCGACGACCTTCACGAGGTCGATGTCGGTCTGGCCGAGCAGCTGATCCATCATCTCCACGACGACGATCTTCATGCCGAGCTTCTGGTAGACCATCCCGAGCTCCATGCCGATGACGCCACCGCCGATGATGACCATCGTGCCCTTGGCCTCACGGAGCGAGACGGCTTCCTTCGCCGTGATGACGACCTCGCCGTCGACCGGCAGGTGAGGAAGCGAGATCACCTCCGCGCCCGTCGCGACGATGATGCCCTTGGTCGCATCGAAGCTCTCTTTGGTGCCGTCGGCCTTCGTCACTTCGACCGTGCGGTTCGAGGTGAGCGTTGCATTGCCGAGCACGATCTCGCCGCCCGCGCCCTTCACGAGGCCGCTGACGCCGCCGGTGAGCTTCTTGACGATGCCGTTCTTCCAGTCCTGCATCTTGTTGAGGTCGACCTCCACGCCGCTCACCGTGATGCCCATCGCCGAGGCCTTGTGCGCCTTCTCGACGAAGCCGGAGGCCGCGATGAGTGCCTTCGACGGGATGCAGCCCCAGTTGAGGCAGACGCCGCCCATGCTCTCCTTCTCAACGCAGAGCGTCTTGAGGCCGAGTTGTCCGAGCCTGATGGCCGCGACGTAACCGCCAGGGCCGCCGCCGATCACGATTGCGTCAAACGTCTTGTTCGCCATGTTCAATCCCTTGCTCTGTGGCCCAGCGGAGCGTGTCCGAGGGGCTCTTGCCGAAGTGCTGTCCGAAGTGCTGCGCGGGGGGCCGAAAGGCGCTGGAGCGCGAGCCAACGCGGGAGACGTACACCCGTCCTTCGAGGATGGCGAGAGGAAGCCACCCGGGAAGGTCGGGGCACCGCACGCCCCGAAGAGAAAGGCGCCGCAACCGAAGTCGCAGCGCCTCCTTCTCAGACCACCTCAGTCCGCTCAGCCGCAGGCACCCGAGCGACACATCCGCGCATCGGCACAGGGGCTTGCTGTGCCGCAGCGACACGTTCCGCGTCCATCGCCGCCAGGCGCGCAGCGATCGGATTCGACGCCGCATGCCGAGCCGCAGAGGCCGCAGTTGTTGATGTCGGTGGTCGTATCCGTGCAGCCATCGGTGCAGCAGGTTTGACCCGCAGCGCAGGGGCCAGTCCCGGGCTCCGTGGAGCAATCGCACGCGCCGGTCTCGTCGCAGACGTCCGCACGTCCGCGGTCTGCACCGAGCGATGCACAACCCTCGCAACACGCAGCCGCCTCATCGACACGACCGTTGCAGTTGTTGTCGAGGCCGTCGCACTGCTCGGCGCCGCCGTTGATGCCCATGAAGGGCGGATAGACCTGGTTGTTCGCGTCGTCGCAGTCGCAAGCGGGAGGCGCCTGGCCCGCGCGACAGGCCTCGATGCCATCGCGGTCTGTGTCGCCACAGCTCATGTCACGGCCATCGCAGTTTTGATCCATGCGGTCGCCGCAGATCTCGATCGTCGGGATACACGCGCCGCGCACATCCGGAAGACGCCCCACGTCCGCGCCAGGCGGGACGTAGACGTCGACGCCAGGTGCGGGCGCATCGACGCCGGGAGGCACACGCGCGTCCATACCGCCGATGCCGGTGTCAGCCTCGCCCGTGTTGTTGGGGCAGCCCATCGAGAAGGCCACCACGACCGAGAGCGAGGCGAGAGAGAGCGATGAAGCCAAGCGCGTCATGTGCTCTCCTCAGTTGCGACGCGTCGCGCGACGCCCAATCACGAGCGCAAGCATGGCCAGGCCGAAGAGCATGCCGCCCTCTGACGAGCCTTCACCTGCGCGACAGCCACAGCCACCGCCGGGGGTGCGTGTGCGACGTCCGGCATCGACCTCGTTGAGGATGCCGCCGCCATCGAAGTCGTTCATCGAAGAGCCAGCGTCTTCCCCTTCAGGAACCGCTGCGTCTGGGCGCTCGACCGGCCCAGCATCGGGCGTGGGTGGAAGGTCGACGCACTCGCCAACGGCGCACTCTTGACCGGACGGGCAGCTCACACCGGCGCAAGCATCGAGGCAGGTTCCGCCCTCGCAGTAGAAGCCTGGGTCGCAGGTGACGACGTCGCAGCCGATCGGTGTGCACACGCCATCGGCGCCGCAGATCTCGGTGTCGGCGCAGGGGCGACACGGGCACTCGGGGATGCACTCGCCGTCCGAGCAGACCTCGTCCATGCCGCAGGTCAGCACGTCGCACATATCGACGCAGCGACCCGCAAAGCACTGTTGGTTGTGCGGACACGTGACGCCGTCACATGCACCGACGCACTCGCCACCGACGCAGCGGCTCGCTGCGGGGCAGGTCACGCCAACGCAGGCCGTCTCCACGCACGCGCCTTCGGGCGTACACGTCTCGCTCGCGAAGCAGCCGCCCTCAAAGCAAGGCGCGATGCATCGACCACCGACGCAGACCTCGCCCGCGCCCGTGCAAAGGCCAGCGCCATCGACCGTGCCATCGCAGTCGTTGTCGACGTTGTCGCAGCGCTCCATCGCGGGCGTTCCAACCGCCACGCAGCGCACCTCGCGACCGACACAGGCCGTGACGCCGAGGCTGCAAACGCCCGTTGCATCCGGCACCGTGCACGTCTCACCTGCGCCGGGGCAAACGACGGAGCCGCCGCGCACTGAGAACTGCCAGACGCCAGGCGTGCCGACGTTCGAGGTCGTGCAGAGCGTCGTGTGGATCGTGCCTGTGCGTGAGCCCGGAATCTCGACGAAGTTCACGCCGTCGCCAGCGTCGAAACCGGCCTGTGCGGGCGTGCCGCCAAAGCCGCCTGAGCCACCGCTCGCATCGCCCGTTGTCCACTCGCAGCGGTTGTAACGGAACTCCACGTCGAAGTCGCCCGAGCCGCAATCCAGCGTGTTTCGCAGGATGAGCTGGAAGTCCATCTTCAAGTTGTCGTGGCTGTTGAAGTAACCGACGTTGTGCCAGGTCACGACGAGCTGGCCGGGCGTCATATGCCAGACGACGTAGTTGTTCGCGGTACGCGGTGCCGATCCACGCGTGTCCACATCGCCCCAGTAGGGCGCGATCATCGGGCGCGAGGCAACCGGGAAGGGGTTCGGCGTGTACGTGCCGAGTGGCCCCGCGAACGTGATGTTGCCGTTGTTGTTGACGTAGAACGTCGTGTACGGGCCACCGAAGAAGCGCACGCCCGAGGGGAACGCTGTTGTCAGGCTGATCATCGCCGACGAGCCGTCGTCGTTGGGTGCAACCACGCCGCCGTTGGGCGCGGTGCCAGGTCCGAACCCCTCCGGTCCGCCGAAGGTTGCAAGCAGGGGAGCTTGAGCGGCCGCGGGAAGCGCGACGGCACTCAAACAGAGGGCGAAAAGAACGGCAACGAAACGTCTAGTGCGCATAAGAACTCCGCGGTGTTTTCCTGAAAAGGAAACCAGCAACCTCGGTTCAGCATACAGAAAACGTCCGCTGATCGGAACAAGCGCGCAGCACGCTTCATCGAAGAGCTCAATCGAAGGCGACAGCCTCTTGAGCCTCGGCTGCCTTTGGCGATGACTTCGGCGGATCTGCCGCGAAGCCCGCAGCCTGAAGCTGAAAGAGGCGCGCGTAGTGCCCGTTGTTCGCCATGAGGTGCTCGTGATCGCCCTCTTCGAGGATGTGACCGCGGTCGAGCACCAGGATGTGATCGGCGATGCGTACCGAGCCGAAGCGATGCGAGATCAAGAGCACGGCCTGCTTGCCGCGAATCTCCTGCACGTGCTCAAGGATGCCCTGCTCGGCATCGGGGTCGAGTGCAGCCGTCGGCTCATCGAGCACAACGATCTGCTCGTCCTCGCGCATGAAGGCACGTGAGAGCGCGACCTTCTGCCACTGCCCGCCGCTGAGCTCGGTGCCGCCGCGAAACCACTTGCCGAGCTGCGAGTGATAGCCGTCTGGCATGCCCGCGATGAACTCATGTGCGAGGCCACGCTTGCCTGCGCGCTCCCAGCGTTCCTCGTCCATCCAATGCTCGGCGTCGCCCGCGCCAATGTTCTCGCCGGCCTTCATCTTGAAGCGAGCGAAGTCTTGAAAGACGAGGGCAAAGCGCCTGCGCAGCGCGTTCACATCCCACTCACGCACATCGAGCCCGTCGAGAAGAATGCGGCCCTCTTGCGGGTCGTAGAGGCGCGTAATGATCTTGAGCAGCGTCGTCTTGCCCGAGCCGTTCTGTCCGACAAGCGCGACCATCTGCCCAGGGGCCACATGGAAGCTGACGTCATTGAGCGCGGGCTTCTTCGCACCGTCGTAGGTGAATGAGACGTGCTCGACCAAGAGGCCGGCCGTCTTGTCCGGGCCCTCCGTTGCAGTGCCCACATGCATTGCCACGGGCAAGCTCAAGAAGGACTGCAGGTCGCGCAGGTAGAGCTGATCATCGAGCATCAAACCAAGGCTTGCGAGGCCCGCCGTCACGCCGCCCTGCGCCTGCCTGAAGACGGCGATGTACATCGTCATCTCGCCGAGGCTCAGGTGCTCATTGACCGTGCGTCGAACGATCCACGCATACGCGCCGTAGAAGGCGAGGGTGCCGAGGAGGTTGAAGAGAAAGCCCCACAGATTTCGGCGAATCGCGATCGTTCGCTCCTCGTCTTCGATGCGCTTGGTGATGACCCGCAGGCGGTCCATGAAGCGCGCGCCAAGGTCGTAGAGCTGCACCTCTTTCGCGAAGTCCTCGCGCGAGACAACAGCCTCGAGGTAGGCCTGCTCACGCTGCTGTGGTGAGCGCTTGCGTTGCTGATCGAAGGCGCGCTGCGAGAAGCGAAGCTCCGCGATGAAGACGGGCAGGCCTGCGAGCACGACGACGAGCACGGCCCACATGGAGAGCTGCGCAAGCACGGCGATGCAGGAGAGGAACGTGACCGCGTTCTTGAGGACGGTGAAGACGCCCGTGATCAGGTTGTACGGCCGCACGCCCGCATCGCGACGCGCGCGCATCAAGCGGTCGTGGATGTCTGGGTCCTCGTAGTGCTCAAGACGCAGCGTGAGCGCCTTCTGGAGGATGAAATCCGTGACGCCGTTGGTGAGGCGCGACTTCAAGATCGACTGCGCGGCTGTCTGTGCCCGTGTGGCGGCGAGCATCACGATGATCATCGACGCCTCAAGGCCGATGAGCTGCCAAAGCCGCTCTTTGTGCGCCGCCCAACCGTTCCACTCGGCGAGTGCCCGCACGACTTCATCGACGAGCAGTCGACCGACCCAAGCGGCCGCCGCGGGCAAGACGCCAGCGACGAGCGTGCAGGCCGCGATCGTGAGGATCACCCACGGCGCCACGCGAAAGGCGAGCCGCAAGAGCCACACGCTCTTCGCCAATGAGTTCCCATCAAGCCCGAGCAGGCCGGAGGGGTCCGTCGATCGTTTCACGTTCGCACTCTTTCTAAGGCAGTTTGCAGCTCAACTGATTCGCTCTTTCAGCACGCAAGATTTTGGTTTCAGCGCGAGCGCGCCCGGAAGGAGCGACTGAGGCGTGGCAGAGCCACGTCGCAGGGAGCGACTGAGGACGTAAGCCGCGATCAAACCAAAAGATAAGTGCCCTAGGGGCGGCACATCAGGCGCGGCAAAGGCCGTGGTCGATCAGTCGTCGACTTCGAGGTTGCTGATCTTCTCTGCCATGCGCTCGCTCAAGCGCTTGCCCTTGTGCGGGAAGGGCTGCACAGGCGTGGGCACGCCGAGGAAGGGCGCGAGCTTCTCGAAGCCTTCGCCCTCGGCAATCTTGAGCACGAGCAGGTCGTCCGGACGATCCTTGAAGTAGTGCATCACGCGCTCGACGTGCTGGCGATACGCGCGGCGGAAGCGCTCCTCGTTGTACTCGTAGCCCGCGTAGATCGAGGCGCGGAGGAAGCGACGAATCTCCATGTGCGTCTTGTGCTCTTCGGCCTCGGGCGTGCCCGGCTCGCCATCGAACACCTCAAACGCGGAGCGACCTGTCCAATGATTTCGACATGATTTCAACCAACCCGTTTCCTCGCGCACGGTGAGGATGAACTTGCTGCCCGGGTAGTTCTTGTCGAGGTCTTCGAAGTACGGAGAGACGGTGATGTCCGTCATGCCGTCGTAGTGCTCAAGATGCGGAAAGCGCGCATCGCCGCGGATGAGCGTGTCGAGTGCGGCCTTGTCGGTCGGATAGTGAATCGTGTCGAAGCCGAGCACGTGAAGGCCCGCCGTGAGCGAGCGCGTTCCGGTGCGCGAGAGGCCAAGGCCAAAGACCTTCGTGCGCTTCGTTGTGGGACCAAGATTCGCCATGTCTTCGCTCATTGCTTTCTCCACTTCTGCCATCGTCACTTGGCCACTTTGGTTGAGGCCCATCTTCTTCACTTCCACTTCCGCGGTGTAGGGGAGGTTGCGGATGTAGAGGTCGACAATCTTCGGCTTCGCGTCGAGCGGCACGAGCTGCGCTGCGTGATCGACAGCGTTGCGCGCCACATCGAGATCCAGGCCTCCGCCCCACTTCACCATCGCGCTCGCGAGGCGCTTCTTGTGGAACTCGCCGCGGCTTCGCAGCTCACGCAGGGCGTACTTCGCCCAGATGTCCGTGTAGCGCTGGAAGTGATCGTGAAGGATGTGGAAGGTCTTGAGCTGCTTCTCATAGCCAAGCTCGATGAGCGCGAGGTTGCGCAGGCGGCTCTCGGGCCGAAGCACGAAGGCGAGGTCATCGGTGGGGTCGGGGATGTCGCGCATCTTGCGGACGACATCGATCGCCGTGACATGCACGCCGCAGTGGATGCGACCGCGAAATCGGTCGCGCACGTAGCAGTCCACGTAAGGCAAATCGTTGTGATCGAGGAAGGGCCGCATGTCCTCCAAGATCAAGCAATCCGCATCCATGTGAACGACGTGCGAGCAATTGTGCGGCAGCTCGAGCATGCGTCGCACAGCGCGCGCGAAGGGCTTCACATCGCGAAGGATGTGCACGCGGTTGGGCCTCACGTGCTTGATGGCGAGCTCAAGGGCGAGGTCGCTTGTGCGCTCGCCGACCGTACGAAAAACGAGCTCCACTTTGCGTCCCCCAGGCGGCGCCCAATCGCCCTCCAAGGTCTCCACGATGCCTTCTTGCGTCAGCGCGTTCATGTCGTCTCCTTCGAGCCTTCGAGCGGCCACGCGTACTCTCGGTTTGTCTCGCCGGCGATGGACTCGAAAGTCGTCTGCGCCTCCTCAGTGAGCTCACGACGCCAGCGCTCATCGAGCACAAAGCCGCGCGGATGCTCCGCGTAGTAGCCCTTCTTCGCGCCTGAGATCTCGAGCGCACCGCCCACGCGCGTCTGCGCGCCCTCGATGAGCGATTGCGTCCCGGCGTTGCCGCCGAGTGGATGTTGCTCGCTTGTCCAAGGGCTCAACATCGCCTCGTTGAACGTGATGCCGAGCATGGTGGCGAGTGCCGTCAGCGTCTCTCTCGGCTGCGTCACAAACGCCTCGTAGTGCACGCGCGTGACATCGCCGGGGAAGCTCTTCGCGAATGCCTCGGTCGCCTCAATCTGCGCCTTCCATTTGCGCGTGTGCTCCTCCGCGCTCTCCTCCGGGTACTTGCGAATCCCGGATGAAATGACGGCTCTTCCGTCACGGCCGAGGAAGATCAGATGCGTCTTTGCGCCCTCGGCTGCAGCGCGCTGGCTTTGCTCCGTCAGCCACTCGAGCGACTTCGTCGAGTCGACGACGATGGGCTTCTGCGTGCGGCGTGAGAGTGCCTCGTAGAGGTCTTCGCCCTCCTGCCGATCGAGCTTCGTCCAGACCTCGCAGCTGGGCCCACAGACTTTGCACATGCGCTTGCGCAGGGCCTTCTTCTCGTTGCCGAAGAAGAGGCTCTTGCGTGCCTCGCCTGCATAGAAAACTTGGGTATGAGAGCCAAGGGCCATGCCGAGCAAGGTCGAGCCGGAATGCCCTGCGCCACCGATGAAGCAGACACTTTTGTTCGCACGCATTGCGACTTCCTTCACTAGCCGATCACACGCTTCTTCTGCGCGTGTCCGAGTTCCCACGCGACGATTTCCTTCGTGCGTCGCGCCCGAAATTTCGCGCGATCGACAAGGCCCGCTTTGACCAGCGAGCGCTCATAGCCGCTGCTCTCCAGCTCCTCGCCGACGAGACCTTCTACGATCTGAATCTGATCCTCGGTGAGGTGCGTCTTCCACTCATCGACCATCGCGGTCGTGATGGCGTCGTAGGTCTCGTGATGCGTCGTGTCCGTCTGATGGCGGATGGCATCGTTGGTCCGATAATTCGCGAGCATCTCGGGCGCGTAGTCGAGCTTCAGAAAGGCACAGATGTCGCGGCACATCTGCTCTGGGTCTCGCACCAGCGATTCATAACGACATACGAAGACGTCTTTCGGGAACTCCCCCGAGAGCTGACGAATCCGGCGTGCTTTCATCATCCACATCAGGCTCGCGGAGGTGATGTCGTGCTCGGGTTGTGTCTCCAGCATCGACGACACGGCGCCACGTGCATCGCGCAGCATGAAGATGAACTTCGCCTCCGGAAAGACGCGCTTCACGAGGTCTGCGTCTTTGCAGTAGCAGCCCTTCTTGTTGCCTGCGTAGCGCGCGTTTGGCTTGGTCTGATCGCGGAAGAACGTCATCAAGTCATCGACGACCTCGCGCGTCGTGACCTTCGTGTATTTCGCGACCTTCTCTTGGTAGACGCGATGATCCACGCGCCACGCCTTGAACTTACGGTCCTTCTGCAGCGTGCGCTTGAACTCGCGCATGTTGGTCTCGCTCAGCGGCTCGTCTTTGGGCATCCCGTAGAGGACGCGCGCAATGACGTTGGTGCCGGGGCTTATCGTGATCTCGGGATGGCTACACAGGATGAGCTGGAGGAGCGTTTTCCCGGAGCGCTGGTTACCGGACAAGAAGAGATGCGCCATGTGCCTTTGACGTTACACGAGTTGAGCGTGCCTGCGTCGCCAAGCGACGTCGCAACGCAACGTCCTTCAAGCAATCTTCGCGTCAGTGGCCAGACGGAGCGTCGGGGATCGCACGTGCGGCCTCGCGCTGTGCAATCAGGTGCTTCGGCGTCACCGCGTACACATCCTCGAAGAGCGAATCACGCGTCGGCGGGCCGAAGGCTTCGACCTCAAGGATCGCGGCTTCAAACTCGTCTTCGAGCTTCTTCTCGAGCGCGGCCTGCGTCGCATCATCAAGCACCTCGGCGCGGCGCAGGTACGTCGCGAAGCGTGCGAGCGGGTCGCGCTTGGCCCACATCGCAACCTCATCGTTGCTGCGGTAGCGCGTCGGGTCATCGCTCGAGCTGTGCGGGCCCATGCGGTACGTGACCGACTCGATGAAGGTTGGGCCTCCACCCGCGCGCGCACGATCGACGGCTTCTTTCACGACGCGATAGACGGCGAGGATGTCGTTGCCATCGACGCGACGGCCCGGGATGCCGTAGGCGTGTGCCTTCATCGCGATGGTCTTGCTGGCCGTCTGCTTCTCCGTCGGCACGCTGATCGACCAGTGATTGTTCTGGCAGATGATGACGACGGGCGGCTTCTCGATCGCAGCGAAGGTCATCGCCGCGTGGAAGTCCGGCTGGCTCGTTGCGCCATCGCCGAGGAAGCCAATCGCGACGCAGTCATCCTTCATGCGCTTCATCGCCATCGCAGCGCCCACGGCCTGCGGCACCTGCGGCCCGATGCACGAGGACCAACCGACTTGATTCACCGCGCGTCCGGCCTGATGGCTCGGCATCTGACGGCCCTTCTGGATATCGCCCGCGTTGCCGTAGACCTGCGCAATCCACGTCACGAGGGAGAAGCCGCGGCAGAGCATGATCGAGCTCTCGCGCAGCGCGGGGAAGACCCAGTCGCGCGTCTCACTCGCGAAGGCCGTCGCGATCGGCGTGGCCTCTTGGCCCGTGATCGTCCCGTAGAAACCGACCTTCCCCTGACGCTGCTTGGCCAGCATGCGCTCATCGATGCGACGAATGCGGAGCATCCCCTCGTACATGCGCAAGAGCAGCTCGCGCTCAAGGAAAGGGTCGTGCTCGGGATGCGCGGAGCCGTCCTCACGAAGCACTTGATAGAGGCCGAGCGTCGGGTCTTCTGCGGAGAGCTGCATGCGGCGGAACCTACCGCAACTGACGCGCCGATGTCGGCCTCTGAATCGCTTAGACCGCTCATCTTTTGGTTTGATCCTGGCTTACGTCCTCAGTCGTTCCTTGCGACGTGGCGCTGCCACGCCTCAGTCACTCCTTCCGGGCGCCGTGGCGCGGACACCACGCACAGCAACGAAGTTGCGAGCATGGGGAGCACCCGCAGGCTGAAACCAAAATCTGAGCGGTCTCAGATCAACTCCGGCGCGATCTACGGCAACACGACTGCGGCCACGCCCAGCGCATGGCAAAGGCTGCCCACGAGCACAAAGCCATGCCAGAGCGCGTGCATCCACGGCTTCTCGCGCAGGAAGAAGGGCACACCTGCGGTGTAGGCGAGGCCGCCGCCAAGGAGCCAGGCAAGCGTGGACCACGGCGTGACCGACCAGAGGAAGGGCAGGCTCAAGGCGCCGAGCCAACCCGCGCCGAGATAGGTCGCGATCGAGAGGCGTGAGGAGTGACGCAACGGGGTCGTCTCGACGATCACGCCGAAGCCCGCCACGACCCACGAGACGATGGCCAAGCCCGCGCCGACTTTGCCGCCGACAGCAACGATCGCGAAGGGCGTGTAGGTGCCCGCGATGAGCAGGTGAATCGCTGCGTGATCGAGGATGCGAAGGAAGGCCTTGGCGCGCTGCCAGCGCGCGGGAAGCGCGTGATAGACGGTCGATGCGACGTAGACGGAGATGAGGCTCAGGCCGAACACGCTCGCCGATGCGCGATGAAGCAGCGTTGACGCCTCGCTCACGAGCAACGCGAGCAATGCAATCGCGAGCACCGCACCGAGGCCGTGTGTGATGGCGTGCACCACCTCTTCGGCCAACGTCGGCGCATGCTCCTGGGCGCTGTTCTCGGGTGTCGATGCGCGGGTGGTCTCCTCGAGCGCCTGTTGCATTGGAGAAGTGTCAGGGCATTTCGAAAGCGCGGCAGTCACGGCTTGGTCACCGGTCATGCACGATTCGTTGCGCGATTCCTCCCCCGACTTTCCCCCGACTACTTCCCCGCGAGCGCCCCGAGCGCGCCCTTCACGCGGTCGATGGGGCCGCGCGTGGGCTGGATGTTGAAGTTGATCACGCAGCGGTGCTTCTTTCCGTAGAAGGGCTTCACCGAGTGCACGATGTCGTAGGGCCAGATCATCAGCATGCCCTTCTTCGGCCTTACGAAATGCGTCATCCCGCGAAGATGAAAGCAGAGCACGCCGCTGTACGGGTGGTCCTGAACAGGCTCGCCATCGGAGAGGTAGTAGCCGCCGGCGAACGCCATCATCGGCTCCTCCTCGGCGCTCCAACGACAGTGGTTGTGTTGGTTGTGTCCGCGCCCTGAGGAGGGCTCGTAGTACTGCGCCCAGCTCTCGGTGATGCGCGAGCGCTTGCTGTGCTCGATGCCGACTCCGTCGAGCAGCGTGTAGAGCGAAGTCTGAATGCGCTCACGCAGCGTCTTGATGCCGGGATGGTCGATCGAGAGAAAATCATTCGGCGGCACATGGAAGCGGCTGCCGATTGGGTTGTACTCGGTGTTCTCCGTCCACCGCTCGCGCAGCGGCTCACGCGGCGTGTAGTTCGACTGCCTCTCCGCATCGTATTGATCGGGAAGCTCCTGCCCCATGCGCTTCTGCTTCTCGTTCAGATGACGCAGGCCAAAATCGTAGACCTCGTCGTGAAGCGCGTCGCCCTCGAAGACCTTCATGAACACGGGGATCGGCGCGAGATGAAAGATGTCGGGCGTTCCGCTCGGCAGGAGTGGGTCGTCGTAGTTCATCGCGCAGCGCTGTCGTTTTCTCTCTGCGAGGTCAAGCGCGCGAGCACACCGATGTGACCTCCCGCGTAGTACACCTCCGCGCTTGCCTGA
>JBILQT010000456.1:0-4543 GCA_044373065.1 Sandaracinaceae bacterium
GAGGCGAGCCTTGTGGAGGGGATTGAGCTGCGCGGGGTGAGCACCCTCGATGAGTGCGTGGGCCACCTGAGCAAGACGCTTGAAATCGCTCCTATCGCAATCATGTCTGAATCACATCACAACTTCTCGCTGGAGCCCGACCTGACGGACGTGCGTGGTCAGCTCAGCGGCAAGCGCGCGCTTGAGATTGCAGCATCCGGTCAGCATGATTTCCTCTTCGTCGGCCCTCCCGGCGCGGGCAAGACGATGCTCGCGCGACGACTGCCGGGCCTTCTTCCAAGCCCCTCGCGCAATGAGCGCTTGGCCATCGCCACCATCGCAAGTGCTGCAGGGCTCAGCGTCCCGACTGGGCGCCCCTTTCGCGCGCCGCATCACACGGCGAGTGCGCCTGCGCTCGTGGGTGGTGGAGACCCAGTGCGTCCGGGTGAGGTCACGCTCGCGCATGGCGGCGTGCTCTTTCTCGATGAGCTGCCCGAGCTCAATCGCACCGCCGTCGAGTCGCTCCGGACGATCATGGAGTGCGGTGAGGTGGCGATTGCACGCGCGAAGGAGCGCGTCGTGATGCCGGCGCGTGCGCTGATTGTGGGCGCGATGAATCCATGCCCGTGTGGCTATGCGGGCGACCCGCAGCGTGTGTGTCGATGCTCCCCGCAACGCGTGGAGGCCTACAGAGCACGCGTCTCGGGGCCGCTCTTGGATCGCTTTGATCTGCGCGTCTGGCTCTCGCCGGTGCGCATGGCGGAGGTCGATAGCGGGCCCGTGGGTGAGCCCACCGCCGATGTGCGCATGCGTGTCGTGGCAGCGCGTCATCGCGCCGAGATGAATGGCGACCTCGAAGACGGGCAACGTCCGCGCAACGCAGCGCAGCTCTTCACACGGCAGCTCAGCGAGCTTGAGCCAGATGCGCGCCAGCTCCTCGACCGCGCTGGAGAGCGCTTTGGCCTCTCGATGCGCGGCCTCGCGAGAAGCCTCCGTGTGGCGCGAACGATTGCGCATCTCGCAGCGAGAGATCGCATCACGACTGGCGATGTGGCCGAGGCGCTTCGCTACCGCGGCGCAGACGAAGTGCCCGTGAAACCGGTGAGCGCACAAGCGAGCTGAGGCTCCGCGAACCTGGAAGCGCGCCGACGCGGCGCCCTCGGAACGCCCTGACTACGCCCCGCATGTCGCGGGGTTTGGATGCCTACGTGCGCACGGTGTGCAGGTGGGTTGTGTTGTCTTGTTCATATTGGAAAGTGATAGAAATCATGTCGATCAAAGAGAAGCTTCGCGCAGTGCAGTCGGCCGTTTCCGCCATCGAGAAGCAGTTCGGAAAGGGGGCGATCATGGCCCTGGGGGAGCCACGTGATCTGGAGCCTGTGCTCACGATTGCGACAGGCGCGCCCTCGCTCGATGCGGCGATGGGATGTGGCGGCTACCCGCGTGGACGCATCGTCGAGGTGTTCGGCCCTGAGTCGAGCGGCAAGACGACGCTGACCCTGCATGCGATTGCGGAATGCCAGCGTGCAGGAGGCATTGCGGCCTTCGTCGATGCGGAGCACGCACTCGACCTTCGCTACGCAGCGAGCCTCGGTGTGAAGCCCGAGTCGCTCCTTGTGAGCCAGCCCGACAACGGCGAGCAGGCGCTTGAGATTGTCGAGACGCTCGTGCGCAGTGGTGCGGTGGATCTGGTGGTCGTCGACTCCGTCGCCGCGCTCGTGCCGAAGGCGGAGATCGAGGGCGAGATGGGCGATCAACACATGGGCCTGCAGGCGCGCTTGATGAGCCAAGCCCTTCGCAAGCTCACGGGCATCGCGCATCGCACGGGCACCACCATCTTCTTCATCAACCAGCTGCGTCACAAGATCGGCGTCACCTTCGGCTCGCCGGAGACGACGACGGGCGGCAACGCGCTCAAGTACTACGCAAGCGTGCGTCTCGATGTGCGCCGCGTGGGCCAGGTGAAAGTCGGCGAAGAAGTCGTCGGTCACCGCACACGCGTGAAGGTCGTGAAGAACAAAATGGCGCCCCCCTTCCAGCTCTCCGAGTTCGACATCCGCTACGGCATCGGCATCGATGCGGTCGGCGATTTGCTCGACACGGCCATCGCGCTCGAGAAGGTCGAGAAGAACGGCAGCTACTACTCGTTCGAGGGCCAGAGCCTCGGCCAGGGCCGCGAGAAGGCGCGCAACGCGCTCATCGACGACGCGAAGCTGCGCGACGCGGTGGAGACAGCCGTGAAGCTCGTCGGCGCGGCTGCCGTGCGCGCAAAGGCGGGCAGCGCGGAGGAAGTGACAGCGTGATCACGCGGGCCAGCGATGGCCTGAGGTGACGGAATGAAGAAGGCCCCGCGAGGGGCCTTTCTTTGTTGGCTGACGATGCGAACTAAGGCGCGATCGCTTGTCCGAAACCTGGTGTTGCGAACTCTTCAACGGTGGGCGCTGGGATGACCGCGCATGCCTCGGCGGTTCCGTTGCGGTGGAAGTTGGCAGGGAACTGACATGCCCCACCGGCCGCGTCCATGAGGGTGAACATCACGTTCCCCATCTCGTCGGCTGCGACTGTTGTGCGACAACTCGGATCGCACTCCTCGTTGTAGCGACCGTTGCGCTGCGCATCGAAATAGAACTGGATGTCGTGGAATGCGCCCCCGTCCCCGATGCCGGGAATGCGAATCGTTACGTCGCCCGCAGCGGAGGGTTGCAAGCATTCAAGCTCGGTCACGAGATACCCGACCGTCGTTTGCGCGCGCTCGACCGTGACGACGAAAGGCAGTGTGCGCAGTCTCTCGACGGTCGCTGCGATGAACGCTTCGCGGTCGCGCATCGGTATCTCCATGACCGCGGGAGAGTTCCGCGCCAGCGCCGGCAGGAGGAGGGTTGGGTTTAGCGACGTCGAAAAGTCGCCCGCGCCCGCCAACTCGGTGAGTGGTTGAAAGCCGAGGTTGTGCTCGAAGACAAATGCCCCGTTGTCGCAGATATTTGCGCTCCAACTATGATCCGTTGGTGGGGCGTCGACTGTGCCGCCACTGCGGCTCAGATCCGACCAGAAATCCATTCGGTAGGGGCCATCGTTGGGCTGGTCTTCGGGCAAGGCATTAGGAAGACGAACGAGCGCGTTGATCGGACTTCTATCTATGAGCACACAACGAAGTCCGTCGGTGGGCGGGTCTGTGCGTGTGTCGAGCATGAGGCGCCGCGGTCCGAGCGCTGCGGCCCCAGTCGGCATCAGGATGGCACGGGCTTGGATAAGATCGCTTCGTCGCCGCACCACGGTGGCAACGGTCTTCTGCGAGCCGTGCGCCTCCATGTTCACGAGCGCGATGACGGCATCGCGGCGCTGCGTTCGAAGCTCTGGTTGCTGAAGGCAGCCCATCGAGTCTGCCTGGATGTTACTCAAGTCGCTCACGGCGACGGAGCAACTGGTCGCCAAACTCATCGCAAGACCAACCAAGGGTAGGGAAAGCGTGCGCATCGGTTCGCCTTTCAAAAGGTGCCCTGGACGTGGACTTCGCAGCCCGTAGGGGAACAGGAGCCGGAGGCCGTCGGCGCGCTCGGCTCATCGTCGTCCAATGCAAATGTAAGTATGAGGCCGGCCGCGGCGCTTGCGACGCCAGCTACCCAAAGCGCATCTGCGATCGCTGCTTGCGTCTGAATTGCGGGTGCGCGATCAAGCGGGCGCACGAGTTGTGGTGCCGTTGGGCAGCTGAGCATGCCAGTGACCGGGTCCGTGCACGAACGGCGCAAAGCCTCGGCCTGGTTCCCTGCGTCGACGGCGATGCCGATGCCAACTCCAGTCAAGGCAAGACCTGCTCCGGTGAACACCCAGGGCCACCAAGGGCGCTGACGCTGACGGGCCAGTCGCGCGTCGGCCTCGGCCGCTTGTTGCGCCACCATGGCGTCGCGGGCGGCCTGCTCGGCAGCCTGACGCTGTGCTTCTTGCTGCGCTGCCGCGTCATCAATCGCGGCAATCTCAGCGTCCATTGCCTCAAGGCGTGCCTGGAGATGGATGCGATTGGGCGCATCCGGAACCTCCATCAGGAACTGACGAAGCGAGTCTCGGGCACGCCGTGGCTGCGAAGAATCGCGGTAGGCGACGTAGCAGTTGTAGAGAAGCTGCGGACGATGCGAGAGGTCGTAGGCAGCCTGAAACTCCGTCGCGGCCTCGGGGAAGCGACCTGCGTCGTACATCGCGACACCGACGGTGTAGTGCGCGCGGGCCTGCTGATCCGTGAGGTCTGCCTCGCGTGCCGTGCTCTCGGCCATCGTGTCCTGCGGTGCGGTCGCGGCAGCCGCCTCTTGCGCGTTCGCATGTCCGCTCCACACACAACCAGCGAGCGCTGCTGCGATGGAGACTGCGCGCATCGGATTCATCTTCTTCGTCATTCTCACGCTCAACCTCGTCCCCATCGTAGCGACGCAGTGCGCGCAACGTAAAGTAGTTGCTCGTTTCCCGAGCTAGAGCGTGTCTTCAAACCCGCACATCCTCTTTCTTTGAGGATCGACACGAATTCGAGAACGTGATCTACGGTTTCGGTGCGACGTCACGAACTCACCGACATTGA
>JBILQT010000457.1:0-4534 GCA_044373065.1 Sandaracinaceae bacterium
CCCAGACGCCCGATTGAAGATCGGTGACGACCTGAAGGTCTTCTTCGGGGATGAGCGAGCTTGAGCGAAGCGGACGCATCGCGCGCTCACCGAGCTGCACGATGCCGCGGTTCGTGATCGCCGCGTAGCCGTCCTGGCCATCGCGGAAGGTGCGGTAGGCACCGGGTGGGAGGGTTGCGGTGAGCTCACGTGCAAAGAGCGGAACGGCCGTGCTGGCCGAGGCCTCCGGCGCGGCATCGGCGAGCGGCTGCGGTGCGCGAAGCACGTCGGATGCGGAGACATCGGCGGCTGCAGTGGCTTGTGCTGCGGGCGTCATCTCGGCGCGGAAGCTGCGCGTCGTCGCATCGTGCGAGGAGATCGCGCGGAAGGCTGTGCCGCCGCCCGTGGGCACGATTGCGTAGGTGCGCTCCTCGGTGACGAGCACGGTGCCAGTGCCCTCGATCGAGGTGAGACCGACCGCGCGCTCCGTCACGCCAGGCAGCGTGTAGGCATGCCACTTCGTCCCGTCGAAGAAGCCGAGCATCGAGCGCGAGGGGCCCGAGAGGAGCGTGAGCACTTGGCCCGGCAAGACCGGGACGATGCTGCGCACATAGCCCTCGGGGATGCCGCCGGAGATCGGATGCTCGCGCACGACATCGCCCTCGATGTAGTAGAGGCCGGTCGCAGAGCCCGCCCAGATCGAGCCCTCGGGCGTCGGTGCGAGCGTGGTGCAGGGGAAGCTCTCGCCCATGGTTTCCCAGCCATTTGCGCCGCGATGCGCAAGGCCGCTGAGGGAGCATGCCCAGGCGGATCCATCTTGCATGATCGCGAGATCGACGATGCGCGCGACGGGCGGTGCGCCCTCGACGGCGGTGACTTGTCCGTTCACGAGACGCGAGAGCGTGCGGTTGGTTGCGATGAGAATCGCGCCGTCGTTCTCGAGTGCGAGCGCGGTCACATCCAAGCTCGGCAGGCCCTGCTCGCGACCGATGCGCGTGGGCGTTCCCTCGCCTGCAAAGACGAGCACGCCATTGTCGGTTGCGACGTACGTGGTGCTTCCGCTTCGGAGCACATCACGCACCTCTTCGATGTCGGTCATCTCGACCATCTGGCGTGCACCGCGCGTGGTCGGGAGCGACGCGTAGGCGCTGCGTGGGGGCGCGCTTGCACCGCATGCGGAGAGAGAGACGAGAGCGAAGACACCGAGCGAGAGAGAGCGAAACGACGTCACAAGGACCTCCGTGAATGGCGCGTGTATACGATCATTTGTAGAGCGTGGATGTGTGCGGGGTTCAACCGATTCGCTCACTAGGCACGCAGGATTTTGATTTCAGCGCGAGCGCGCCCGCAGGGACCGACTGAGGCGTGGCAGCGCCACCGGCGATCGCAGAGCAGCGCAGCAACGAAGTTGCGAGCAGCCGAGAACCCGGCAGGGAGGGCCCGAGGACGTAAGCCGCGATCAAATCAAAAGACAAGTGCCTACGCGAGGCCCCGCGCCAAGAGCGCATCGATCGGATCCCCCGCGACCAAGCGCAGCTTGTTGTAGAAGCGCGGCTTCACGCCGCTTGCGACAAACTCTCCGACGCACTGGCCATCCGCGGTGAAGCCATCGAGGCGATACTCGAAGAGGTTGTTGAGCACGACTTGGTCATTCTCCGCGCGGCTCACTTCGGCGATCTGCGTGATGCGGCGTACGCCGTCCTGCATCGTCACGTGTTGGATGATGAGGTCCACGCTTGTCGCGATCTGTTTTTGAATCGCCCAGAGCGGCAAGGAGAGGCCACGCGCGAGCAGCATCAGCTCAAGACGCGAGATCGCATGCGTCGGCGTGCTCGCGTGAATGACGCCCATCGAGCCATCGTGACCACTCGTCATCGCGTGGATCATCTCGAACGCTTCCTCGCCGCGAATCTCACCGACGAGGATGCGGTTCGGGCGCATGCGAAGGCTGTTGCGCAAGAGCTCGGCGAGCTGGATCGCGCCCGAGCCTTCGATGTTCGGAGGGCGACATTCGAGGCGCACGCAATGGGGCAATGCGAGGTCGAGCTCGGCCGTGTCCTCGATGACGATGACGCGCTCGTTCGGGCCGATGTGGCTTGTGAGAATGCCGAGCGTTGTCGTCTTGCCGCTGCCGGTGCCGCCCGAGAAGAGCAGGTTCAAGCGGCCGCGTACGGCATAGGCGAGGAAGTGCGCCATGCGTGCGGTGAGCGTCCCCTTCTTCACCAGATCGCCTAGGTCTTTCAGGGATTTGGTGAATTTGCGGATCGTCACCGTCGCGCCGTTGATCGACACAGGCGGGATGCAGATGTTCACGCGCGAGCCGTCTTCGAGACGAAAGTCGACCATCGGTTGCTTGGCCGTGACCGCACGCCCTGTGGCTCCGATGAGGTTGTCGACGAGCACGTCGAGTTGCTTCGGGTTCGAGAAGACCTTCGGCACTTCGACCATCTTGCCGTGCCGCTCCACGTACACCTGGTGGTAGCCGTTGATCATGATCTCGGTGACGGTCGGGTCATCCAAGAGCGGCCGAATGGGATGAACACCGGGCTTGTCGATCGTGCGCATGAGGCGGGGTTATCACGACTGCGGAATGGCGCGTGAATGCGGCGTGTACGATGCGCACATGTCGGCAGATCAAGAGCGCGTGATGGAGATGCTCGCGGACTTTCACCTCGCCAAGCCATGGGCACGCGTGGATCCCAAGACGCTCTCGATCGACTCGGTGGAGGCCGTGGGCCCGACGCAAGTCGTGCTGCGTTCCGTCTACGAGACCCGCTCGATTCGCTACCAACTGAGGCCCGCAAAGCGCCCGACGTTCAAGCCCGTGGTGCCTGACCCATGGGCGAGCGAGATCTCATTTCCCAACGAGGCAGAGGCCGGGACGACGAAATACCTCGCGCTCGCAGGGACACAGATTCACCTCGACTGCGCGGCATGTCGCAGCGAGGGCCGCGTTCCGTGCTCCGAGTGCCGGGGAACGGGGAAGGCCGGGGGCGGCAGGCTCAACTGCTTCGAGTGCGATGGAAGGCAGAGGGTGTTCTGCAAGACATGCGACGGACAGGGCGGCGTGCTCGGAGTCCCAACGATTCATGCGGGCCTCCATGCGCACCAAGAGATTCGCACGCTCGGGACCGAGGCGTTGCCCGTCGAGCTTGTGCTCGCACTGGGTGAGCGCGCGGCGCTCGGGGCCTTGATTCACCGAGAGGAGGGCGTCGCGATAAGCGAGCTGCGCCTGCCCTCGGGTGGCTACCGCGGCGAGCAAGTCGTCTCCTCCAAGGTGATCGAAGCCGCGCACGAAGTGCTCGCAAGGCCAGGCGTTCCGGAGGCTGGGCGCATCCAAAGGCAGACGCTGGAGCTCAAGCGCACGACCGTCTTTCAAGTGCGCCTGACAAGCGGCGCGGTCTTCTACGTCTGGGACAATCCCGTCCAAGTGCATCCCATTGTCCCATTGCGGAGTTGGCTTGGACGGCTTCTCTGGGCCCGCTGACCCGAACCCTCCCGCGATCGATTGCGCACTATTGCTATCTTATTGCAATGTTGGCACATCTCCCGGACCTCGCGAACGCACTTGAGTTCTCTGCGCTGCGCGCATAAGTCTCGACGCGCGCCAAATGCTGCCCGCGACCGTGGTGGCTGCGCACAAGGAGACGGAAGTCATGAGCGAGAACGTCGAGAAGATCCTGGCGAACTACGCGGGCGAGACCCCGGGCGTCATCGGCAACCTGCGTCGCATGCTCAACACGGGCACGCTCGCGGGCACCGGCAAGATGGTCATTCTGCCCGTCGACCAAGGCTTCGAGCACGGCCCGGGCCGCACCTTCGAGCCAAACCCCGCAGGTTACGATCCGCACTACCACGCGAACCTCGCGGTGAAGTCAGGTTGCAACGCGTACGCAGCGCCGCTCGGCTTCATCGAGACCATCGCGCACAAGCACGCGGGCTCGCTTCCGCTGATCCTCAAGGTCAACAACTCAGACCTCCTGGGCAACCCAGCCGCGCCGCAGTCGGCCCTCACGTCGAGCGTGAAAGACGCCGTGCGCCTCGGTTGCTCGGCCATCGGCTTCACGATTTATCCAGGCTCGCCCGCCCGCAACGAGACCTACGAGCAGATCCGCGATCTCATCCGCGAGGCACGCGAAGCAGGCCTTCCCACGGTGCTCTGGAGCTACGCACGTGGCGGCATGAGCAAGCAGGGCGAGACGGGTCTCGACATCATCGCGTACGCCGCACACATCGCCTGTCAGCTCGGCGCACACGTCATCAAGGTGAAGCCGCCGACGGCCTTCATCGAGCGCGACGACGCGCGTAAGTTCTACGAGAAGATCCCCCACGAGACGCTCGCGCAGCGCATTGAGCACGTGGTGAAGTCGTGCTTCGACGGCCGTCGCATCGTCATCTTCTCGGGCGGCGAGGCAAAGGGCTCGGCCGAGGTGCTCGAAGAGATCCGCGGCATCGCAGCCGGCGGCGGCTTCGGTTCGATCATGGGACGCAACGCATTCCAGCGCCCCGAGCCAGAGGCCATCAAGCTCCTGAACGACGTGATGGCGATCTACAA